>JBEGNC010000082.1:0-4866 GCA_041182705.1 Actinomycetota bacterium | reverse complement strand
GAGATTGGAAATCCTTCTAGCCTCCATGGTTATGGACGTGAGGTTCGTAAGCGAGTCGAGGAATCCAGAGAACGAATTGCGAGCCTGGTTGAGTGTCATCCCAGCGAAGTCATCTTCACCGGTAGTGGCACAGAATCAAATAACCTTGCAATCAAAGGAATTTATTGGCACCGCCGAGCAGAAGATTCCAAGCGGAAAATCGTAGTAATCTCGGCATTCGAACATCATGCAGTTCTTGATCCTGTTCAATGGCTCCGTGATGCAGAAGGCGCCGAAATCATCGAAATTCCAGTCGATTCTTCGGGCGTCATAAACCTTGAATTTCTAAAGTCTGCGCTTGAGAATCGTAATGAAGAGATTGCGCTAATCAGCATCATGCACTCCAACAACGAGGTTGGCACACTCCAACCGATTAGCGATGTTGTCGAAATCGCAAGACCATATGACATCCCGGTGCATTCCGATGCAATCCAGAGCTTTGGAAAAGTGCCGCTCTCTTTCGCCGAGCTAGGTCTATTTGCGATGACGATCAGCGCCCATAAGATCGGGGGACCGGTAGGTGTAGGAGCGCTGATTCTCAAGCGAGGCGTTGACATCACGCCACTTCTTCACGGCGGTGGACAAGAGCGGGAGATTAGATCGGGCACAGTGAACGCTGCTGCAATTGTTTCCTTCGCTACGGCAGCCCAGGCTACGATGCGGAATCGAGAGAAGAGCGCGCTGTATGTAAGTTCCCTAAGAGATAAATTGGCGGAATTGATTAAGAGCGCAGTTCCAGATGTTGTCTTCAATGGTGCGGTTTCGGAGCGGCTACCAGGAATCTTGAACGTGCGCTTTCCAAATACGGAGAGCGATTCACTCCTTCTCCTCTTTGATAGTGAAGGAATCGCTTGCTCTACCGGCTCTGCCTGCTCGGCCGGAGTTCAACAAGCCAGCCACGTCCTTCTTGCAATGGGGCGAAGTGAGCGTGAAGCGCGCTCTTCACTCCGGTTCTCGCTCGGACCGGAGAATTCATCGAGCGATATCGAGTACTTTGCCACTTGTATAGATCGGGTCATCGAACGAGCCCGCGCGGCGTATCGGAGCACTGCATGAAGTTGATCGCAGCAATGAGTGGCGGGGTCGACTCCGCAGTCGCTGCTGCCCGTGCTCGAGAGATGGGGCACGATGTAATGGGGGTGCATCTAGCGCTTGCCAAGAATCCGAAGAAGTACCGCTCCGGCGCCCGAGGTTGTTGCACAATCGAGGATTCCCATGATGCTCGCCGCGCTGCCGATGTAATCGGAATCCCTTTCTACATCTGGGACATGTCAGATGAATTCCACGAGAATGTTGTCGAGAATTTCTTAAGCGAATATGCCTCGGGTCGCACGCCAAACCCCTGTCTGCGTTGTAATGAGAAGATTAAGTTCGCTGCGGTGTTGGACCGCGCGAAGGCGATGGGATTCGATGGCGTTGTTACTGGCCATTATGCACAGATGCGGGAAAGCGAAAGTGGCAGACTTCTCTATCGTGCGATAGATCCGAGTAAGGATCAGTCATATGTACTTGCCGTGCTGACCGCCAAACAATTACAAGGTGCTTTTTTCCCGCTCGGTGATACTACGAAAGAGAACATCAGGAAAGAAGCGGCGGCGCGAGGTCTTTCCGTAGCGAACAAACCCGATAGCCATGACATCTGCTTTGTACCTTCGGGCGATAACGCTGGTTGGTTGCGCGAGCGATTGGGAAGTGAGACTGGTCCGATTGTCGATGAAAGTGGTAGAAAGATCGGAGAGCATAAGGGCGCTTATACATACACGATTGGTCAACGCCGCGGTTTGGGTTTGACGGTTCCGGCGCCATCAGGAGAGGCCAGATATGTCTTGAAGATCGAGCCAAAGACCAACACTGTCGTTGTGGGTGAGCGCGAAGCCCTTGCAGTGTCAAAGATCAAAGGTGAATCTCCGATTTGGTGCGGTCCAATTCCGGAGGCCACAACTGAATCTATGGCGCGTGGTTTTGTCCAAGTACGAGCCCATGGCCAGCCCCATCCCTGCTCTTATTACCGAGTGATTGACCAGACCGAACACCTTGTGGCCATCATGGATGAGCCGATCTTGGGTCTAGCAACTGGCCAGGCGATGGTCATTTACGATGAAGATCGAGTCGTGGGATCAGTAACAATCTCGGAGACCGAATGAGTGCCTCAGATACAAACGTGCGACACCGGATCGCAGAGTTGATTGAGCAGATCCGAGATCACCAATATCGATATTACGTTCTGGACAAGCCAGTTATCAGCGATGGTGAATTCGACCAACTTTGGAATGAGCTGCAGAGACTTGAAGGAGAATATCCAGAGTTGCGGGATCAGAACTCACCGACTTTGGAAGTAGGTGGTGGTTTCGCAACTCATTTCGAACAGTTCGATCACCACGAGCGAATGATGAGTTTGGATAATGCATTCAGTGGAGAGGAATTGAGCGCTTGGTTTGATCGAGTGGCACGTGAAGATGGTGGCAAGAGCAAGAGTTGGTTATGCGAAGTCAAGGTCGATGGTTTAGCGATAAATCTAATCTACGAGAAGGGTAAGTTGATTCGAGCCCTGACTCGTGGGAATGGCACAACCGGAGAAGATGTAACGGTAAACGTTAGAACGATCAAGACTGTTCCCCAAACTTTGACCGGGAACCAACTCCCAGAATTGGTCGAGATTCGCGGAGAGATCTTCTTCCCCCTTGCGGCTTTCCAGGAACTGAACGAGGCGCTCGAAGAATCCGGCAAGACGCCATTTGCGAATCCGCGTAATGCCGCTGCGGGTTCGTTGCGGCAGAAGGATCCACGGATAACGGCAGCCCGGCCACTTGATCTCATCGTCCATGGCGTAGGTGCGGTGACCGGTATCGAATTCGATACCCAGAGTGCGGCATATGAACAATTGCGAGAGTGGGGCGCGCCAATCTCCAAGCGTTACAAGGTAGTTTCAACTCGCGAAGAAGTAAGGGATTTCATCGACTTCTACCTAAAGCATCGCCATGATGTCGAACATGAGATTGACGGCGTTGTGATCAAGGTAAATGAAAGGGCTGCCCAACGTGAATTAGGTGCAACTTCGCGGGCGCCTAAATGGGCGATCGCCTATAAGTATCCGCCCGAGGAGGTGACCACGAAATTACTCGACATCCGAGTCAGCGTAGGTCGTACCGGTCGGGTTACTCCATTTGGATTCATGGAGCCGGTGCGGGTCGCCGGTTCAACGGTGACAAATGCAACTTTGCATAATCTCTCCGAGATCGAACGGAAGGGCGTTCTAATCGGTGACATTGTTCTGCTCCGCAAAGCAGGTGATGTGATACCCGAGATCCTCGGTCCAGTCATCGAGCGCCGAACCGGTGACGAGAAGAAGTTCGTCATGCCGAAGAAATGTCCAGATTGTGGCTCAACGCTTCGAGCGATGAGCGAAGGTGATGTAGATATCCGATGCCCTAACTCCAGATCATGTCCTGCTCAACTGCGGGAACGAATCTTCTATATCGCTTCTCGGGCAGCGCTTGATATCGATGTCCTAGGCTATGAGGCAGCCGAAGCCCTACTTGCTTCCAAATTGATCACAGATGAAGGCGATCTCTTCGCATTGAACCGTGAAGCTCTAGCTAAATCTGAATTTTTCCGGAAGAAAGACGGCACTCCTGCGGCCAATGCCGAGAAATTACTTTTTGCGCTTGCTGAATCTAAGGCTCGACCGCTCTGGCGAGTCTTGGTCGCTCTCTCGATTCGACATGTAGGTCCGACGGCGGCACAAGCATTGGCGCGGAACTTCGGCTCTCTAGATGCGATTGCTAACGCTAGCGCTGCTGAACTCTCCCAAATCGAGGGCGTAGGCGAAGTGATTGCAGAGAGCCTTAGCGACTGGTTTAGTGTGGATTGGCACCGGCAGATCATCGAAAAATGGCGAACTGCTGGGGTTACGATGGTTGATCAGCGTGAAACTACTTTGGAACAAACTCTGACGGGAATCACAATAGTAGTCACCGGATCGTTAGTTGATTTCACCCGCGATGGCGTAACCGAAGCAATCACAGAACGCGGTGGTAAGGCCGCATCCTCGGTTTCCAAAAAGACAGATTACGTGGTCGTTGGCGAGGCCCCCGGATCCAAGGTGAAGAAGGCTGAGGAGCTGGGAATTCCCATCATCGATGAAGCGGCTTTCAAGGTGTTATTGGCAAATGGTCGCCTCGGTTAGGATTAAGGCCATGATCAGCAGAGCGATTGAATTATTCAGCGAGCAGGGTCGAGAGCTTCCAGCATCTCCGCTTTTCTTTGGCCTGACCGCATTCGGAATCTTGCTACTTCTTCTATACCTAGTTCTCAGACTTGATAAAGATTAAGAGCTGCGCAATCTTCGGTGGATCGTTTGATCCAATCCATCTTGGCCATCTTCATTTGATTCGAGAAGTTAAAAACTCTGGATTGGTAGATAATTTGATCGTTGTCCCAGCCGGTCGTCCATGGCAACGCGAAACACATGCCGAAGCGACTCATCGATTTGAGATGGCCAAGTTAGCTCTTGCCAATACAGACGTAGCAGTTAGCGATTGTGAGATCAAGCGAGCTGGCGATTCATACGCAATTGATACTGTTCTTGAGATTTCCCAGTTGTACCCAGCGGAGAAGATCTTCTGGGTGATTGGCTCCGATGCATTTAGCGGAATTGAAACTTGGCATCGCTATAGCGAATTGATTGATTTGGTGGAATTTCTAGTGATAGTTCGCCCCGGATATGAAGTAACTCCGCCTGACGCAAATGTCATATGGCAGAGACTGGAGATCGGCGCGCTTGATATCTCTGCAACTCAGATTCGCAGGAACATCCGAGAGGGGCTC
>JBEGNC010000081.1:0-2720 GCA_041182705.1 Actinomycetota bacterium | reverse complement strand
GGAGAGAAGTTCAATGATGAACAGATTGCGAACTTTAACTTGCGTGTATCTGATGCGAAGGAATCTGGTTTGGAGCCCGAGTTGATACATCTGGGAAATTCGGCGGCGACTATCAATGATAAGCGAGCCCATCATGATCTAGTTCGCATCGGTATCTCGATGTACGGGTTGTCGCCTTCGGTGGAAACTATGGGCGGTTCGGAATCTCTCGGTTTGATTCCTGCGATGTCGATTCGTGCGCAACTACATTTAGTAAAGGATGTCCCAGTTGGCTCTCAGGTCGGTTATGGAGGAACAGCAGTTACGGATCGCGATACCAAATTGGGCATTATCCCGATGGGATATGCCGATGGCATACCTCGATCCGCTAACTCAAGTGCGGGAGTGCTAGTAGGTAATGTGAAGGCGCCGATTATCGGACGCGTATCAATGGACCAGTTTGTGGTCGATTTAGGTAACGATTCGATTGCTCGTGCGGGTGATTGGGCCTATTTGATTTCCCCGATAGATTCTCCCGGATACACTGCTGACGCTTGGGCGCAGGCTAGTGGGACGATCAACTATGAGATTGTCACTCGAATCGCCCCACGTGTTCCGCGGATCTATATGAATTAGTTTCAACTGAATTAGGAATAAGGAGTGAGACGAGGATGTCTGTGACCGAGACGGTTCTGGCAGTTCGTGATCTCTCCGTTAATTTCGGCGGACTCAAAGCGCTCTCAAAGGTAAATCTGGAATTACGCCGCGGTGAAGTACTCGGATTGATTGGCCCAAACGGTGCCGGAAAGACAACCCTCTTCAATGCATTAAGCGGTATCGTCAAACCAACTACCGGATCACTAGAACTCTTCGGCGATTCCCGTGACTGGCCAAAACCGCATCAATTGGTAGAGCTTGGACTTTCCCGAACCCTTCAAGGTGTTGGACTCTTTCCAGACCTCACCGTGCTTGAGAATGTCATGATCGGCGCATCGAAATTCTCCAAACGCGGCATGATCGCCGCGGGCTTGGGCCGACAACGTAACGATGATCGTGAGTTAAGAGAGCGCGCCATGGTCTATCTGGAGAAGCTTTATTGCGGACATATAGCCGCCCGGAAGGCGAATACGCTCTCATATCCAGATACAAAGCGAGTTGCGATTGCGCGTGCGCTTGTGAGCCAACCGAAGATCCTGTTGCTAGATGAGCCCGCTGGAGGTCTCGGTGCCGAGGACATGGATTGGATGATCAAGTTGATCGACAATTTGCGCTCTGAGACTGCAGTGATGATTGTCGAGCATCACATGGATATGGTGATGCAGATCTGTGATCGGATATATGTGTTGAATTTTGGCGAGGTAATTAGCTCTGGAACGCCTGCTGCAATCAGAGAAGATCAGAACGTTATCGAGGCATATCTTGGCGCGAGCGCAGGGGCGGGGCGATGAGCGGCCTCCAAATAAGCTCGTTGACTGTTAGCCATGGTGCGATTCGCGCGTTAAAGGGCGTTAGTTTCTCCGTTGCCCCAGGAGAGATAGCTGCGGTGATTGGCTCTAATGGCGCCGGAAAGACGACTCTACTTAGAACCATCTCAGGTCTAATCGCACCAGATAGTGGCTCAATAATCTGGAATGGTGAGAATCTTCGCTCGGCCAAACCGGAAGATTTGGCGCGAACCGGTGTAATTCACGTTCCGGAAGGTAAATCGGTAATTCCACAATTAACCGTAAAAGAGAACCTGCAATTAGGTGGCGTCTGGCGGAGAGAGAAGCGCCAGACAGCAGATGCAATCAACGAAGTAATTGATATCTTCCCGCGACTCGGTGAGCGGATGAATCAGAAAGCTGACACCTTGTCGGGCGGCGAACGGCAAATGCTGGCACTCGGTCGCGCACTTGTTGCTGCACCAAAACTTCTATTGCTGGATGAGCCATCGCTGGGCTTAGCGCCATTGATTGTCGAACAGATCTTCCGAACCATCCGTGATCTAAGGGATAAATTTGAGCTAACGGTGATCTTGGTCGAGCAGAATGCAGTGAGCGCGTTACATATCGCGGATTTGGGAGTCATTCTCAATCTCGGCTCGGTTGAGACCGTTGCTAAAGCCGAGGGTTTGGCAAATGACCCAGCGCTTAGAAAGGCTTATCTAGGCTGACCATGGATACATTCTTATCTGTCCTTTTCCTTAGCCTTTCCAAGGGCGCGATCTACGGTGTGGTTGCTTTTGGATTGGTGATGGTCTGGCGTGGATCTGGAATCTTGAATTTTGCTCAGATGGGCCAAGCGATGTTCACTACTTACATTGCCTCGAATCTGATCATGGGCGGCCAGAGTTATTGGCTGGCAGCTCTGATTGCGATTATCTCTGGTGGAGCGCTAGGGGCAGCCATCCAACTACTGGTCATGAGACCGATTGAAGCGATGGCGAGTAAGTCAAAGACCTCTGATATCGAATCAATCTTCGCAATCGTGCCAATAGTCGCCACACTCGGGCTACTTGCCCTTTTCCAATCGATGGCGGGAATGATCTGGGCTGGTGAAGAGCGTGGTTTTCCGGCGCCGGTGAATACATTTGGCATTACGGTTGGCGACACTATTTTGCCATTTAGCGCCTTTGATATCTTCACCATTGCCGTCCTGTCATTTGTTCTATTGTTGACGGTTCTCTTCTTCCGATTAACTAATGTCGGATTGGCGATGCGCGCAGCTGCATTGAGCCCGGAAGTCGCGCGACTCAATGG
>JBEGNC010000080.1:0-17595 GCA_041182705.1 Actinomycetota bacterium | reverse complement strand
GGGCCATCCATGATCGGATCGCTATAAGGGAGTCCAACTTCGACAATATCGACGCCGCCTTCAATCATCGCGGCAATCGCAGATATCGAACGTTCCTTGGTTGGAAATGAAGCGGGCAAGTATCCAATCAGCGCAGCCCGGCGCTCTTGTCTAGCCCGATCGAAAACCTCTGCTAATGAGGCTTTGGTCATAGTGGAATCCCAAAATAATTTGCTGCAGTTTGGACATCCTTGTCGCCACGACCCGAGAGGTTGACCAAGAGGATCGCACCTTCACCCAACTCATTGCCAACTTGAAGTGCCCCCGCTAGAGCGTGAGCCGTTTCAATCGCGGGAATTATCCCTTCAGTCTTGGAAAGAAGTGAGAATGCAGCCATCGCTTCGTCATCTGTTATAGCTCGATACTCGGCGCGCCCAATCTCATTCAAATAGGCATGTTCTGGTCCGACTCCGGGATAGTCGAGCCCTGCAGAAATCGAGTGCGATTCACGCGTCTGACCATCTTCATCTTGGAGGACATATGAACGCGTTCCATGGAGCACTCCCGGCGTACCGCCCACGATCGTTGCAGCGTGTCTTCCCGTGGCGACGCCATCACCGCCAGCTTCCAAACCAATCAGACGTACATCCTTATCTTCTAGGAATCCATAGAACATTCCGATGGCATTAGATCCTCCACCAACACAAGCAAGAACCGCATCGGGAAGTCGACTGACTATTTCCAACATCTGTCTTCGTGACTCATCGCCGATGATTCGGTGGAAGTCTCGAACCATTGTCGGGAACGGGTGCGGTCCTGCCACAGTCCCAAGCAAGTAATGAGTGTCACCTACATTCGTTACCCAATCACGCATCGCTTCGTTTATCGCGTCCTTTAGCGTGCGAGAACCGGTAGTGACTGGCACTACCTCGGCGCCGAGTAATTTCATACGTGCCACATTGAGCGCTTGCCGCTTCGTATCCTCTTCGCCCATATAAACGACACATTCCAAACCTAGGAGCGCCGCGGCAGTCGCTGAGGCAACGCCATGTTGCCCCGCGCCAGTTTCAGCGATTATCCGTGACTTCCCCATCCGCTTTGTTAGCAGCGCCTGGCCAAGAACGTTATTGATCTTATGGCTACCGGTGTGATTTAAATCCTCGCGCTTTAAGAATATTCGCGCGCCACCAGCGTGTTCTGCGAATCGCTTCGCCTCAGTTATCAGAGATGGGCGACCGGTATAGCTTCGGTGCAATTCGGATAATTCATTTTGGAACTCTTGATCATGCAGCGCTGATTCGTGCGCCGCAGCTAGTTCATCTAGGGCAGCAATCAAGGCCTCGGGAACGAATCGACCTCCGAATCGTCCAAAGTGTCCAGGAGCTTGAGACATGGTCGAACTCTACTTTCGCTCTGCCTTAATTGAGGGATAGAAAATCACGGAGGGTGGTGGCCGAATCGGCTGAGCGCACCAAGCCTTCCCCAACCAATATGGCATCGGCGCCACAGTCGCGGGCGAACTTTGCTGCTGTCAGATCGGAGATCCCAGACTCTGCTACCCGGTAGATATGGCTTGGAATGAGCGGGATTAGATCGGCAAAGGCTTCATTTGAGACGACAAGCGACTTCAGATTTCGCGAATTCACGCCAATGATTTTCGGCTGGATGGAAAGCGCTCGATCCAGCTCAGTTTGGTCATGTATCTCGACCAGAACCGACATCCCAAGTTCGCCTGCGAGTTGGTAGTAATCGAGGAGTTGAACATCATCTAGGGCAGCGACAATCAACAAGACTAGATCCGCCCCAATCGCTCGCGACTCTCTAATCAGGTATTCGCTGACCATGAAGTCTTTACGTAAGATTGGGATATCGATAGCAGCTCGAACTTTCCTTAGGTCCTCAATTGAGCCATTGAATCGCCGCGCTTCAGTCAAAACGCTTACTACTGCTGCGCCATTTTTGCGATAGGTACTCGCTAAATCAGCAGGATCTGAGATATCGGCCAGCGCGCCCTTGCTTGGTGATGAGCGCTTTACCTCTGCGATAACCGAGAACTTTCGAGATCGCAAACTCTCCAATGCGTCTAACGGCGGACTAGCTTCGCCGATGAGTCGATTGAGCTCCGAATCGGTCAACCTTCGAGCCGCTTCGTCGGCACGAACACCCTCGATAATCTCTGCAAGCACATTCGTCATAATGGACGCATCTCATTTGCGGCAGCAATCGCCCCAAGAACCGCAGCTGCTTTATTTAGGCATTCTTCATCTTCACTAGCTGCTATCGAATCTGCGACGATACCTGCGCCAGCTTGTACGTACGCGCACCCATCCTTGATTAGCGTGGTTCGGATTGCGATACACGTATCAAGATTTCCCGTGAAATCAACGTACCCGATTGCTCCACCATAAATACCCCTCCGCGTCGGCTCCTTAGCCTCGATGATCTCCATCGCTCGTGGCTTGGGCGCTCCAGAAAGCGTGCCAGCTGGAAAGACTGCGTAAAGCGCTTCAATAGGTAAGAGCTCTCGTCGCAACTCCCCCGTCAAAGTAGAGACGATATGCATAACATGGGAATATCGCTCTAATTCCATAAATTCGATCACATTGACCGAACCTGGCTCGCATACTCGACCAAGATCATTGCGACCGAGATCCACCAACATCAAATGTTCTGCGCGCTCCTTTGGGTCTGCAAGTAATTCCTCTCCGACTCGGATGTCCTCCGCCTGGTCTGATGACCTACGGCGAGTTCCAGCGATCGGGTGCACCATCACTTCGCCATCAGTCACTTTGACCAGAGCTTCCGGACTTGAACCTACAACCGATACATCTTCGGCAAAACGAAAGAGGTACATATATGGACTCGGGTTATGAAGTCGGAGAGCGCGATAGACATCAAAGGCATCGGCCGGGCATGGGATTTCAAATCGCTGGGAGAGAACGACCTGGAAAGCCTCGCCACTCTTTATCTCTTCCTTGATTTCACCGACCGCCGATATGTAATCGTCTTTCGATGTGCGGCGATTAAATTCCGGCTTGGGACGAGCGTCGATGTAGGAGATCGTGCTTGGCATCGGCTGCATCAGGGAGCGCTTCATATCTTCTAGCCGTGTAAGCGACGCCTCGTAGGCATCATCAACTCGTTCATCCGAGCCATCCCAGTTGATTGCATTTGCTATCAAAGTGACTGAACCTTGAAGATGATCGTAGATTGCCAAATCCGTCGTCAACATAAAAGCCATCTCCGGCAGATTCAATTCATCCTTTGCAAGTTCGGGCAATCGCTCAAGGCGACGAACTGCGTCATAGCCGAGATAACCGACAAGCCCACTCGTTAACCGGGGTAGACCAGGAATCCTTGGTGCATGTAAATGGGCGCTGGTGATCTTTAGCGCCTCAAGTGGATCGATATCACGGGGAACTCCAGCGGGTGGCCGACCGAGCCAGATGGCTCGACCATCGCGTTCGGTAAGCGTGGCTTCACTCGAGACTCCGATAAATGAATACCGAGACCAAGCGCCACCATGCTCAGCGGACTCCAATAAGAAAGTATTCGGTCGATGGCCCGTCAACTTCGAATAGAGCGTCAGAGGCGTCTCGTTGTCAGCCAGAAAGGTCGCTGCAACCGGAACTACGTTATGGCTCTTTGCGAAAGCGCGAAACTCAGTTAACGATAATGGCTTCATATTTAGGCAAGTTCAATCGAATTATGGAAGCAACTGGTTTTACCAGTATGGCATGTCGGACCATGGCTCTTGACCTTTAGCAAAATGGCATCAGCATCACAGTCATACGCCATCGAAATGACCTCTTGGTGATTCCCGGAAGTCTCTCCCTTTTCCCAGAGCTGGTTCCGGCTTCTGCTCCAGAATGTGGCTCGCTTACTTGTAAGGGTCTGATCAAGCGCTGCCCTATTCATCCAACCCAACATCAAGACAACTCCAGATTCCGCATCTTGAAGTATCGCCGCTACCAAAGTAGTTGGCTCTTGGAGACGCTCAAGGAGTTCGCGCATACCTAATTCTGCCCCAGATCAGAGGCGAGACGCACCGAATATCCGGCTTGGGCTATCGCTCTCTTGATATCACCGATTCGATAGATGCCAAAGTGAAAGACGCTGGCAGCAAGGAGCGCATCAGCGCCAGCAGCTAGCGCTCTCGGGAAATCCTCGATATCACCCGCACCGCCACTAGCGATAACTGGAACTTTCGATATCTGGCGAACCGCGCGGATCATCTCCAGGTCGTAACCCGCCCGAGTGCCATCCATATCCATCGAATTCAAGAGTACCTCGCCGATGCCAAGATCGATGGCACGCTTTACCCAATCGAGCGCATCCATCCCGGTACTTGTGCGACCACCATGGGTGGTCAATTCGAAACCGGAAGGAGTGCGCCCCCGTCGAGCATCAACCGACAAGACCAGGACTTGAGCACCGAATCTTCCAGCAATCTCGGAGATCAAATTGGGGTTCGCAATTGCTGCGGTGTTGATCGAGACTTTATCTGCGCCAGCGCGGAGCAATTGATCTACATCAGATACTGATCCGATGCCACCGCCGACAGTAAGTGGGATGAAGACTTGATCAGCAGTGCGCCGGACAATCTCTAGCGTTGTGCTGCGACCTTCTGCGCTAGCTGCAATATCCAAGAAGGTAATCTCATCGGCCCCCTCGCGTTCATAGATGGCAGCCATTTCCACCGGATCGCCAGCATCTCTTAAATTTGTGAAATTTATCCCTTTAACAACTCGGCCATTTGCGACATCGAGGCAAGGAATTATTCGCATCGAAAGCGTCATCTTGAACTAACCGCCAGCGCTTCTTCCAAGGTGAACTTTCCCGCATAGAGCGCCTTCCCTACGATCGCTCCTTCTACGCCGATAGATGTCAGATTCTTCAAACTCGAAATATCCGCTAGTGATGAGACGCCGCCGGAAGCAATGATCGGGCGATTGGTCGCTTCACAAACCGAACGGAGAAGTTCGATATTTGGCCCTTGGAGAGTTCCATCCTTGTTGACGTCGGTTACAACATAACGTTCACATCCTGCAGCATCCAGCCGAGCCAAGGTCTCAAAGAGATCTCCACCATCACGAGTCCAACCGCGCGCCGCAAGAGTGCGACCGCGAACATCTAAGCCAACAGCGATGCGCTCGCCGTATCTCCCAATGACCTCTTCAGTCCATTCTGGACTCTCTAAGGCGGCAGTTCCCAGGTTGATTCGAGCACAACCGGTTGCTAGCGCTCGTTTCAGTGACTCGTCATCTCTAATACCACCGGAGAGCTCGACCTTTATTTCTACTGCAGCGACCACTTTTGCTAACTTCTCAGCATTAGAACCGGTTCCGAATGCAGCATCGAGGTCAACCAGGTGTATCCATTCGGCGCCGGCCGAAGCGAACTCATGTGCGATCTCTATTGGTTCTCCATATTGGGTCTCCGCATCGAGTTGGCCTTGAACCAATCGGACGGCGCGACCACCCCGGACATCGATCGCAGGTAAGAGAATTAATGGCTTCATAACGTTTGAGCCCAATTCGCCAATAGCCGCAAGCCGGCAGGCCCACTTTTCTCTGGATGGAATTGGACGGCAGAGATCGCGCCAATCTCTACAGCTGCTACAAATTCCCCTTGGTAATCGCTAGTGGCGTATTCGGCTTCGGCTGGAGGCTTAATCAATCCATAGGAATGGACGAAATAGAAAGATTGATCGACCAAGCCGCGAAATAGTTTGCTGCCTGCAGATGCTCTTACTTGGTTCCAGCCAATTTGCGGAAGGATCGAAGCCGGCAATCTTTTGATCTTTCCCGGGATGAGACCCAGGCCAGGTAGAGAATCCTTCCCACCTTCTTCACTCTCCTCGAAGAGGATCTGCATTCCTACGCAGATTCCAAGTACCGGCCTACCTGAATTCGCTCGCTCTCTAATCAGATCGTCGCCGCCGATCGCGCGTAGCTGCTCAACGCAACTACTGAACGCACCGACACCTGGCACGACTAAGCCAAGAGCCTCACTAGCGATTTTGGGATCGGAAGTTACTTGGGTATCAAGACCTACGCGTTCGCATGCTCGTTGCGCCGATCGGATATTCCCAGAACCATAATCAAGGATTGCAATCAAAGAACGCCCTTTGTCGATGGAATCCCAGCGACTCGAGTATCGATTGCGACTGCATCGCGGAGCGCTCGGGCTACCGCTTTAAATTGCGCCTCTAGGACGTGATGCGCATTCCTTCCCTCAAGGACTCGGATGTGTAGTCCGATTCGGGCTTCAGCGACTATCGATTCCCAAATATGTTTCCCCAGAGTTGTATCAAAGGTTCCGATCAACTGGACAATCTCTGGCTGGCGATGGACTAAATATGGGCGACCCGATAAGTCCACTGCGGCTTGGACTAGTACCTCATCGAGCGGAACGAGAGCATCGCCGAACCTACGGATCCCGGACTTATCGCCAAGCGCCTCACGTAACGCTTGACCGAAGGCGAGCGAGGTATCTTCAACGGTGTGATGCGAATCGACCTCAACATCGCCTCGAGTCTCTACCTTAAGATCGAAACCGGCATGCTTACCCAATTGAGAGATCATGTGATCGAAGAATGGCACCCCGGTATTCACATCAATCGACCCAGTCCCATCAATCGAGAGACTGACCTTTACAGAGGACTCTTTGGTGCTCCGCTCAACGATCGCATTTCTACTCATTCGCAGATTATCCCCTAATCACTTCACTGATTGCATCTAGGAAAGCTCGATTCTCTCCTCTGGTGCCGATGGTCACGCGCAGGTGACCTGGGATTCCGACATCTCGTATCAATACCCCTTTGGCAACCAAGCGCTCCCAGATTTCTGCAGCACTTCCTGAAAAACCGGAGAAGAGCAGGAAGTTGGCTTGCGATTGATATACCTTCAGGCCAAGTTCACCCAGATCCTTTGCCAGTTGATCTCTCGATTCACTGATATCGCGGAGGTCTTTAACCAACTCATGACGCTTCGTGAGCGCTGCTCGCGCAGCTGCCTGTGTCAATGAGCTCAAGTGATATGGAAGCCGCACCAATTGGAGCGCTTCGATCACCGAGCTATGGGCCACCAGATATCCGAGACGTGCACCTGCAAAAGCAAATGCCTTACTCATAGTCCGCGAGATCAAGATATTTGGAAACTCCTTGAGCAGCGTTACGGCGCTCGGCTCTTCGGCGAATTCTGCGTAAGCCTCATCGACAATGAGAAGGGCGCCTTGATCTCTAGCCGCTTGCGCAATCTGAGCGATATCTGCGAGCTTAGTTATGCCACCGGATGGATTATTTGGCGTTGTTAGGAAGACTAATCCGGGTTTGTGCATTGAGATATCAGCAACCGCGCCCGCAATATCCACATTCAATTCTGCATCACGTTTTATGCTGATCCAACTCTTGCCAACGCCTTTACAGATAAGCGGATGCATGGAGTAAGAAGGTTCGAAACCCAACGCATTTCCGGCAAAGGCGAGTGCAATTGTCTGGATGATCTCATTGCTGCCATTCGCTGCCCAGATATTCTCGAGCAGAACAGGCTCACGAGTCTCTTCCGAAATCAAAACTGCTAAGCGGCTGCGCAATTCGAGCGCGTCCCGATCCGGATAGCGATTCAGCGAACGAATCTCATTAGATAATTCGGAGAGTATCGCTGCTTGGAGCGATTCGCTCAATGCATATGGATTCTCGTTGGTGTTCAGTCGATTGGCGCTCGCGATTTGCGGCGCGCCATACGGCGAGAGTTCCTGCAACTCATCGCGGATAGGTAACCAGGATGGCCAATTACTCATTGAAACCTCGCAGAAATAGCTTCGCCATGCGCGGGGAGATCCTCCGCATTCGCAAATTTCACTACTGAATCGGCGACTTCGCGGAGCGCTCGCTCGTCATAAGAGATGAAATGAAGTCCGCGAAGGAATGTTTGCACTGACAGCCCGCTTGAATGACAGGCGCATCCGCCAGTTGGGAGCACATGATTAGAGCCAGCGAGGTAATCCCCCAGTGATACTGGGGTGAATCGGCCGAGGAATACCGCTCCGGCATTTCGGATCATTCGACTGGCTGATTTCGGCTCTGAAACTTGAAGTTCTAGATGTTCTGCAGCGTAAGCATTAGCGACATCTAGAGCTTGTGCGAGATCATCCACAAGCACAATCGCCGATTGTTTTCCGGACAGAGCTTCCGATATCCGATCTCGATGTTTCGTCCGCGCGACTCGCTGGCTTACTTCAACCTGGGTGGCCTCTGCCAATTGCACGTCATTGGTGATCAACACGGCAGCCGCAATCGTGTCATGCTCAGCTTGGCTGATCAGATCAGCTGCAACATCGCTGGCGATGGCGGTTCCATCGGCGACAATCGCTATTTCGGTTGGGCCAGCCTCGGAATCGATTCCAATTACGCCACGGAGCGCTCGCTTCGCGGCCGCAACATAGATATTACCGGGGCCAGTTACCAGATCGACTGGCGCCAGAATCTCGTTACCCGAATCATCGCGAACCCCAAAGGCAAATGCTGCAATCGCTTGCGCGCCACCCATTGCGTAGATCTCGTGGACGCCTAGGAGTGCACAAGTAGCCAGGATCGTGCGATCCGGCCAACCATCATTCTCGACCTTGCCAGGTGATGCGAGCGCCAGGCTCGGCACTTCCGCAATCTGCGCCGGAACGACATTCATGATTACCGAACTTGGATATACCGCACGACCACCTGGGACATAAAGCCCAACCCGATCGACTGGAACCCAACGCTCTTCGACTTCCCCGCCATCGACGACTTTGGTATTTGTCAGGCCGCGACGTTGATCTTTATGGACTATTCGAATTCGTCGAATCGCTTCTTCGATTATCTTTCGAAGTTCTGGATCTAGATTGGCAAGTGCCGATTGAATTACATCTCTAGGTACGCGCAACGCCTTGGGCCTTATTCCATCGAACTTTTCGGCAAGTTCCAAGAGATCGTGCTCGGTTCCGTTTTTTACCTGTTCGATTATCGGTTCAACGCTCCGTAGCGCATTTGGGATATCCATCTCGGCGCGCGGCAGCAGATCAAAATACTCACGCTTGCTCAAGCGCTTGCCGCGGAGATCAAGGTTTCTAATTAGCGCAGCCACTATGACATTGTAGGTAAGTTGATAAAAACTTGACGCCGAATTATCAGACGAGGCAATCCGGACCGAGAATCGACTTCAAATCTGCGCTCAAGCTTGGTGATGCGGTGATGCGGAGCCCTTCGTCAAGCCGGAAGGTTGTGGCCTTTTCCCCGCCCTCCACACGTAGGTGAACTTCACGAGTGCCGGGATGGGATCGGAGTATCTCTTTCATCCGATCGACAACTGGTGGCGTACATCGCTCGGCAGTAACCCGGATGATGTAAGGACCGATTGGAACCTGATTCACATCTGGAATCGAAAGATCCAGCGCCGTGACTCTTGGGGTGTCTTCTCTCTTATCGATTCGACCTCGAATCACCACGATGCGATCTTCGATGAGATTCAGTGCGTGCTGTTGATATAGGTTTGAGAAAAAGAGGACATCGACGGCACCTTCTAGATCTTCCACATTGACGATTGCCCAAGTAGATCCCTGCCGGCTTACCTTGCGCTGGACATTGTTGATCATTCCGGCAATCGTGACAATCGATTCATTCTGGGTGGACTCTTCGTAAAGTGCACTTATAGATAGATCACGTGCGCCACGAAGCACATGCTCGACGCCAAGGAGTGGATGATCGGATACATATAGGCCGAGCATCTCTCGCTCATAGGTGAGCAATAAGGACTTCTCCCATTCATCGGTTGGGATTTCCAATTCGACACCTGCCACGCTAGAGACTGAAACTGAAGCACCGCCGAAGAGATCGAATTGGCCGATCGATTCAGCGCGCTTGGTTTCAGAAACCGCATCGATTGCCTCTAGATAGATGGACATCAATCCCTTTCGGGTGTGGTTCAGGGAGTCAAAGGCGCCAGCTTTGATCAATGATTCGATGGTCTTCTTGTTGCAGACCAGGACGTCGACCTTCGAGAGGAAATCGCCAAACGTGGCGTACCTTCCTTTTTCGATTCGATTACGCTTTATCGAAGCCACTACGTTTTCGCCTACATTCCGGACGGCGGCTAAACCGAAGCGAATGTCATTACCCCGCGGCGTATATTCGGCATCAGAGTCATTCACATCAGGTGGAAGTACTTTGATTCCCATCCTTCGGCATTCATTTAGGTACAGAGCGGATTTATCTTTATCGTCTCGAACGCTGGTAAGTAGCGCGGCCATATATTCGGTCGGGAAATTCGCCTTCAAATACGCGGTCCAGAATGAGATGACACCATAAGCAGCGCTATGCGCGCGATTGAATGCGTAATCCGAGAAGGGGATCAACGTCTTCCAGAGCTCTTCGATCGCCGAGCCGGAGTAGCCGTTTTCGCGCATGCCGGCCTCGAAGTGGACGTATTCCTTATCGAGAATCTCCTTGTTCTTCTTTCCCATCGCTTTTCGAAGAAGATCTGCGCGCGCCAAGGAGAATCCAGCGACTTTCTGCGCAATCGCCATTACCTGTTCTTGGTAGACAATCAACCCATAGGTGTCACCGAGAATCTCCTTTAGTGGTTCAGAGAGTTCTGGGTGAATCGGCTCGATTTTCTTCCGCTTATTCTTTCGATCCGCATAATCATTGTGCGCATTGACTCCCATCGGGCCCGGCCGATAGAGGGCGATCACCGCCGAGATATCCTCGAAAGAATCAGGATTCATTAGGCGGAGCAAGGCGCGGATTGGTGCACTATCCAATTGGAATACGCCGAGCGTCTCTCCTCTAGCTAACAATGCGAAAGTCTTCTCGTCAGCCAGAGGTAGATCTTCAAGCACCACTTTCTGACCTTGGTTCTTCTCGATATTGGCCAAGCAATCATCAAGTACCGACAAATTGCGAAGTCCAAGAAAGTCCATTTTTAGAAGACCAATAGCTTCACACGCATCCATATCGAATTGCGTGATGATTGCGCCATCCGCGTCGCGGCGATGGATTGGAATCACGTCTAGCAATGGATCTCTACTAAGAATCACACCAGCAGCATGAACTCCCCATTGACGCTTAAGTCCCTCCAGGCCGCGCGCCATCTCTACGATGGATTTTGCATCTGGGTCGGCTTCGTAGATGTTCCGGAATTCCTGCGCTTCCTGATAGCGCTCGTTTTCCCTATCGAAGACGCCGGCCAGTGAGATGTCCTTACCCATGATTGATGGCGGTAGCGCTTTAGTTAACCGCTCACCTATCGCATATGGATAACCCAAGATACGCGTTGCGTCCTTGATCGATTGTTTTGATTTAATTGTTCCGTAAGTGATGATCTGGGCGACGCGATCCTCGCCATATTTATCGACGGCATATCGGATCATCTCGGAGCGGCGTCTTTCGTCGAAATCTAAGTCAATATCGGGCTTAGAGATTCGATCCGGGTTCAAGAATCGCTCGAAGAGTAAGCCGTGCTTGATTGGATCAAGTGAAGTGATGCCGAGAGCGTATGAAACCAACGAACCCGCTGCTGAGCCTCTTCCTGGTCCGACTCGAATTCCAACCGACCGGGCATGTGCAACTAGATCGGAGACAACTAGGAAGTAGCCAGCGAATCCCATCTTCGTCATTACGGATAATTCGTATTCAAGTCGATGCTGATACTCGTCCGGTATTTCAACCATCTTGGTTCGCAAACCGCGTTCAGCTTCCTTTACTAACCAGGAATTCTCAGTCTCACCCGCAGGAACCGGGAACTTCGGCAACAAGTCCTCGTTCTCGCGAAGGCTCACATTGCACCGCTCCGCTACTAAGAGGGTGTTGTCGCAGGCAATCTCCAAGTCCTTGAAGATATGACGCATAGTTGCCGCATCTTTCAAGTAGAACTCATCGTTATCGAAGTGGAATCGCTTTGGATCGGCAATCGTTGAACCTGATTGAACTGCCAGTAGGCCCTCATGATGTCTGGCGTCCTTCTTATAGGTATAGTGAAGATCGTTGGTTGCAAGGAGAGGTAAGCCAAGTTCCTTTGCCAATCGCAGTAGATCGTCCTTTACGCGCCGCTCTATCTCAATTCCATGATCCATAATCTCAATGAAAAAGTTATCTGCTCCAAAAATCTCTCGATACGCGGCTGCCGCAGCGCGCGCCTCCTCATAAGCTCCCATTCGAATTCTGGTCTGAATCTCCCCGCCGGGGCAGCCCGATGTAGCGATCAAGCCAGCTGAGTATCGTCCAAGTAATTCCCGATCGATGCGCGGCTTGTAATAGAAGCCTTCCAGAGATGCCAGCGAAGAAAGTTTGAATAGATTCGATAATCCTTCGTTGTTCTCCGCAAGTATCGTCATGTGGGTATATGCACCGCCGCCGGAAACGTCATCTTCGCCGCCTTCAGCCCACTTGACCTTTCGCTTATCAAAACGAGATTCCGGGGCCACATAGGCTTCGATACCGATGATTGGCTTAACGCCATTTGATTTCATAGCTTTGTAGAAGTCGAATGCGCCGAAGACATTCCCATGATCGGTCATGGCGATTGCCGGGCTGCCCTGTTGGCTTACCTCTTTTGCTAATTCATCGATTCGAGCCGCGCCATCGAGCATCGAGTACTCGGTATGGACGTGGAGATGAACGAAGCCTTGGGTCACGGTCGGCGAGATTACTCCCCCGCTACGCTGAGATAGCAGCTAGCTCTAGGGCGCGTTTTAAGTCTTCCGGATATGGCGCACTCAGGGTAATTCGCTTCAGGCTGGTGGGTTGATCAAAGGAGAGCTCCATCGCATGGAGCCAGGGACGTTTCAATTCCAATCGCGCTGCCATGACCGGATCGCCGCCATATGCCAAATCGCCAACTAATGGGTGGCGCAGCGCATTGAAATGTACGCGAATCTGATGGGTGCGACCGGTCTCCAATTCGACACGCAATAACGACGCGCCCGGATAGAACTCCATCACCTTGTAGTGGGTGATACTCGGCTTTCCATCTGCGACGACTGCAAATCGATAATCTTCTCGAGGATGGCGCCCGATTGGAGCATCGATAGTTCCTTCACTTGGATCCATATGGCCTTGAACAAGTGCGTGATAAACCTTAGAGACCGTTCGAGCACGAAACTGATTCTTCATAGCGTTGTATGAGTCCTCGTTCTTTGCAACGAGCATCAAGCCCGATGTACCAACATCCAGTCGCTGGACGATTCCTTGTCGCTCTTCAGCGCCAGATGTGGAAATCCGGAAGCCTTTGGCCAGAAGTCCACCTAGAACGGTTGCTCCTTGCCAACCGGGGCTCGGATGTGCAGCCACTCCAACTGGCTTGTTTACAACCACGACATCGTCGTCGTCATACATGATCTCTAGATCCGCGATTGGAACATTAGTTATATCCAGTGGATCATATGGGGCTGGCATAAGAACTTGGATTCGGTCGCCAGTTCTAACTCGATCCGATTTGGCAAGTGGTTTCTTGCCCTGCTTCACCTCGCCGGCATTAAGTAAATCAGCTACGACACTTCGGGAGAGCTCCAAAAGTTTGGCGAGCGCTACATCGACTCGCTCACCTTCGAACTCCGGCTCGATAAGAAGCAGTCGTCGCTCACGCTCTGTCATTTGGTTCTTTCGGTTGGATATCTCGCATTGCCAATATGGTCATCGCTATTCCCGCACAAACAATCGCGGAGTCGGCGACATTGAAAGTTGGCCAGTTTGGTAGCTGGATCCAATCGACTACTTCGCCCCGCCATACCCCTGGAGGTCGGAACGCTCGGTCATAGAGGTTCCCAAGTACCCCGCCGAAAAGCAGCGCCAGGCTCGCTCCCCAGAGCGGGTTAGTAACGGTTCGAATGAAATAGATGATGAAACCAAGGACGGCTAACTTTAGCGAAGAGAGCAGAAGCGTCGCCTCCGTCAGAAAACTGAATGCCGCTCCAGGATTAGTGGCATAAGTCAACCTTAGAAATTCACCGATGATTTCGACTGGATCTCGAAATTGCAGATAACTCTCCGCCCAATTCTTCGTTGCCAGATCGATAGCGAAGATAGAGGTTGAAATTGCGATGAATAGTCGTCGCGCGCGCTGGGCACGTGACGACTTTAGCGGCGCTCTTCCTTCTGTTTGCATATCATGCAGAGCGTTGCGCGTGGGAAAACCTGAAGCCGAGCCTTGCCGATTGGGTTTCCGCAATCTTCACAGCGTCCGTAGGTCTTCATATCTATTCTCTCTAGCGCACGCTCGGTCTGCAGGACCATGTCGCGCGCGTTGTAGACCAGTGACATCTCATGTTCGCGCTCGAAAGTTTTCGCGCCAGCATCGGCCTGATCATCGCCAGCCCCAACACCGGATGCTTCAATCAGCGCATCCATCTCACTTTCAACATCAGCCAACTCTTTCTTCAATCTGACCAAATCTTTAGCAAGTTCTGCGCGAATCGATTTCAATTCAGCAGCTGACCAACTCTCGGCTCCCTCTTGGACTATCAGCGGAGCCGGCGCCGCTTTGATCGGCTTTAGCGTCTGGACTTTCTTCCCCGGCTTTGGCTTGCGAACCGGTGGCGGCAATAACAATCGTTTCTCTTCAACGACCACGATATCGCTTGCTTCTATCTCTGGCTTGTATACCGAGATGGTCGTCGCACCCTTTGCAGTGCTACTAGTGAGAGCAGTCTTATGCGCTCCTTTGATGATGGAAGCCTCTGGTTTCTTTGGTTGCGCCTTCTTTACCGGAGCCTTCTTTACCGGCGACTTAGCGGCGCTCTTCTTACTTGCCGCCTTCTTTGCTGGCACATTCTTCTTCGGCGGGGCGGCTTTTGCCGGAGCCTTCTTAACCGGACTCTTCTTAGCCGGGGCCTTTGCGGCTGGGCTCTTCTTTGCCTTCGCCTTAGTGGGCGCCTTTATCTTCCCGAGGGCCTTCGCTAACTTCTTTTTTATTGGCACAGCGCCGAAGGCTAGGGGTTAGCGGTGGCAATTGCCACTCGCCGCGGTGGTGGATGGTTTAGACTCTGCCTTCTTGCAAAAAGATTCGCGATAATCAGGCCATCACCTGCTAGCGAGTTGGAAGAATGAGCAAAATGCTCACGTAGAACCAACGGCAAGGTCAAGGAAGTGGTCGACTTAGGTCGACAAGGCGGGTGGTACCGCGGTCTTAGATCGCCCCTCCATTAATTTGAAGGAGGGATACATATGAGCGAGCGCTCACCATTCCGGCCTCTTGCGCCCCAGATCGATCTCCCCAAAGTCGAAAAAGAGATCCTCTCCTTCTGGCAGACCCAAGATGTATTTCACGAAAGCGTAAGACAGCGCTCCGGTGGTGAATCCTGGACTTTTTACGAAGGTCCACCAACTGCAAATGGAATGCCAGGTACGCACCACATCGAAGCGCGCGTATTCAAGGATGTATTCCCCCGGTATCACACCATGAAAGGGAAGCATGTAATCCGCAAGGCTGGCTGGGATTGCCATGGCCTACCGGTGGAGATTGCCGTTGAAAAGGAATTGGGCTTCTCTGGTAAAGGCGATATTGAAAAGTATGGAATAGCAGCATTCAATGAGAAGTGTCGGGAATCAGTGCAGCGCCATGTCGGAGCTTTTACTGCGATGACCGAGCGCATGGGATTCTGGGTTGATTTCGATGAGGCCTATTGGACGATGTCAGATGAATATATCGAGAGTGTCTGGTGGTCTCTCGCAGAAATATTCAACAAAGGGCTATTAGTACAAGATCACCGGGTAGCCCCGTATTGTCCGCGCTGCGGGACCGGCCTTTCAGATCATGAATTAGCACAAGGCTATGAGACCGTTACCGATCCCTCGGTCTTCGTTCGCTTCCCAATCACATCAGGTGAGTTTGCGGCTAAGAATGCGAGCTTGTTGGTATGGACGACTACGCCTTGGACGCTCGTTTCGAATACCGCTGTAGCAGCCAACCCAGAAGTGACGTATCTATTGATCCAAACAGCCGGAGATGAGAAGAGTGAGAGCGAATTACTTGTAATTGCAGAGCCATTAGCGGGGAAAGTGAGTCCAGACTTCAAGGAAATTGCAAGATTCTCCGGTCGCGAGCTGGAACGGATTACCTACAGCAGGCCATTTGAACTAGTCGAAATCCCAGATGCCCATTACGTGGTTCTAGCCGATTATGTAACTACCGAAGATGGAACTGGCCTAGTCCATCAGGCTCCCGCTTTCGGCGCGGATGATTTAGCAACCTGTAAGAAATATGACTTGCCAGTCGTCAACCCAGTTGCGGCGAACGGGCATTTCTTAAGTGAGATCGGATTAGTTGGAGGCGAATTCTTCAAAGACGCTGACAAGGCGCTGGTGCGTAATCTGAAGGAGCGTGGCCTCCTCTTCCGACATCAACCCTACGAGCACTCATATCCACACTGCTGGCGGTGCCACACGCCATTGATCTATTACGCGCAACCCTCTTGGTACATCCGGACTACGAAAATCAAAGATGAATTGATTAGGGAGAATGAGAAGACCGATTGGCATCCAGAGACGATCAAGACAGGGCGTTATGGCGATTGGCTGGAGAACAATGTCGATTGGGCGTTATCTCGGAATCGATACTGGGGAACGCCGCTGCCAATTTGGCGTTGCGAGAACGGTCATCAGGTAGCGATTCCCTCTCGCGCTGAATTATCCAAGCGATCTGGTCGCGATCTCTCAGAGCTGGAATTGCATCGGCCGTATGTCGATGATGTTCGATTTAGTTGCGAGTGTGGCAGCGAGATGGCGCGCACCCCAGAAGTTATCGATTGTTGGTATGACTCAGGCTCCATGCCATTTGCCCAGTGGGGCTACCCTCACAAACCAGGTTCGGTAGATCGACTGAAGGAGTCCTATCCCGCGGATTTCATCTGCGAAGCTATCGATCAGACTCGTGGCTGGTTCTACACCTTGATGGCAATCGGGACGCTAGTCTTCGATGAATCCTCATACAAGACAGTACTTTGTCTCGGCCATATCCTCGATAAAGATGGTCGAAAGATGAGTAAGCACCTAGGAAATGTCTTAGAGCCGATGCCGCTGATGGATCGACATGGAGCTGATGCGGTTCGCTGGTACATGCTGGCATCCGGCTCACCCTGGAGTGCGCGCCGGGTAGGACACGAAATAATCGCTGAAGTCGTCCGGAAGACATTATTAACTTACTGGAATACCGTCTCATTTCTTGCGCTTTACGCATCCGCATCGGATTACCAACCGGGCGGCGAACCTCCCGTTGCAGAGCGACCGATGATGGATCGCTGGATAATCAGCGAACTCCAACAACTAATTGCGACCGTCGACGATTCCTATGCGAACTTCGACTCGCAGCGTGCCGGTAGCGCGATAGCGACATTCGTCGAGGATCTATCTAATTGGTATGTACGCCGTTCCCGGCGCAGATTCTGGGATGGCGACGCTGCTGCGCTTGCCACGCTCCATGAATCTCTAGAGACATTGACTCGTTTGATGGCTCCGATGGTTCCATTCATCACAGAACATGTCTGGCAAGTACTCATCCGACCGGTTAATCCAACAAGCCAAATTTCTGTTCATCTAACTGATTTCCCGGTACCCGACTCTAAGTTGATTGATCAGAAATTATC
>JBEGNC010000079.1:0-17655 GCA_041182705.1 Actinomycetota bacterium | reverse complement strand
ACTTGCGATGATTTGACTCATCTAAGTTAATTTCGCTCCAGACTACTTACCTGGAACTTCTGCGGCCCAACCAGCCTTCATGTCATTTGAGTTAGCGGTTAGGTATCCAGGACGCATCGTCGTGATATCCAAATCAGCGATTGATGCAGCTACTTCCGTTGAAAGAAGTTCCTGTGGAATTACTGGTAGACCGTTCATGGAGCCAGAAACGATTAGATCCTGAGCAGTCTTGGAAAGAACCCAGTTCACGAGCAGACGTGCGCCATTTCGATTTGGCGAGTTGGAAGGGATTCCAAGGAATGCTGGTCCGCCGGTAAAGGATGGATTGGAGATTGTTGTCGTCTTTACATCCTTTGGCATGGTGCCCGCCTTGATTGCTGATGCAATCTGATCGGACCAAACCGGACCCATGTCAACTAGCCCCTTTGAAAGTAGATCCAAAGTTGCTGCGTTGTTGATCGGGTAGGTGCCGTTCTGACCGTATGTGAACTTGTTGAGTCCACGGAGAGTTTCCCAGCCCTTCGCCCACTTAGCTTGAAGAGACTTATTCGCAACAGTTTGCAGCGTCTGGATTTCCTTCGTAGTCAAGAAGCTATCCAAAACAGTCTGAACGAATGCCGAGCCTGAACCACCACCAGATGGAGCGTTGTAAGTGAACTTACCTGGATTAGCCTTGATCCACGTCAAGAGCTCGTTAAGAGTCTTTGGCGGATTTTTCACGTTCTTGGAGTTATAGGCTAAAAGCACGGTAGAAGCACGGTATGGAATTCCATTTTTGCCATTCTTGATCAGAACTGTTGGAACATTCTTCAAATTAGGCAATAGACCAGTAGTTGGCTTCCAGAGAAGGCCAGCTGCACCAAGCGTGGTAGTCATACCACCATCAATTAGATCTAGACCTGGATCCTTACGGGTCACCTTAGATGCGACGACTTTTGCAAGTGTCTGCGTTTCATTTGCGCCATTTCGGTCATAGATGACTTCGATAGCGTAATCAGGGTAAGCCTTATTGAACTCTGGGATGAGGGTCTTCTCCCAAAGATCTTTTACGTTTGTATCAGCCGCGATGTAAAGGCGAATCGTTGAAACGGCAGCCGGTGCTGGCTGAACTGTTCCACCTACGATCAAGCCTGCGGCAGCGGCTACTGAGAGCCACTTTGAAATGCGTGATTTCTTCACTTAATCCTCCTACAGATAGTGGTGAATGACAGCTTCGCTGTCGGTCACGTTCGCGAGTCTAGGTGGGGCTCCGATAGGGGTCAAGCACGGAAAAATAAAGTTTCGCAATAATTCACAGGCTCATCTACTCGAATTTTTCGAGTGTTTTTCAATCTTTTCCGGGGCCCCGGACCAGATGTGCCTTTTCGATGATATGAGTGGATCGAAGCACCGCAACTGTTACGAGCGCGAAGATAATCCCGGTGACGATGAAGCCGAGGCCAATTGCAACTCCCATACATGCTGTGCTAAAGACCGTGGCAGCAGTCGTAACTCCCTGGATCTCCTTTGATCTCTCCACCGTGAATATCAAGCCAGCTCCCAGGAAGCCGATTCCCGTCACAACAGCATGTAGCGCACGCGTCGGATCACCAAGCAATGGACCCGAATTCAAGACATCACCAATCGCAACGATAATGGCAGCGGAAGTTCCAACTAACGCCATAGTTCGAGTACCAGCCGCTTTCCCAGCGCGATCTCGCTCCCAGCCGATCAACGCACTTAGCGCTCCAGCGATAAGTACCTTGAGCGCTATGACAAGTTGTAGCTCGAGCGAATACTGCATGAGATCTTCCATTTTCATCCCTTGAATATTCCGAGTAGGGCTATGACTGCAAGAACTACAAAAGAGAGACGACGCCAGGATTTCTTATTCTTCTCTTTGTCTGCATCGGACACGCGCTTCTTCTCGCGTAAATCTTCTTTCCAATCTTCGTCGTCATACATGCGACAAAGGTACAAGACTTCCGGGCTTACTAACAAGTAAGTAGTACCCTCTTACTGTGTTTGGCATTAGAAGGACGCTTCGCTTGGGTGCAACTGTCTTCGGACTTAGCGCGATTCTGTTGATGATTGCTCCTGGGACATTCTTGAGTCTCCTTGCAATCACGGGTTCGCCCGAATCGGAATGGTCGATGCGAATGATTGGGATCACGCTAATCGCCCTTGCTGGGAATATGTGGGTGAATTCCGAGAATCCCGAGATCTATCGGGTTCGCCAAGTCGGCGTGATTATGTGCATCGCAGCAACTGGGCTTGGCGTACTGACTTTGTTGATTCCTGCTGAGATCAATTGGTTTTCTGGCGGATACGCTGCCGTCGGCTTCGCATTCGGTTTAAATTACCTCGCCTGCCTGATTCGAAGAAAGTTCTAGAAATAATGGCAAAAGACCGATCTCTCCGGGAATCTCATTTTCCAGCAATCGAGCGAAGATACGGCGAACCGATGTCTTACTGGTTCGCCAAGATGAAGCAAGTTGCGAATAAGCCATATCCAGTACAGATGCGATATCTCCAGGAGACCTTTGGCTTTTCCCGCGCCCACGCAAATGCCTTGATCATGTTCTCAAGGGGATCTGAAAGTTCGCGGCGCTTTACAACTTTTGCCCAATATCTCGAGGGGCTAGATAAGGCACAGGCTAAGACCATCCGAAAGATCTTTCGGGTGATTAGATCAAAATATCCCAAGTTGGAACTAGTTATCGCGTGGAATCAACCCATGTTGAAGAACGGTGACGAGTACATCTTTGGAGCCTCCGCAGCCAAGAACCATCTGCTAATTGCTCCTTGGCGCGCCGAGGTCCTGAAGGAGTTGCGGCAAGTTCTAACTGATTATCAAGTAAATAAGAAGACAATCCGAATCCCGAACGATTGGGAAGTTGATGAGAAATTGCTGGTCAAGATGATCCAGATATCAATACGAAAGAAAAGTTCCTAGTCTTCGATCTCGATGGCTTTGAGACCACGTTTCTCATTTATTATCAATAACTCTTGAGCATCATTGCTCTGGATTAGGTCCAGAAGCTCTTTGACATTCCAGCTCCCACTCCCATCTTTTGCAACCAGCAAGTCGATTTCTCCTTTAAATTCTGGTCGAAGGCTTGGTAGCAAGAGTGAATCTGCCGGGCCTACCAGGATGATTTTCCGGGCTCGCCCGATGCGTTGCATCGGCAGGTCCTTCTCTAATCGGTAAATACTCCAGTGATATCCAGCGATGGCGGCATTGGTTACAAGGATTCCAATTGCGTATCTAGCGCTTCTCAGGGTCTCCATCGCTAGCTCACCATTTAGCAAGTCATCGAATAATAAGAAGACGGCAGTAATAATCGAGACGATGGCAGCGACTCCAGATACGCCAAATAGCATCAGGATAAAGATTCGCCGCGTTGGCGAACTTTTTTCGTGTTGATCGAGGGCGGAACGAGTTTCAATTCGATTCCAGTGGAACCACCAGATTGGTGCTCCAACAATTAAGAGTGTTATCGCAAGTAACAACGCGTTAGAGCCAGCTTCTCCTGTTGCGATATCTCCCGGAGTTACACTCTCGATGGCGGCCACGATGATCATCAGAATGCCAAGCGATGCTGCAATCAGACTTATTCCAGATATCAAGTACTCGTAAACTCTTCTTAGCTCGCTGTGCTTGCTTCGTTCTGCAGACTCATGTGATGCGAGTATTAAGCGGTGGTAGCTCCAAACGCCAAGTGAGATAAGCGCACTACCAATCGCGGTGGTCGTATCGTAGAAGTGACGAGCAAAAGAAGCGTTATTGCTATCGCCAAGGAACCAGACCAATAAGTCATAGATGACGATGCTTGCCGAGACCACCATAGTTATGAAGCTTGCAGCGATTCCTGCCAACAAGACATAGATATTCCAAAGGAGTTCCCGGGCGACGCTAATTGCGTTACGAATCCAGTAGAGATACCAAACCGGCAAACCCAATAGAACATTGATGCCGCTATTGACAATTGGATTAGTCCGTTCAATCACGGTCAATTCATCCTTGTAATCCATGAGCAACTCAAGGGAATTGCCTATTAGGCCACCGAATCCAACGGCCAGAAGTACTAGGCCGACCCCTGAGCCGAGCAGAAGATTCGCATTCATAGCATCGGATTCACCATCGCGCTTGGAGATTTGCCAATGTACTAACCAGATCAACGTCCAAACGATTGCTTGGGCGAGAGCTGCGCCGCGGAAGTTGTCATTTCCAATCAACCAAGAGAGCAGATCATGGAACCCAACTAACGCCGAAATAAGTGAAGTAGTAGTTGTGATTGTTAGATAGGAATTCCAGCTGATTGACTTTTGTTCAGTTACATCTCGTTGTTGTATCCGCGAGCTCCAACGGGCGAAGAAGAAAAGTAGTGGGATTCCGACAATCAAGAAGGAGAGATTTCGTGCTAAATCAGTCCGGTTCTCAGCGATTATCTCGCCACTGGTAAAGACTCTTGCCAGTAAGCCACTCGCTCCTAAACCGACGACAACAACAGAGAGGTATAGAAGCGAATATTGGAAAAGTCGTCGAATCGAGAATTCTCCAGGGCCACGCTTGCCGCCGCGTGAAAAGATTCGATAGATGCCAAAGATGATGAGAGCTAAAAAGAGGACTTGGATGAAGATTCCAGCGATCATTTATCAACTACCCCGCAATCCCAGAGCGGCCAAGGGATTCCAGCGATTCGCCAATTCGAACCTTCCTGGTTCAATCTATAGGTATGAGATTCGATATAGCCGTCCTCAAATAATCCACCGGAACTGGTGTCCGCATCAATCTTCACGTAGGCCGAAGATCCCTTTATCTCACTACTAACTAGGTTAACCCTTAAAGTATCTGAGATGTATGCTCGATCGATATCGCTAGCATCACATTCACTTTCTTTCGTGAAATAGCGAGCCGCTTCATCATGTCTTCCCTCGATTATGGCCGTCAAATATGACTGAACTATCCCCTCAGGAGTGCTTGCATCTAATTGATTGGGAGCGCGGTTGCTGGTTATGTAGGCGGCAAGCACCAGAAGCACTACGGATAAGCCGGCAATCCAGATCAGAACTTGATTCGAACGTCTGATCCCACGATCTTCCATGTATCCATTATTCACCCCGTCATTATGGAAGCCTGAGGAATCGCCGGCGCACAGCTCGCTCACATCTCCCCCGCGACCGACTCGCAACTTCTCCTTGCGTCCTTGATTAGAATGGCGGGATGGATTTGCCGAAGATAATCCTCTATTACGGCTTTGCTCCGGTTGCCGACCCGGATGCGGTCCGTCTATGGCAGACAACTCTCTGTGAATCTCTAAATCTCAAAGGCAGAATCCTGATTTCAAAACATGGCATCAATGGAACTTTGGGTGGCGAGATGTCCGCTCTCAAGAAATATGTAAAACAGACCAAACAGTATCCCGGTTTCAAGAAGATTGATTTCAAATGGTCAGATGGAACTGGAGATGATTTTCCAAGACTTAGCGTCAAAGTCCGAAAAGAATTGGTTACTTTCGGCGTAGGCGATGAGATCCAGGTCGATGAGAATGGCGTTATCGGCGGAGGAAAGCATTTAGCTCCGGAAGAGGTACATGATCTTGTGGAGAAGCGCGGTGACGACGTGATCTTCTTCGATGGTAGAAATGCATATGAGGCGAAAGTGGGACGATTCCGAGATGCAGTGGTCCCAAACACCAAGACCACCAAGGATTTCATCGCCGAGTTGGATAGCGGGAAATTCGACAACTTGAAAGATCGACCAATTGTTACTTATTGCACTGGTGGAATTCGATGTGAAATTCTCTCTGCGGTTATGAAAAAACGAGGGTTCAAAGAGGTCTATCAGATAGCCGGTGGAATCGTTCGCTATGGCGAGACTTTCGGCGACTCTGGACTTTGGCAAGGATCGCTTTATACCTTTGATGGACGGATGACGGTAAATTTCTCTGAAGCAACAAAGGTCATCGGTGAGTGCGATGTCTGTGGGTCAGCGACGAATAGTTTCTCGAATTGTGCCGATCAGAGTTGCCACCAACTTTACTTGCTTTGCCCGCGCTGCTTAAGTGAACCAAAGAATCTAGATTGCACCCACAGTAGTGTTGCTTCCCTGGAATCTGAGATTGTTGGTTAGCAAAGGTGCGGCGGCGAATTTCAGCCAGCGACAATAAATACTCACGAGGAATTGTTGCGGTCGCTGCTGGCTCCACGAAATATCCCGGTGCGGCGATCTTGGCGGTAGGTGGAGCACGACGTGGAAATGCCGGATATGTGAAATATCTGAGTGGGAATGTGAAATTACGGGACTTAGTGGTTGCTCAATTCCCGGACGTAGTGCCAATCCGTTCGCTCGCTAAAGAGCAGTGCGATGCCTTTGTAATCGGTCCTGGCTCACCGCCACTACATTCGATTCCAAAGTCGATTCCAGTAGTACTCGATGGTTCTGCAATCGCCATCCTACGAAAGCCCTCAATCAGAAGAGGAATCTCACTACCGATTGTCACGCCACATGAAGGTGAGCTCCGATATCTCGGTGTCGAAATCGAAACACACTTGAAGGATTCCAAGCGGTTGGAGATTGCTGCTGATCTTTCGAAGAAATTTGGCGCAATCATCGTTCTAAAGGGAAATCGCACAATTATTTGTGGGCCAGATGGTCGGTCACATATCGATGAAATGGGAGGGCCAGAATTGGCGACCGCTGGTTCGGGAGATGTTCTAGCGGGATTGATCGGCTCGATGGTGGTCGCGACTAAGGCAGGAATCGATCCATTCACCTTAGTATGTGACGCAGTTCAATTACATTCCCGCGCCGGCCGATATGCTGCGCAAGAATTCACGGCTGTGACTGCCGTGGAACTCCTAGATGCCTTAGCCCATGTTTGAAGGGCTTTCCGAGTAGTGATTAGATACGGCGCATGACTGAGTTTCAGCCCAATCCTGCGCGAGGCAAAGAAGTCTTCGAATTAGATCGCAAATATGTGTTCCATTCGTGGTCGGCGCAGTCACAAATCTCACCGCTTCCAGTCGCAGGCGGTTCGGGGTCATACTTCTGGGATTTCGATGGGAATAAGTTCTTGGATTTCTCCTGCCAACTCGTCTTTACGAATATCGGTTTTCAACATCCAAAGGTAATTGCAGCCATTAAAGAGCAGGCCGATGTCCTTGCAACTGTTGCTCCTCAAGTAGCGAATGACGTTCGAAGCGAAGCAGCCAAGCGGATTGTGGAGTTGGCCGGTGGCAATTTTGCAAAGGTCTTCTTCACAAACGGTGGCGCTGATGGAAATGAGAACGCGATTCGCATGGCACGACTATTCACGGGTCGCCACAAAGTCCTCTCTTTCTACCGTTCGTATCACGGAAATACCAGCGCTGCGATCTCTGCAACCGGAGATCCCCGTCGATGGCCCAATGAGTTTGCTTATGGGCACATCCACTTCTTTGGGCCGTACCAGTACCGAAGCGCTTTCTGGTCCAATTCCGAGGAAGAGGAGTGCCAGCGCGCGCTCGAACACTTAGAGAACACCATAATCTTCGAAGGCCCGAAGACCATCGCTGCGATTCTGATCGAGTCAGTAGTAGGAACTGCCGGCGTGCTAATGCCGCCCAAGGGCTATCTAGAAGGAGTTCGAGCGCTCTGTGATAAGTACGGAATCGTTTGGATTGCTGATGAGGTTATGTCCGGCTTTGGTCGAACAGGTAAGTGGTTCGCCTACCAACACTCGGAGGCAAATCCAGACTTGATCGTCTTCGCAAAGGGGGTTAACTCAGGTTACGTGCCGCTAGGTGGCGTTGTTATCTCCGAGCCGATCTCAAGATCATTCGATGATCGAGTATTCCCAGGAGGACTCACCTACTCCGGCCACCCGCTGGCTTGTGCGGCTGCGGTCGCAACCATCGATGTCATGAAGGAAGAACGAATCGTCGAGCACGCAGCGCAGATTGGTGAGCGAGTTATCGGGCCAGCGCTCCGCGAACTCCAGAAGAAACATAAGGTGATCGGTGAGGTTCGTGGTCAAGGAGTCTTCTGGGCCCTTGATCTAGTAAAGGATCGCACAACCCGAGAGCCATTGGCTCCATATGGCGGGACAAGTAAGGCTATGACCGAGCTCGTTGCTGAATGCAAGAAGCGCGGTTTGATGCCATTTAGCAATTTCAATCGAATGCATGTAGTTCCACCATGCAACATCTCAGAGAGTGAATTCCTTGAAGGTCTTGCCATCATGGATGAAGCATTCGCCACCATCGCCAACCACTACGAAGGTAAGGACTAATGACTACGAATCACATCACCCACTTCATCAATGGCGCGACTTGGTCTGGTAAGTCAGATACCCAAGGCGATGTATTCAATCCGGCCACTGGCGAGTTGACTGGAAAAGTCGACTTCGCAACCACAGCGGTTGTGGACGAGGCTGTTAGCGCTGCAAAGGCTGCGGCGGTTGGCTGGCGCAACACCTCACTAGCAAAGCGCTCTCAAATCCTCTTTGCGTTCCGTGAGATTGCAAATGCTCGGAAGGAAGAATTAGCGCGAGCAATCACCTTGGAGCATGGAAAGGTCTTGTCGGATGCGCTAGGTGAAGTTACGCGCGGTCTGGAAGTGGTCGAATTCGCCTGTGGAATCCCACACTTACTAAAGGGCTCCTATAGCGAGGGAGTCTCTACTGGCGTAGATGTCTACTCGATTCGCCAACCGCTCGGTGTTGCCGCGATCATCTCACCTTTCAATTTTCCTGCGATGGTTCCGATGTGGTTCTTCCCGATAGCGATTGGTGCAGGTAATGCCGTTATCTTGAAGCCAAGTGAAAAGGATCCCAGCGCCGCAAACTTGATGGCGAAGTATTGGAAGGAAGCGGGACTTCCAGATGGAGTCTTCAATGTAGTTCATGGCGACAAGGTCGCTGTAGATCGAATCTTGGAACATCCAGATGTTGCATCAGTCTCTTTCGTAGGTTCAACGCCTATCGCGAAGTACATCTATGAGAATGGAACAAAGGCGGGCAAGCGAATTCAGGCACTTGGTGGTGCCAAGAACCATATGTTGGTTCTTCCGGATGCCGACCTCGATCTCGTGGCAGATTCCGCAGTCAATGCCGGCTTTGGCTCCGCAGGTGAGCGCTGTATGGCAATTTCTGCATTGGTGGCTGTTGAGCCCGTTGCTGATGCCCTGATTGCGAAGATCAAGGAGCGAATGGCAACGCTAAAGACTGGCGATGGAACTAAGGGCGCTGATATGGGCCCACTCGTAACCGCAGTTCATCGTGACAAGGTAGCTTCTTATGTCGATGCAGGCGTCAAAGAAGGTGCGACGCTCGTAGTCGATGGTCGTAATCCGAAGGTGGATGGAGCACCAAATGGATTCTGGCTTGGCCCAACTCTCTTCGATAATGTGAAGCCCAATATGTCGATCTATACCGATGAGATTTTTGGTCCAGTCCTTTCCGTACTTCGCGTAAAGACGTATGACGAGGGTCTTTCATTGATCAACTCGCATAGATATGGAAATGGCACGGCGATCTTCACCAATGACGGTGGCGCTGCCCGCCGCTTCCAAAATGAGGTAAATGTCGGAATGGTTGGCGTCAACGTCCCGATTCCAGTGCCAACCGCCTATTACTCATTCGGCGGCTGGAAGAGCTCGCTATTCGGAGATACCCACGCTCACGGAACTGAGGGTGTTCACTTCTTCACTCGCGGAAAGGTTGTTACGAGTCGATGGCTGGATCCAAGCCATGGTGGAATCAACCTCGGCTTCCCGCAGAATCGTTAACTCTCTTTACTTCGCTCGACTCGAAGTAATTCGAGAGCAGCTATCGCGCTGTCGTACCCCTTATCTTCCTTGCTTCCTACACCGCCAGCTCGAGCAAGTGCTTGGTCAATCGTGTCTACAGTCAATACTCCAAAGCCAATTGGCTTACCGAGCTTGAGCGAAACTTTCATGATGCCAAAAGTCACTCCTTGGCAGACATAATCGAAGTGCGGCGTTTCACCCCGCAGCACTACTCCTAGAACTACGGCGGCATCTGCGCCATTTTCTAGGGCGTACTTGGCGGCAAGTGGCAGTTCAAACGACCCTGGAACACGGACAATTGAAATATCGGAGACTTCCGCTTCGGTGAGCGCGCGTTTAGCGCCAGCGACTAACGCGTTACAAATTCCTTCATGCCATTGGGCTGTCACTATTGCTACCCGTGTACCCGGGAATTTCGGTACCTCTATCTTCGGTGCGTTACCTGACATTTCAGATTCCTTTCAGATCATGGCCGAGTCGCTCTTGCTTTGCCTTCAAATATGCGGCGTTGTACTGATTCGGAATGGACTGGATGGACTTCGCTGTAGTTTGGATTCCAGCAAAATTCAGCGCTTCGACCTTCTTCGGATTATTGGTCATCAACGTGACCTCTGCTATCCCCAATACCTTAAGGATTTCAACCGCATCCAGGAAATCACGTTCATCGACCGCATGGCCGAGAGCAAGATTTGCATCGACCGTATCTAGGCCTTGATCTTGGAGTTGGTAAGCGCGGAGCTTCTCGCTTAGGCCGATTCCTCGCCCTTCATGATCGCGCAGATATATCAGTAGGCCGCTACCCGCAGATTCGATCTCCTGCAGAGAGGTAGCTAGTTGGTCACCGCAATCACAGCGCAGCGATCCAAGCACGTCGCCAGTCAGACATTCTGAGTGAATACGAACGAGAATAGGTGTCATATCTAAATTTCCATGTCGCATGATTACATGCTCTACCCCGCCTTGACCCGAATAAGTTGCGACCTCCCAGAGTCCACCCGTGCGAGGTAAACGCGCCCAGCGCAATTGAGTCTCATCCGGAGCAAGCGAATCAGCTAACTCCTCTGCCAATTCCTCGATGGTGATCATTGGAATGTCATGTAGTCGAGCAAACTCAAGAAGCGCAGTGCCGCGCATCATGGATCCATCCTCATTGACCAGTTCACTGATTACACCGACTTCAGTCGCGCCAACTCTTCGACATAACTCAACGACCGCCTCAGTATGACCGCGACGCGCCTTTAATCCGCCATCATGTGCGATCAGCGGGAATATATGCCCGGGACGGATGAAGTCCTCAGCAGTTGCTTGTGAATCTGCCAAAGTTCGGATAGTATTTGCTCGTTCTGCAGCGCTAATTCCAGTTGTTAGTCCAGCTTTCGCATCTACTGTGACGGTAAATGCGGTCCGTTTCGTATCTTGATTCTGCTTTACCATCAATGGCAGATGGAGCTCTCTAGATCTAGCCTCGTTCATCGCTACGCAAATGACACCTGATGTGTAGCGAATCATGAAGGCTAACTTTTCCGTAGTAGCAGCGCTCGCCAAAAGAAAGAGGTCGCCCTCATTCTCTCGGTCAGCATCATCTGTGACGATTACGAATTCGCCCTTTGCGAATCGAGTCAAGGCATCAGATAGCGATTTACTCATGTCCGCCCTTCATCAATCGCTCGACATATTTGGCGAGCACATCCACCTCGATATTGATTGGATCGCCGGGCTTCTTCTCAGAGAGATTCGTCTTTATTAGCGTCTCCGGAATCAACCAGAGCGTAATTTCGGAATCTGTTATCTCCCCGACGGTCAGCGATACGCCCTCTATTGCGATCGAACCTTGATTGACCACATACCGGCTAAGTTCCTTGGGAATCCGAATCAGGAGCCGATTCCAGCGCTCGCCTGGCTCATTGGCCAACACCTCGCCCACGCCATCTACATGCCCTTGCACAATGTGGCCACCAAGTCGATCCCCAGCGCGAGTGGCCAGCTCTAGATTAACCGAAGAACCCACAACTAATCTTGATAGCGAAGTCAATTTCAAGGTCTGCACCATTACATCGGCTTTCAGCGTTGAATCGGTCCGAGCAATTGCAGTCAAACAAACCCCATTTACACTGATGGAGTCGCCAATCATCAAATCCTTGGCCAACGCGCTCTCGATCTCGATTAATGCCGACTCGGACTGTAATTCAAGTGATAGAACCCGCCCTTTGTCGGCCACCAAACCAGTGAACATCAGATACCACCTAGCGAAAGATGGATACGCATATCACCAGCGCCACTTGGTATAGCGACGCTCTCGATAAGTCGTAGATCTTTCCGTTCCGCCAAAGTGTTAATCCCAAGATCTCCGATGGCAGATTGGCCATTACCAAGGAGAGTAGGCGCCTGGTACCAATAGATCTCATCTACAAGATCCATCTTCAAGAAAGCGGTAGAGAGTCTCGGTCCAGCTTCCACCAAGATTCGATTCCAGCCACGAGATGTGGCTAGTTCAATTAGTTCATCAAGATGCTCTGTCTTCAAGTGAATAGTCTCAGCAGCATCACTATTGATCTTCGCATCGCTTGGAATCTCTCGCTTCCCAAGCACGATCCGTACCGGTGAGAATTCTTCGCTGATGCCTGGACGTGAGACTCCGCGAACAGTTAGCTGTGGATCATCGGCAATGATGGTGCCAGTTCCGGTGACTATCGCATCGCATTCACTACGTAGCCGAGCCACATCTCGCCTCGAGTTCTCTGAGGTGATCCACTTGGAGCTTCCATCTACTGCTGCGATCTTGCCATCAATGGTGCTTGCGATTTTCATCGTTATGAATGGCCTACCAGTTACCAACTTATTCAACCAGGCTCGATTTGCAGCAGCGACCTCGTCTGATAAGACACCAGATTCAACCTTGATTCCAGCTGCCTTAAGACGGCTTGCGCCACCTTGTGCAGTTGGGTTTGGGTCTTGGATTGAATAGATAACTCTCTTTATTCCTGATTTGATTATGGCTTCAGAGCATGGCGGTGTCTTACCCTGATGATTACATGGCTCCAGCGTGACGACTAAAGTCGAATCGGTTAGGTCTCGGTTCGCATTTTCAATCGCAGCAACTTCGGCATGTTTGCCACCTGCGCGGCTATGAAATCCTTCACTAATCAAAGATCCAGATTCATCGAGGATCAATGCGCCAACAATTGGGTTAGGTGAGACCAGACCAAGGCCAAGCAGGGAGAGTTCATTTGCGCGTCTCATCGCGACTTCGATTTCCATGGTCTACACCTCCCAAGATTCCGGGGGTGCAAAAAGAGAGCGCAGCAAGGCGCTAACGCGTTTCCTCTCATCCGGACTTTAACCGTCGGTCTTGGAGTTCCACCAAGTCCACCGTTAGCTGGCTGGTAACGGGTCGCAGACTTTGACTGCCGGTTCGGAATTACACCGACCCCGGAAACGACCCGCGAAGTCTATCCGAGTCCTACTCCTCGTTACTACTCCTCGTTACTACTTGGGTCCGCTAACTCGAATTTCCCATCGCCGATCTGCCCTTGATTGCGATACATCTCCAATTTCGCCCGAGTGTCCTGGATATCGAGATTTCGCATGGTCAACTGTCCGATTCGGTCATTTGGCCCGAATGCGGAATTCTCAGTCCGCTCCATCGATAGTTTCTCGGGGTGATATGAAAAATCACCTCCGGTCGTATCAATAATCGAGTAATCATCACCTCTACGAAGTCGGAGCGTAACTTCGCCCGAGACTGCGGATGCCACCCAGCGCGTGAGCGACTCCCGAAGCATCAAGGACTGTGGATCGAACCATCTACCTTCGTAGAGAAGCCGACCAAGTCGACGACCTTCGTTCGCATAATTAGCCAGCGTATCCTCATTATGAATTGCCGTTAGAAGTCGCTCGTATGCGATGAACAAAAGAGCCATTCCGGGCGCCTCATATATGCCGCGACTCTTCGCTTCGATGATTCGGTTCTCTATCTGATCTGACATTCCCAAACCATGCCGGCCACCGATTTCATTGGCTGCTCTAATCAATGAGGTAGCGTCATCGAAGTGCTTTCCATTTATCGCTACTGGGCGACCATTCTTAAATTGAATCCTGACATCTTCACTTTTGATTTCAACGTTAGCGTCCCAGAATCTAACTCCCATGATTGGTTGGACTAATTCGATAGAGCTCTCGAGCTTCTCCAACTCTTTTGCTTCATGAGTTGCTCCAAGCATATTTGCATCAGTCGAGTAGGCTTTTTCTGCGCTGTCACGATAAGGCAAATTATGCGCCTTCAACCACTCTGACATCTCCTTGCGGCCACCAAGCTCGGAAACGAATTGAGAATCCAACCAAGGCTTGTAAATCCGCAAGTTCGGATTTGCCAATAGCCCATAACGATAAAAACGTTCGATGTCATTGCCTTTATAGGTAGATCCATCACCCCAAACTCCAACATCGTCGGAGAGCATTGCTCTGACCAGAAGTGTTCCAGTGACCGCTCTTCCGATTGGAGTCGTGTTGAAATAGATCCGGCCGCCCGTCCTGATGTGGAAGGCGCCACAAGCGAGAGCCGCTAATCCCTCTTCCGCAAGAGTTTCCTTGCAATCGATCAGTCGAGCAATCTGCGCACCATATGACTTTGCGCGATCTGGGATCGTTGATATATCCGTTTCGTCATACTGACCAAGATCGGCTGTGTAGGTGCAAGGTATGGCGCCTTTTTCGCGCATCCATGCGACCGCTACAGAGGTATCCAAGCCCCCAGAGAATGCAATGCCGACTTTTTCTCCGATGGGAAGGGATGCGAGTACCTTGCTAGACATGAGGCAAGCCTAACTTAGTCATCGTCCTGCTTGCTTCGGAATTCGATCCGCAAGTAACCCAAGTAAGTAGGGCGATACGTTCCACTCGGCAATCAAGGATTGTAGGGCCGCTAATTCCTGTCCATCTCCTGGTGGATCGCTCTTTATTGCGCGAATCATTAAATTCCTCGGGGTGTGTTCGATTGAAACGAATTCAATGACATCAGCTCGATATCCCAGAACTCGCAGTATCTGCGTTCGTAACGAATCAGTGATCAGGTCAGCGAATCGCTCTTTGACGATTCCGCTTTTGAAAAGTTGGGTCCACGCTGGATCCTTGCCTTTGATATCCCGATTCATCTGGTGATGACAGCAAGGAGCAGCAAGGATCGCCTTAGCGCCACTGCGGACAGCCCAGGCCAGTGCATCATCTGTGGCGGTGTCACAAGCATGGAGCGCAATCACCAAGTCAGAAGGTGTAATCTGAAAATCAGTTATGGAAGTTGCAACGAATTCGATTTCGAGTCCGGCAGCTTTGGCGATTCCAATATTCTTTGCTTTGGAATCAGCCCGAGAATCGACGCCTGTGACTCTTACGGCGTGGCCCTTCTTCTCTAGATACCGATGAACGGCAAAGGTCAGATATGCGCTGCCACAACCAAGATCTATGATCCGGATTGGTTCATCGCTATGCTCTAATTTGAGAGAGTCGATGATTCGAAGGAATTGATCGACTTGATTGTATTTATCACTCCATCTTGGGATTAGACGACCATCTGCATCTGAAATCCCCAAATATCGGAAGATTGGATCACTTACTTCAAGCAATCGCTCTTTCTTTCGATCATGTGAGCGATCAACGATTTCACTCGAATTTGGTGATTTATGGATGAAAAATTCGCCCTTCTTACTGATTCTAACCTCGATGATCTCGCCATCGGTCTCAACTCTTAGATTTGCGTAGCCGTTAGCGAGCTCGGCCCCTAAATCGAATGCCTCCGGCTTCAAGTTCTTTGTCAGATCCTGTTTACCATCGTGGAAGACCAATTGGAGAAGTAGTTCATCCCTTATCTCTACTGGTCGAATATCGATACGTTGAAATGGTGGCGTGAAGGACTTTCGACGCCCCGAGATTATGGCGCGACGGAGCCGCGGGGCATCGGCGATGCAGGCGGCTACTTCCTCGATATTCCTCATGGCTTTATCTCCGTTAGTCTACGGCCGTGCAGAAGACTCGTCCCGCTCTTTGGATACTGGCGCCGGTTTCCCTTCTCCTTGCCATCGCTTCAATCTACGGGACCTTCTATTTTGGCCCGATTGGAAAGCCATCTCAACAGGCGCTTGAATGTTCCGAACTGAAAGAGTTCGTGGTTAAGGAAGAGGCGCTCGGCAAGACTGAATGGGCTAATTATCGAAACTTGATCTCCCAATACGAAAGCCTGACTTCCACCTCCCCTGATCGAGCGAATCTAGTGGAGACCATTGCGATGTCGATTGTCGAGGTCTTAGGACATGACTTGACCATCTATCGTGAGATGGAGAGGTTTCCAGCTTGTGTAAAAATGGATAGACGGGAAGAACTGCCGGGAATCATTGATGAGACCGAATCATCTATCAACTTCCTAAATGGAAGTGAACCCATCAATGGGTCCTTCTTCGACCCAAGCATCGGAAGTTGGAATACTGAGTACTATCAGGATTTTGTCAGCGCGCTCGAGTTCCTTAAGGGATACCAAGGGAATTCAACAAGTGTATAGAACAATTTAAGTGACATTTTTTGTACCTGCGCTACGGGAGCGCAATGGAAAACTATGGTTGAGGTTAAACGGGAGCGATAACGGCAAGGCCGGTTATGGCCAAAGCCAATAGAGCGCTCTGGAAGAGAATGGTGAGCGCAGTCTTCCGATCCGCGCGGCGATCCTCTGGGCTCTGGACTCTGGATAGTTCTCCTAATCGGCCAAGATTAAAAGTGCCCATGAAGCCATAAGCAAGACAGAAGCGCTTGCGGGATTGGATGAAGCCGACAGAAAAGACCATGAGTGGGATAAAGAGTGACCAGCGAGCGCCTCTCGGAGAATCAGCTGCGATTAAACCGAGGAAACTGGTGACAGAGATAATCGCACCGACTAAGGCGACGAACTGTCGGCTGCGGACTTCAGCTTTACCGAGATTGCAGGTACCAGGTTGATATGCGTAACTCATTAGAAAGCCTCCTCGAATTCCTCTTCGTCTACCCAATTGATATCACTATCAACTTGGCTCTCAAACCAATTGAGGAAAGAGAGGATGCCCCGGAGCGCAACCACTACAAGTGCGGTGAGCGCCAGGATTCCTCGGAGAAACTTCATGCCAATATCCTATTTGGAAAGGGAGAATCTCTCTAGGGCAGCCATTGCTGCATTATGTCCAGCGATACCGCTTACACCGCCCCCACGAACTGCTCCCGCTCCAGCTAGGAGAATCCGAGGATTTTCTGTCTCTACTCCCCACTTACCTTGATCTTCCTGAATTCGCCAAGGAAATTGGAGATCGCAATGGAAGATATTCCCTCGCGGCAGATCGATTTCGGCCTCCAACTCGAGCGGCGTCTTTATCTCTATACATGGAGCGCCATCTGCATCAAGAGCGATGCAGCTTTCAATCGGATCAATGAGATATCGATTCAGACCTGCAAAGATGCGCCGGAGCGCTTCGGCTTTTACCTCATCGTGGTTCTTGTCAAAGAGAGCAGCAGGGGTATGGATGGCGAAGAGGGTAAGAGTATGAGCGCCGCTAGTTTTCAATTCATCGCTTAGTATCGAACTATCAGTAAGAGTGTGGCAATACATCTCACAAGGTATGACTGTCGGTAGATCCCCAGAGCTTGCCTCTTGAAAAGCTCGCTCTAGTTGTGAATAAGCCTCATCTACATGAAAGGTTCCGGCAAACGCGAGAGTCGGATCAATACCGCTTTTCAATCGAGGTAACTTCTTTAGAACTAGATTTACTTTCAACTGGCTACCATCTCGATGTTCAGCCGACTTCAATCCTGATAATTTCTCAAGGGTTCGAGGAGCGCAATTAGCCAGCACCAAATGAGTTCTAAGCGCCTGA
>JBEGNC010000078.1:0-8565 GCA_041182705.1 Actinomycetota bacterium | reverse complement strand
TGGGTCATCTGCGGCGAGAGCCTCTTCCATCTCTGCCAGAAGGCGTTTTTCATGCTCAGATAACGGCATATCCCCACGATAGTGGAGTTTCTAACTGGGCGAAAGTCGAGAAGGAGAATTAGCGCTCAGAGATCTCTGAGTCCTCGTCTTCGGCCTCATCTGCTGAATCTGCAACTAGTCGCGCTGGCTTTACCGAGCCACTGCCGAAGCGAGCGATCGCCCGATCTATCGCGAGTTGTGCTTCTCGCCAACCAGTCTCTCGTTGACCTAACGAGAGCTGCTCAACCGACCCACTCTCATCGGTCAGATTCTCCAGTGAGATTCCGAGCAGACGAATCCTCGCCCCATCGAGGCGTAATGAGATGAAGAGATCTCGAGCGACTTCAAATACCTCATGCATCCCATTTATCGGAAGTGGAAGAGTCTTCGCCTTCGAGATATTGGTGAAATCCGAGAATCGGACCTTGAGTGAAATCGTCTTCGCCCTCAACTCTCTAGTTCGTAATCTTCTCGTCACCCGCTCAGTCAGTCTGAGCAGTTCGCGAAGCAACTCCTCTCGATCTTCCAGATCATGAGCAAAGGTCTCTGCAGCGCTAATACTCTTCTCAGGGGCATCAGTGATTACTTCGCGGAAATCTCTTCCCCAAGCTAATTCGTAGAGCGATTCACCGGCACCTTCACCTAAAGCGCGCTTCAGAGTTTCGACCGGAGTATTGGCGATATCGGCGACTATTCGTAACCCAAGACGTTGCAATTCCTCATTGGTCTTAGGCCCTACTCCCCAAAGCTCGCCGACTGGAAGAGGATGAAGGAAGGTAAGAACCCGATCGGGCGGGATTTCTAAAACCCCATCGGGTTTACATCTACCTGATGCGAGTTTTGCGATGAATTTAGAGGCAGCTATCCCAACTGAGCAAGTTATCTTCTCCTGGCGCTGCACCCGCTCTCGAATCGCAGCAGCGATTGCTCTGCCATCTCCGAAGATTCGGAATGCTCCAGATACATCTAGAAATGCTTCATCTAGCGAGAGCGGTTCGACTAATGGTGTGAAGTCGAAGAAGATCTCCATTACTCGACGTGAAACTTCCGAATACCGCTCATGATCTGGTGGGATGAAGATCGCATGTGGCGCCATCCGTTGTGCGCGCGATACCGGCATCGCAGCTCTGATCCCATATTTGCGAGCGGCATAATTCGCAGATAGCACTACGCCGCGTGCGCCGGCTCCTACGACTAATGGCTTTCCCCGATATTGCGGGTATTCGAGCTCGGAGACTGATGCGTAAAAGGCATCCATATCTACATGGAGGATTGTGGATTGCTCGCGCATCGTCTCACTCACAGGCTGCGAGATTACGCCACTTTGTATATGCAGCCGATAGCTCCCAGGCGCCAGTTGCGCGGAGCGAGATACCGCGGGGGCCGGTCCGACGGATGACTCCGCGGACTAGTAAAAGCGAAGCGTTCCGTAAGGTCTCTGCACAGGTGTTCTGCATATCTTCGAAGAAGGTCGCATCGCTACAACCAGAGCCATCGTCAAGGGTAAGGAACATGACCCGTTTTCCAGATCTAATAGGTGGGGTTTGAAGCGCGACCTTTACCCCAGCAACTAGCACCTCGCTCTTCGAGCGCTGCTTCAGTAGATCCTTTGATCGGACCGCACCTATCTGGTTTAGGAAATCAGCATAGAACTCGATCATGTGATGGGAGATATCCATATTCATATATGCAATCTCATTGCGGACCAATTCATCACTTCGCAGTTCAGGTAATCCGGTCTTCGCAGGTGGCGGTGTGAATCCCAGGGTTAACTGTGAACCACTCAGATTGGATTTGGTACTAGACCATCTATATAAATCGACTAGATGTAGCAATAGATCCCTCCGATTCAATTTAGCGCCACCTAGGTTAGATTCATATAGAGAGTCAAAGGCGCCCAGCATCAGTAGCGCTTCGGCGGTTGGTCTACTAACGCTGGAGCGATAGACAAAATCTGCGATATCGATAAATGGTCGATGCGCAATTATCGAATCGATCTCAGCGCTACTTATCCCATTCAAGTCAGCGAGGCTAAGTCGGATGGAGCCATCCGCGGTAACTCGATAACTTCTCTCCGATTCATTTATATCTAGCGGGGCGATCCCGATTCCTAATTGGCGGACCTCATCGAGGATAAGGCGCTTTGGATACATACCGGGATCGTGAGTCAGTACACCAGCCAAGAAGTGTGCGGGATAGTGGGTCTTCAACCAGGCCGATTGATAGGTAGGTAGCGCAAAGGCCGCTGCGTGGGCCTTGCAGAATCCGAAAGATGCGAAGGCCCGTAGGACATCCCAAATCTCAGTAACTACATCGAGGGAGTAGCCACGCTCAGTCGCTATCGGGAAGAACCAGTCACAGACCGCTTGCTGCCCATCCTTATCCCCCAGCGCCCGCCGCTTTTCATCAGCCTCAGCCAATGAGACCCCAGTTATTTTCGCAATGATCTCGATTACCTGTTCATGGAATACGACAACCCCCTCAGTCTGACTAAGGATTGGCGCTAAATCTTGATGGATCAGCGAAGCAGGTCGCCAACCTTGACGCGCATTTAAAAATGGGGTGATCATGTCGCTCTTCACCGGGCCGGGGCGGAAGAGTGAGATATCGATTATCAGATCATTGAAACTCTCTGGGGCGAACTTGCCCACCAATTCCCGCTGGCCAGGACTCTCGATCTGAAAGAGCCCAAGGGTCTTTGTGGATTGGATCAATTTGAAAGTATCTGAGTCATCTAGCGGTATTGAATCTAAATCGATCTGAGCGCCATCGACTCGCGCAATCTCATCAACGGCATATGCGAGCGCGGATTGCATCCGAACCCCCAAGATATCCAACTTCAAAAGTCCGATCGCCTCTACATCATCCTTATCCCATTGAACCATCGGATAGCCGCTGGCATTCTTCTCTATCGGCGCACGGTCATATAGTTTGATATCAGAGAGAACGACAGCACAAGGATGCATAGCCAGATTCCTTGGTAATCCATCTAGTCGTTCCGCCAATCCAATCGTCAATCTCCAGAGCGGTGAGGTCAAGTTCAAGTTTCGAAGCTCCGGGAGATTCTCAAGTGATCTAGCGATATTCCTCGCTCGGATATGTGGGAGGGATTTCGCAACTAGATCTATCTCCATCGGGGGTAGCGCTAGAGCAGCTCCAACATCGCGAATCGCATGGCGCGCGCGATATGTATCGAACATAGCAACGGTAGCGGCGCGTGGGCCATAGTTATCGAATACCTGGTCATAGATCTCAAGCCGGCGAGCAGATTCCACATCGATATCAATATCTGGGAGCGCATTTCTAAGCGGTGAGCAGAATCGTTCCATCAATAGGCCAAGCGATAACGGCTCTACCCCAGATATCCCAAGTAGATGGCAGACTAAGGAGCCAGCGCCACTACCTCTAGCAGCTACCCTGATCCCAGCGCGACGAGCGCGATCTGTTATATCTGCAACGGTTAAGAAATAAGACTCGTAGCCAAGGCCAGTTATTATCGCGAGTTCACGCTCCAATCGCTCTGATACATCGCTCTGTTCATTGCCATATCGCCAATTGATGCCAGCGCGACAGCGCTCACTAAGGGCCCTGGCCAGTCCGGCTTGATCACTCTCCCCGACCACTGATGGCTCCGGGAGATGTATTGAACCGATGCCAATATCTTCACTAGGAGATAGTCGAGTCAACTCCGCCCACTCATTTGTTGTGCGGAGTAGCGCTCGGGCATTTCGCTCACCAGCAGCTCGCGCTATCTGATCAGCCAACTCTGCCATCTCCGCCCCGCTCTTCAGGAAGGCTTCGGCATTCTTCCGCTCGACTACATTCTTATGGAGCGGTAATAGATTCCTGGTCGCATCTAAGATATCTGCGATTGGCGCATCGCTTCTATCCCGCATTCGTACCGAGTTACTTAATATCGCTGGTAGATCATGGTCTCTGGCAAAGCCAAGCAGCCGAGCAGCATGAGCATTCGACCTGATGCCCTCACTCTCTAGATGCGATACACACTCGATGCCTTGCGCATAGAAGAGATCTCGACTCTGATTGAAGAGAGCAAGGGCTTTATCGAATCTGCGCGATAACAAAGCTCTACTAATCTCTGAATTCGGGCCATGGAGAGCGATTAGATTCTTGGTGTACTGGTGATTCTCCTCAAGGAATTTTCCGGTGGCTGGCCCGCCAAGTTCCTTTAGCGCGGTCATCAATCTGACTAGCGAACTCCAACCAGATCTCTTAGCCAGAACCAGGATTCGGCTCTGGTTCTCATAGGCGATATCTATTCCAAGAATCGGCGAGATTCCATTTGCTTGGCAACTAGAAGCGAAGCGGATCGCGCCAGCTAACGTGTCGCGATCAGTAAGCGCTAACGAATCCATCCCGAGTTCAGCAGCGCGTTGGACAAGTTGCTCCGGAAGGGTGGTTCCGTATTTGAATGAATAGCCACTAGCCAAGTGGAGGTGGGTGAAGTTCATATCAATTAAGCAGATCTAGATGTCGGACGGATCCGCCAGATTGGGCGAGCTGGATCCAGCACCTCTTCGCGCTCTATCTCAAAGGTCGTAAGGGTTCCGATTGGGGCGGCCTCAACGCGCCAGAGGATCCGGGCGCCATCATCTGGTCGATAGAGGCCATCGCCAGCTCGATTCCACCAGCCGCCAGATTCGCGCCAAGAGTTGAGGATTGCGTGGATCCGATAGCGCTTACCGCGGAAGGAGAACTCGATCGGCTCGCCCCCGGATAGGTATATCTCTGGTCGGTCATTTTCGAACATTTGTTCGAACCCTAGCGACCTCCCCTGACATCTGGCAAGCCTTGGCCGCCACGCCGCTCAATTTAGTTGAAACTTCAATTATCATCGGTAGCCTTATCTCACATCTATCGAAAGGTTGACCATGGATATCCTCCTAGTAATCGGGCGCGTCCTATTCGCGCTCATCTTCATCAACTCCGGAATCGCCCACCTAACCAAATTGCAGGCAATGACCGGATACGCGCAATTCAAGAAAGTGCCGGCTCCAAAATTGGCAGTCATCGTCACTGGTTTGATGCTCATCATCGGTGGCCTTTACATCGCATTCGGCGTCTATGCAGATCTAGGTGCGCTATTGCTTGCCGTCTTCCTAGTGGCAAGCGCATTCATGATGCATAACTTCTGGACCCTCCAGGATGAGCAAGCCAAGCAAGGTGAGACCATCAACTTCTTCAAGAACCTCTCACTCGCTGGCGCAGCCCTGATCATCTTCGTGCTGGTTGGCAGTGGCGTTGATTTCGGTCCAAGCATCACGGATGGTTTCTTCAACCTCTAATCGCGAAAGCCTTCAAGTAAAGCCCTCGAGTTAACTCGGGGGCTTTACCTATACATTTGGCAGATGGAATACCTGCTAGCCGTCATCTGTGGCGCAGCAATCGGTTCGATTCTCGGCTTTGTAGGGGCGGGCGGCTCGATGGTCGCAGTCCCGATCTTGGTCTATCTATATGGGATGTCCCCAGTCCAAGCGACCACTGCATCATTGATTATTGTATTTAGCGGCGCCTTCTCCGGGGTGCTTGCTAAGTTGAAATCACGCGATGTCTTGATCCGTGAATCTCTTACCATCTGGGCGCTTGGCTTAGTCACCAATTTTGGCGGCGCCTACCTACTGCCCCGAATTCCAGAGTCGCTGATTCTCACCGGGTTCTCTCTGGTCCTGATCGGCGCCGGCGCCTCGATGTTGTTGCCAGCGCCAAGTAATTCAACAGAACGTCGAGTCTCCCCGCTGGCTCTCGTCGGAATCTCGTTGTTAATAGGCGCCCTGACTGGGCTATTTGGAATTGGTGGCGGCTTCTTGGCGATTCCAATCTTGGTCCTCTTCTACAACGTCGCGCCTGCAAAAGCAGCAGGGACCTCACTCTTCATCATCACCATCAACACCATCACCGGATTCTTCGCACATTATCGTCATTGGGCCGATGTCGATTGGGCCGCTCCGATAATAATCGCAATCACAGCGGTCCTGGTATCTAGATTGGCTTCCCATCGATCCGCAAGAGTCTCGCCGCTGACGCTGAAACGCGCATTCGCGTTAACCGTTTTCGCTATCGCAGCATTCACACTCATCGAGACTTGGCTGATTTCATAGACTCACGCCATGGATGGGATTCTCGAGAAGGCAGCAGTGCGGCGCGCTATGGTTGCGATGAAAACCAATGCGATGGAAGGAAATATCAAACTTCTTCAAGATAGTGCGCGAACTGCAGCAGATGCAGCTGCTGCGCTCGGTATCGAGGTCGGCCAGATCGCATCATCAATCGTCTTCAAATTACCGAGTGGCAATCCATTATTGGTCGTAACTTCAGGGAGACATAGAGTCGATACCGAATTGGTAGCACAGTTATTGGCGGTAGAGACCCTAGGCAGAGCCGATGCAGATTACGTTAAGTCGACCTCAGGATATTCAGTGGGTGGCGTTGCGCCAATCGGTTGGATTTCCGAACCGGAACGGATTCTTATCGATCAAGCGTTAGCGGATTATTCGGAAGTCTGGGCAGCGGCCGGACATCCACACACGGTATTCCCAACTTCATTCGAGGAACTTCTTCGGGTCACCGGAGGATCTGCAGCCGTGGTCGGTGATTGATGTATCGACTAAATAGTAAAGTCGTAGGTAAAGGCGAACCGCTCCTCCTCATTCACGGGCTCGGTTCAGCGAGTACTGTTTGGAAACCAATCATTCCGATGCTTCAAGAGAATTTCTCCGTTGTGACTATCGACCTTCCTGGACATGGCGATACGCCACTTATCTCAGGAAGAGCGATGGATCCGCATAGTTTCGCTCTCTATGCCTTGGATGAGATGGCCGAACTTGGCTTCGATAAATTCCATCTGGTTGGAAACTCACTTGGTGGCTGGGTAAGTCTGGAGATGGCTAGCGTTGCGGCTGATCGAATCAGATCTCTGACTGCCTTAGCTCCCGCCGGATTGTGGCTGACGCCGTACAACGTGCGTTATCCCGGAACCGCTCTGGCTAGATTCCTCGCTCGCTACACCCAGAAATTTGCACCGACCGCACTCCACTTTGAGGCTGCGCGACGATTGGGATTCTCCGAAGTGAGTCCGAGATGGCGTGAGTTCAGTTATGAAACCTGTCTCGATGCAGCCGCGGCGATGGCGAAGGCTGATGGTTATTACCCTGCTTGGGATGGAATGTTGATGAAACGTTTCGATGGCAAGATTCCCGAGAAAGTTCCGGTCACCATCATCTTTGGCGATACTGATCGGACGTTACCAGCAACGACTTGTCAGGAACGCTCTTTGGCGCCGAGCCACGCGAAATGGATCATCTTCGCAAATACCGGACATGCTCCAATGTGGGATAGCCCGATCGATGTAGTAGCTGAGATAAAGCGGACTGCGGCGCTGGCGCAATGATTACTCGAATCTACTTTTGGCAGATTGAGCGCCGCTATTTAATCTGGGCAATCTTGCGAATGGCAGTTGACCGACGCGCTCTTAAGGAGAATAAATCAATCTCCTTCTGGAAACTTTTGGGATGCGGCAAAGGAGAGACATTCACACCTCGAGATGCCGATCCCCAGAGATGGGGATTGTTGATTCGTATAGAAGCTGACCAAGTCGAACGATTCGAAGCTTCAAAGTTGATGAAGCGATGGGCAAGCCATTCAACCGATACCTTTAGTGCGACCTTGAAGACGATTTCCGCCCATGGCGAATGGTCAAGGAAGCAACCATTCCCGTTGGAAATCGATGGGAAGGAATGGGATGGAGAGGTTGTAGCAATAACGAGAGCGCGGATCAAACCCCGAAAGAATCTAGTTTTCTGGCGTTCGGTTCCGCCGGTAACTGCTGCGCTAAAAAGCGCGCCGGGCCTGATGGCTGCGATCGGAATAGGTGAGGCTCCAATTGGCCTCCAAGGGACTTTCTCAATTTGGCGTGATGGCGCCGCTATCCGCGACTTCGCTTATCGGAGCCAAGCCCATCGTGCTGCTATCGATGCGACAGCGCGGGAGCAGTGGTACGCCGAAGAACTCTTCGCCCGTTTTGCTCTCGTAGATACCAACGGGAGACTTTAAGGCAGAATTCGACTATGACGATTCGCAACTTCCGACCGAAACGGGATTTGCGACGACGAATCACGCCAATTCAAAGTACCGTCCTGCTAGCTGTTTTGACGGTCGCAATCGGATTGCAAATTTCTTATCCATTGCTCTCCGGCGAACGACTTCGAGTAGTCACAATCGCGACTGTCTATTGGGCCGCTGGCGCGATGTTGTTGCACGCGCTCTTTGCTTATAGATTCATATTTGCAATCCGCTTCTTGCTAATTACATTCACATATGCGCTACTTGTCGAACAGATCGGCGTGCGAACCGGGTGGCCCTTTGGCGTATATGAGTATTCCGGTTCTTTGGGCTACCAAATCTTTGGTGTTCCTCTCGTAGTTCCATTTGCCTGGGTAATGATGGCCCATCCGGTATTCATAGCTGCGCGCCGCATTGCGCCAAATTGGGTATTCGCTGCAGGGGGCT
>JBEGNC010000077.1:0-21538 GCA_041182705.1 Actinomycetota bacterium | reverse complement strand
TCTGAAAGGTGATTGGTTGATAGGTTTCCCTTAAAGTAGCCGTTTCGTCTTGGCGGCGGCGTCGGTTTTCTTCTTCTCGTTTGGCTTTCAACTCTTTACTTCGCTCGGAAAGATCGCTGGTTAAACCCTTAACTTCGGAGTTACATCCGATACAGATACCGCGAAAGACATAACTGCCCTCCTGATTTGGAGATGAAACGCCTTCGATTGATACAATTTCTTGACAAGTCCGGCATTCAAAATTGTGCAGTACCCAAATTCGCTTCCTTGTAGGTCTCTTTACTGGAGCTAGTGGATTACGAGTGTAAATCTTGCCAATCTTGGAATGATTCGAAAAAGTATTATCGTAATCTCGGATATCCAGTAGACAAAGATCTAGGTATGTGCCATCCATGAAGGAGTAATATTTCCAAACTTCAGTATTGGTTTTGCATCTCTCACACTTACCTTCAAACTTATAATCGGAAACAACCCATCTCCTAAGGCCACCCGCATTCCCCGCTGGATCGTCAATGTATATGCGTTCACCGTCTTCCATAAAAGCCGATTACACCTCCCAAGCGGAGTTACTTTGAATTTCTCAAGAACTCTCATCAAGCATCCTACTTGGGATGCGGTTACTGGATAAGAGGAGAATCCAAGATAGATGACCCCTTAGTAAGTTCCTCCAGAAGTAGGCTGTGAGAGGATTACATCGAGTTGCCTTGGTAAGGAGTTGTGTTGAGGACCAAATTGATACTCTCAGTTTTTGGCATCTTCGCAATAATTGGGTTGCTCTTGGTTTTTCAAACTAACCCCAGTACCCAGGAGCCCGAAGTTGTCGTCAGTGGGGCGGATTCCTGGATGTACGAAATCATCGAACCGGATAGCTCAATAGACCCAAATAACATCTATACCTTTGAGTGCGAGATCCGGGTCAAACGGCCTGAGGCGCTGACCACCGTCTGTGCTGACTTTGGCTGGGCGGTATGGGACCTGAAGTGGGGAAAGTGGGATGCTTTTGGTGGATACGGCGAAGGCATCTATCGGGTAAATGATTGTGAACCTAGCTGCGCCGAAGGGACAATAACGGCAACCCCAGCCGATGTCGTTCTTACCGATTTAACCTTTGACGGTACTCGCTATTACTTCAACACAGCCAAAATAAGATTTAAGGATAAGAGCTATGACGAGGATGTCTACGAATTCGTTTGGGATATCGCGAGCTTTTATCGCGAATCACCGGATATGAGATCGCCAAAAATCTACGAGGATTAATCAAGAAGGCAAATTTGATTTGACAGGTCCAAAGTGATTCTGCAAACTTCTCCCATCGCAGAAGTTCTGCGATTCGTGAAGTAAGACGCGAGTCTTACTTTAGAAGAAGACGAAGCCAACGGACTTTCAGCCGGCTTCGTGCCAACCGAGCCCCATCCCGGGACGCGGTGGAACTGGAAGAACACGAGAGTCAAAAAAGTTGGGGTTCATCATTTCCAATTTAGAACATCTCAACCTGACGCTTCGAGTCGGGGTTGATCAATTTCAAAGCTCCTGCCTCTGCGGATGGAGCTCAACGATCGGCTATTTCGAAGAGGTCGACCTGCTTCGGGCGCTCCACGCCCATGCGGTGGCAACCTTCAAGAGTTACAGATGAGCGTGCGTCAATGAGCGTACTTTGCATGGCCGGGCTCGACCGGGAGATCAAGGCGCTCCGAAAGCGGCTCGAGCGGTCAGGACTAGCGCCGGAAGAGCGGCTCCAGCTCGAGCAGCGCATAGATCAGGCTCAGCGTCGCCTAGCGATGCTGATTAGGAACTTTGGGGGCCGGCCATTGTCAGTGGTCGAACCTAAGGTACGGAGTTCGAAGAGAAAGGGGATCCGATAGACAATCGGGAGACGGAAGACCAGGAGCTGTGGCGTCAGCTCCCAACCACTGAAGGTGAAGAACGAGCGGAGTTACTTATCCAGCTCGCGCAACAGGCGATTTACAAGTCATCGGCAAATGAGGCTCTAGCGCTAGCTGAGCAAGCTCATGAGATTTACAAAGCGATGGGTGCGAGAGCATCGAGCGTCGCAATGGCAAATGCGATAACCGGTATCGGTCACTCGCTAAAAAAACTAAATAGAGTTGATGAAGCCACAAAGGTTCTTGATGACGCGATAGATCTACTCCGTGACTCAGGACATCCATTTATGGTGGATACGCTTCGGACGAAGGCATCCTGGTGTAGCGAAGCTGGAAATTGGCAAGCTGCACTTGATACCTATCTTGAAGCGGTTCGGATAAATGAGATCGATGGGATATCGGAATTTATCGGACGTGATCTCCTTTCGATGGCGCACTGCTACTCCGAGTTAGGTGAGTGGCAAAAAGTAATCGATGCCTCACTTAGAGCTCGTGAGATGTTCAAGAGTGAGAAATTGGTTGCAGAGATCAGTTGGTGCGATTTGAATCTGGCAGATGCTTATGCATCTCTTGGCGATGGCGAATCAGCCATAGCTTGGGGTAAGCGAGCAAATGATGTGGCGATGTTAAGGCGTGACAATGAGGTCATCTGTAAGTCAAATTACGTGATGGCAAGAGGTCACATGGTCTCTAAGAATTATCAAGAGGCAGAGAATTTATTGGAAGGCGCTAAAGATCTAGTTGCCCGATCGGGTGACTGGGTTCAGGTACGGAAGATCGAGAAGGCTCTTATAGAGCTATATCGTGCAACTGAGCGTGAGAATGAAGCCTTAGAGGCAGAACGACGCTTGGAAACTTTGAAGGAGATACTGGATTAACTAGAAGCCCGGTGCGATTACCCCTTCGGTCGCGCCGGGCTTTTGGTTTTATTTGCCCGCTTTACAGCGCTCGGAGCAGTACTTAACGCGATCCCAATCACGCGCCCATTTCTTTCGCCATTCGAACTCCCGGCCACATCTTTCACAGACTTTCGGCGGGAAGCCGTTCTTGGTCTTTGCTTTCACAGCCAAAGGTTATTTCCTCAGCGAGCCAACTTATGCACCCTTAAGTAGGCTCGCCAGCATGAATTCGATTACGGCATATGGCCGCGAGATGCAGATCCATCCTTGGCGAATCCCTTGGTTGACCCGGTTGGTCTATAGCTCACCATTCGAACTCTTCATCGCTTTTGTCATCCTCGTGAATGCGACATCGCTCGCGATCTTGACGATGCCGGAATTAGATGAATCAGTTCGCCGGGCCTGTGAGCAGATTGATCTTGCCTGCTTCGCAATCTACGGCGTTGAGTTGATTCTTCGGTTGATCTCATATGGCAAGCGCCCATGGGAGTTCTTCAAGCAAGGTTGGAACATCTTCGACTTCATCGTGATTGCGCTCTCCCCTCTCTTTGCGGGCCAAACTGTCGTACTTCGTTTACTGCGACTACTCCGCTTATTCCGAATCTTCCGCTTCTTGCCGGAAGTTCGTGTTCTAACCAGTTCGATTGTTAAGTCATTGCCGCCATTGATGAGCCTTGCAGTATTAATCTTTGTGGCTCTCTTTATGTACGGGATGGTGGGACATTACGTATTCGGAGAGGCAGATGCCGAGAATTGGGGCAGCATCACTCGGGCGATGACAAGTTTGTTTATCTTGTTAACACTGGAGAACTTCCCAAATTATCTAGAAGCAGGCGTAGCAGTAAGCCCTTGGGCCTTGCCGTACTTCCTCTCATATGTATTCGTTGTGGTCTTTACCGTGCTCAATGTGCTTATCGGTGTCGTTCTAAACGCGATGGATGAGGCTCGGGAAGAGAATCGCCAGCGCGCAAAACGGATGGGTCAACTCAGTGAGATCGTCGATGAGGTAGAGGTAATGACTGAGGATGGCCAGATTTCAGCTGAAGAGTTGAAGCGGCTCCGCGAGAAGGTCGCGAAGATGGAGCGATTACTCGACGAGAATTAAGAGGTACACCCAGTTCCATCGCCGTCGGCATCTAATCGATGAACATCAACGCCGATTACCTTTACTGGGGCGAGGCCAAGGCGCTTGATATCAGTGCAATTTAAGTCAGGTGGGAAGAGCGGGATACATCCTTCGTAATTCGGATCGCAGGACCAGTTAACTGAGGGCAGAGAAGTGGTCGTCGTTAAAGCGCGGTTCGGAATAAGTTTTGTCCCCGGACAGGCGCTCCAAAGTCCGAGGCCCGAAGCTTTTGCTGCTTCAGCTGCTGCAAGAAGTTTCTCGGAATACCGTCCAAGTTCATTCCGGTAGAAATAGGGAGCGGCCGCACCGATTCGGACCATCTCTAGATTTATGTTCGTCTTGCCTTTGAAGATATAGCGGAGCGCGCGGCCATAAGTATCGGTCTTGTCGAGATTGGGATCGCTAGTGAATCGGAGCGTGCCTTTTCGATTCAAGAGAGTGGCGAGGGCTTTCTGGGCCTCCTTGGCGTAACACTCATTCCCATCTAGTTCCGGAGTATCGATTTGTAGAAGCCGGACAGAAGATCCATCTGCGAGCTTTATTGTGTCGCCATCGATGATGCTGGCGATGCGTGGTGCGGCGGTGGATTGTGGAATCGCGATTATGGTGATGAATAGAGCCACCAGGAATCTCCGCATGGGTCGATTGAACTTCAGATTTCCTGAGAAGGAAAGTGACTGGCCTTGGGTTTTGCTAGATTCCGGGGATGGAAGAAACTGAGAATGTAGAGATCCAAGAGGTGCGGCTGGCATCGCCCGAGGCGCGGTTAGGTGCATATCTATTGGATATTGGGCTTTTCTTCATCACCTTGATTATTGGTTGGTTGATCTGGTCGCTCTTCACCTGGCAGACCGGACAGACCCCCGCAAAGCGAATCCTTCGCCAACAGGTGGTTGATGCGAATACCGGTGACCATTCACCTTCGTCCGAATGTTGCTTCGCGAATTTGCGGTCAAGGGCGTCGCAGGCGGCTTAGCTTCTGCCGGCACAAATGGCGTTACTTTTGTGATTGATTCCCTATTCATCTTCCGAAAAGACCGTCGCACTCTTCACGATCTAGTGATAAGCAGCAAGGTAATCCAACTCTAGTTTTCTTGTGCGAAGAGTGAGGCTTTTGTTTGGGAAAAGCGCCTTTAGAAGCTTGCCTGCGTAGTTAATTACTCCTACTGCTTAGCAACTCTGTAAGGAGATGTTAAGTGGCTCGATTAAGTGAAGTACCGATTGGTGGCTAGCAATAGCCACACAGGACCAAAAGGCCTCCGGGTTGATTGGGAAATTATTAGTCGAGTTGGTAAGCCTTCTGGGGTAAGTCGGGAAACTGACTAGACGGAAAGTCGTAGATCGAAGAGGTCGTTTTTGCGGCTAAATGGAAAATCCCCCAATTGTGAGCACCAACAAAAAAGGACCCCTCGGGCATACGCACCGAGGGGTTCTTTCTTAATTACTTATTAAGCGGTTGGGCTTTCAGCGAGATCGCCCGGTGAATCTGGAAGCGTCTCCCTTGGCATCCCTTTGAATGTGAAAGTCTCTTTACCTTCTTCACCCTCGATATCAATGAGGATGATCTGGCCCGACTTCACATCACCGAAGAGGATTTTCTCCGATAACGCATCCTCGATCTCACGTTGGATCGTTCGACGTAGTGGACGAGCGCCGAGTACTGGGTCATAACCGCGCTTTGCTAGTACCTGCTTGGCGTTGGAGGTGAGCTCGATGCCCATGTCCTTCTCCTTCAAGCGGGTCTCCAAGCTGGTGATCATGAGATCGACGATCTGGGTGATCTCATTCTCCGATAGCTGGTGGAAGACAATTACATCATCGATACGGTTCAAGAACTCTGGACGGAAGTGAGTCTTCAACTCATCTGAAACCTTGTTCTTCATCCGCTCGTAATTTCCAAGAGCATCAGCGGTATTTGTGAAGCCGAGAGATAGCGACTTCGAAATATCGCGAGTACCGAGGTTTGTGGTCATGATGATGATCGTGTTCTTGAAATCAACCTGACGGCCTTGAGCATCAGTCAATCGACCCTCTTCAAGCACTTGGAGAAGTGAGTTGAAGATATCTGGGTGGGCCTTTTCGATCTCATCGAATAGGACTACGGAGAATGGTCGACGACGTACCTTCTCAGTGAGTTGGCCGCCTTCGTCATAACCAACATAGCCTGGAGGCGCTCCGAAGAGTCGAGATGCGGTGTGCTTCTCGGAGTATTCCGACATATCAAGTTGGATCAACGCATCAGCATCGCCGAAGAGGAATTGTGCGAGTGTGCGTGAGAGCTCGGTCTTTCCAACACCGGAAGGACCAGCGAAGATAAAGGAACCGCCAGGACGGCGTGGATCCTTCAAGCCTGCGCGGGTACGACGAATTGCTTGAGAGAGCGCCTTGATCGCTTGCTCTTGACCGATGACGCGCTTATGCAATTCGTCTTCCATACGAAGTAGCCGTGAGGTCTCAGCTTCGGTGAGTTTGAATACTGGGATACCGGTAGCGGTAGAGAGAACCTGGGCGATGAGTTCTTCATCGACTTCAGCGACGACATCAAGATCGCCAGCCTTCCAGCTCTTCTCTTTCTCTGCCTTCTCCGCGATTAATTGCTTCTCTTTATCGCGTAGGGATGCAGCCTTTTCGAAATCCTGACCATCAATCGCAGATTCCTTCTCCTTACGAACATCAGCGATTCGATCATCGAATTCACGTAGTTCAGGTGGAGCGGTCATGCGGCGGATACGAAGTCTGGAGCCAGCCTCATCGAGTAGATCGATCGCCTTGTCTGGAAGGAATCGATCGGAGATGTAACGATCTGCGAGCGTCGCTGCTGCGACGATTGCATCATCGTTGATGGAAACTTTGTGGTGTGATTCGTAGCGATCACGGAGCCCCTTGAGGATCTCGATGGTGTGCGCGACAGATGGCTCAGCAACCTGGATTGGCTGGAAGCGGCGCTCTAGCGCAGCATCCTTCTCCAGATGCTTACGGTATTCATCGAGCGTGGTCGCGCCGATGGTCTGGAGCTCACCGCGAGCGAGCATCGGCTTCAAGATGCTTGCTGCATCAATCGCACCTTCAGCCGCGCCAGCGCCGACGAGAGTATGAATCTCATCGATGAAGAGAATGATGTCGCCGCGTGTGCGGATCTCCTTCAAAACCTTCTTCAATCGCTCTTCGAAATCACCGCGGTAGCGCGAGCCGGCAACAAGTGCGCCAAGATCGAGCGAGTAGAGCTGCTTGCCCTTCAAAGTCTCTGGGACATCGCCCTTTACGATTGCTTGGGCTAGGCCTTCGACGACTGCAGTCTTACCAACACCGGGCTCACCGATCAGAACTGGATTGTTCTTGGTGCGGCGTGAGAGAACCTGCATCACGCGCTCGATTTCCTTTTCGCGACCGATTACTGGGTCTAACTTTCCTTCGCGTGCAGCGACGGTGAGATTGCGACCGAATTGATCGAGAACGAGCGAGGTGGATGGTGTTCCTTCTGGCGCGCCGGAAGTGGCAGCTTCCTTACCTTGATATCCAGAGAGAAGTTGGATTACTTGCTGGCGAACTCGATTTAGATCTGCGCCGAGTTTCACCAAGACTTGTGCGGCGACGCCTTCACCTTCGCGGATCAGACCAAGAAGGATGTGTTCAGTGCCGATGTAGTTATGGCCGAGTTGGAGCGCTTCGCGAAGTGAGAGTTCTAGGACTTTCTTAGCGCGCGGGGTAAATGGAATATGTCCAGATGGTGCTTGCTGGCCTTGGCCGATGATCTCTTCAACCTGAGCGCGAACGGCTTCTAGGGAGATTCCAAGTGCTTCGAGACCTTTAGCAGCAACGCCTTCACCTTCATGGATCAAACCAAGGAGGATATGTTCGGTGCCGATGTAATTGTGGTTGAGCATGCGAGCTTCTTCTTGCGCAAGTACGACTACGCGGCGGGCCCGATCGGTAAAGCGCTCAAACATCAATTACTCCTTTACGTTCTCGGGCTAGCGTATAAGAGGCGGCCTCGAGAGGCGACATCAATATGCCGGACCAAGATATAGGTCAATGTGAGGGGTTAAACCTCAAGATTTGGGGATTTATTCCGCTAGAGATGGAGGAGCATCCTGGTATTTCCCAGGGTATTCGGCTTGACGCTCTCCAGGTCGAGGAACTCGGCGATACCTTCATCATAGGAGCGGAGTAGCTCTTGGTAGACCTCGGGTTCAACTGGGGTACCGGTTATCTCCTTAAATCCATGGCGACCAAAGAATCCAGTTTCAAATGTGAGGCAGAAGAGACGCCGCAATCCGAGAGCGCGCGCACGTTCGATGATCGTCGCCATAATCTGATTGCCGATCTTCTGACCGCGATATTCCTCGATAACAGCAACAGTTCTTACTTCCCCAAGATCCTCCCAGAGTACGTGGAGTGCGCCACATCCGATGATCTCACCATTGATTTCAGCAACGGTGAATTCCTGGACATCTTCATAGAGCGTAACGGTCTCTTTTGCTAAGAGGCGACGTTGCAGAGTGTAAGCATCGATGATCTTGCGGATTGCTTTGATATCGGTGGTGCGCGCCGGGCGAATTACAACGCTCATTATTCTTCCGGTTTCACCAATGGGAAGAGGATCGTCTCCCGAATCCCAAGTCCGGTAAGCGCCATCAACAATCGATCGATTCCCATGCCAACGCCACCCATTGGTGGCATTCCATGTTCCATCGCGCGGAGGAAATCCTCATCTACCTGCATCGCTTCCAAATCACCCTTCGCTCCAAGTTTTGCCTGTTCGACTAGGCGTTCTCGTTGGATAACCGGGTCGATCAACTCTGAATATCCGGTAGCTAATTCGAAGCCATCGATATAGAGATCCCACTTCTCAGCAATGCCAGCTCGCTCGCGATGTGCTCGAACAAGTGGTGAGGTATCGACCGGGAATCCCATGACGAATGTGGGCTTATGCAACTTCTCTTTATAGACGAACTCGAAAATCTCTTCAGCGAGCTTGCCGTGAATCCACTTTGGATCGACCTTTAAGCCGATCTGGTGGGCAATCTTCTTTAGATCATCGAACTTGGTTTCAGGTGAAACGGTGGTTCCGACTTCATCGGAGATGGTCTGGTAGAAATCAATCTCCGCCCATTCGCCGCCCAAGTCATTCTCGCGACCATCATGGTGCTTAACTTTATGTGAGCCGAATACGGCGCGTGCGGCATCCTGGATCAACTTCTTGGTAAGCGCCTTCATGTCGCGCCAATCGGCGTAGGCCCAATACATCTCCAGCATCGCGAACTCCGGTGAGTGGCTGGAGTCAGCCCCTTCATTACGGAAATTTCGATTGATTTCGAAGACTTTTTCTAGGCCACCTACTACGCAACGCTTTAGGAATAGTTCTGGAGCGATTCGCAGGTAAAGATCGATGTCATATGCATTCGAGAAGGTCTTGAATGGTCGCGCAGCAGCTCCCCCATGCATGACTTGGAGCATCGGGGTCTCAACCTCGAGGAAACCAGATTGATCTAGGGATGATCGGAGCGACTTCATCACCTTCGGTCTAGTCACGGCGATATCGCGAGCTTCTTCGCGAACGATCAAATCCACGTAGCGCATCCGCACCCGGGTCTCTTCATTTAGTGGGTTATGTTCATTAGGAAGGGGCCGGAGCGACTTTGCTGCGATCACGTAAGAACTAGCCAAGATCGATAGTTCGCCACGTTTTGAAGTGATGACTTCGCCAGTAACGCTAACGATGTCGCCAATATCGATATCGGCCTTCCAATCCTCAAGAGCGGCGTCGCCGACTTTGTCGAGAGAGAGCATTACTTGAAGTTCGCTTCCGCTACCTTCGCGGAGCATCGCGAAACATAGTTTTCCGGTATCACGCTTGAAGATGATTCGTCCCGTAACGCTCTCGATGATTCCGGTCGCAGTATCGGTAGCGAGATCCTTATGGCGCTCTCGAATCTCACTAAGTGTCGTGGTTCGTGGGACTTGGACGGGATACGCCGGGATTCCGCGTGCGAGTAGTGACTCTCGTTTCTCGCGCCGAATCCGTAATTGTTCGGGTAGATCGCTCTCCGTCATAGTGACGGGAGTCTATCCATTCCGCTCATGCACTAGGCGGAGCCCAATCAAGGTGAGATCGGGTTCGTGAAACTCGAGGGTCTCACTAATGCCGAGAACAAGTGGCGCTAACCCACCTGTTGCGATTACCGAAACCTTCTTATTGTTCGGATAAAGGTCGGCTAATTCATCGATGATGCGATTGACCAAGCCGTCAACCTGACCTGCAAAACCATAGATAGTTCCCGATTGGAGCGCCTCTACAGTGTTCTTTCCAATCACTGATCGCGGTTTAACCAATTCGACTTTACGTAACTGAGCTGCGCGTGATGCCAAGGCCTCGACCGAGATCTCGATTCCAGGCGCAAGCGCGCCACCGAGGAATTCGCCCTTTGGTGACACCACATCGAGATTTGTCGAGGTTCCGAAATCAACAACAATCGCAGCGCCATCTCCGTAGAGCGTGTGAGCTGCAAGTGAATTTACAATCCGATCAGCGCCAATCTCTTTGGGATTGTCGACCTGAAGTGGAACGCCGGTCTTGACTCCAGGTTCGATGATGGTTACCCGGATGTCGCGGAAATAAGAATTGACCATATTCCGAGCCTCGCGCAGGATCGATGGCACAGTCGAACAGATTGCTAGTCCGGAGATTGTGTAACCAGTAATTAGCGAGCGCCACTGGAGCCAGAGCTCATCGGCGGTATCTCGTGCATCGGTCTTTACTCGCCAGCTATCGACTAATTCATCCTCATGGAAGATTCCCAGAACGGTGTTGGTATTTCCAATATCAACGGTCAATAACATTAGAAGTCCAATCCGATATCGAGAATCGGAGCAGAGTGGGTCAGCGCTCCGACAGCTAGGTAATGCACGCCGGTTTCGGCATAAGCCCGAGCGTTCTCTAGCGAAAGACCGCCCGATGATTCCAATTTGGTGGCGCTCCCTTTAGCAATTGCGACCGCTTCGCGAGTCATCGAAAGATCCATATTGTCGAGCAATATCACTTCGACATTGGTATTTAAAGCTTCCTTCAATTGTTCGAGGTTGTCGACCTCTACCTCTATCTCCATTCCGGGAAATTCACTTCGAACTCGATTGACTGCTTGGGTTATCGATCCAGCCGCAGCGATGTGGTTATCTTTGATGATCGAACCATCAGAGAGGCTCATTCGATGATTCATCCCGCCACCCATCCGGACGGCGAATTTCTCTAATTGACGGAGCCCTGGCGTGGTTTTCCGGGTATCTCGAATAGTGGCGCCAGTCCCCGCGACGGCATCAACCCATCGTTTGGTGAGTGTAGAGATGCCCGATAGATGGCTGATGAAATTAAGGGCAATCCGTTCGGCCCGGAGGATGTCTCGTGTATTACCTTCGATGATCATGATTGCATCGCCAGCCTTCACAGCATCGCCACAATCCAGCTTGCAATCAATGGCTCCGATATTCACAGTTTCAAAGACGGCGCTTGAGACACAAACTCCGGAGATAATTCCAGGTTTACGCGCTCGCATCGTGGCACGTGATACTTGATTTGCTGGAATTACTGCTATTGAAGTCTTGTCGTCGCCTTCCGGAATGTCCTCAGCAAATGCGTGGGCGATGAGATTGGTAAGTTGGTTGGTCTGGATACCAAAGCTCTCAAGTTTATTGATGCAGGATGCTGAGATCATCGAACACCTCCTCATACGAGGTCTGCCAATTACCAATCTCGTCAATCGATTGATGGATACGCTTGCGCCAACTCTCCGAACTCTCTGGGAAATCCTCGCGCCAATGTGAGCCGCGCGACTCCTTCCGTTCTAACGCCGAACGCGCGATAGCGGTGGCAAGTAGATAGAGGTTGGTTGTCTCCCAAGCCTCCACATTCGCGTAAATGGTCGTTGCGTCTTTCAAGCGATCTAACCGATTTAGAACCTCAGTCAATGAGCTATCCGAGCGAACCACAGCAGCGCCCCGAGACATCGCTCGTTGGAGATCGCCGCGAACTGATGGTGAGATCAAGATTTCAATCGGATCTTCGGCAATCGGTGATTCGCTACTTGGCAGATGCTTCGCAATATCCTCGGCGATCCGGGCGCCGAACACTAAGCCTTCAAGAAGTGAGTTGGAAGCAAGGCGGTTTGCGCCATGGGCACCTGTACAGGCAGTTTCGCCAACTGCATAAAGCCCAGGAACCGAGGAATGGCCGTTCAAATCGGTGCGAATTCCGCCCGATGCATAATGCGATGCTGGAGCTACCGGTATGAGATCGCGCCTTGGATCAACGCCGATCTCCATGCAAGAAGCGTTTATCGTCGGGAATCTCTCCGCAAAATCTGCGATTGCTCGCGCATCCAGCCAGACATGCTTCGCACCGCTCTTCGCCATCTGTCGCGAGATCTCTTTTGCCACAATGTCGCGTGGTGCGAGATCAGCAAGCGGATGAATATCCTTCATAAATCGCTCGCCGCGATCATTCACTAGAAAAGCGCCTTCGCCTCTTACTGCTTCGCTAATCAGCGGTTGTTGGCCGCGAGAGTTCTCGCCCATGTAAAGAACAGTTGGATGGAATTGGATGAATTCGACATCGGCCACATCCGCGCCAGCGCGGAGTGCAAGGGCAACTCCATCACCTGTGGACACCGATGGATTTGTGGTCTGGGCATAAACCTGTCCTAATCCACCGGTTGCGAGCACGACAGCGCGCGCCATGATTCGACCTACGCCATCTCGAGAGCCTTCACCAATCACATGAAGCGTCACGCCACATACTCGACCGGTCTCACTCTTTAGCGCATCGAGAACGAGTGCATGCTCGATAACTTCAATCCCCGGATCCTTAGATACCGCCGCCAATAAAGCGCGTGAAACTTCCGCGCCGGTAGCATCGCCACCTGCATGGAGGATTCGATTACGAAGATGGCCACCTTCGCGAGTTAGTGCGATTTCGCCGGTCTCGGATTTATCAAAGACTGCGCCGCGCGCAATCAACTTGCGGACCGCTTCTGGACCTTCGCTTACTAGAACTTTTACCGCAGGTAGATCGCATAACCCAGCGCCCGCAACCAAAGTATCTCGTTCATGTTGATCGGGTGAATCTCCCGGGCCGAGCGCTGCGGCAATTCCGCCTTGGGCCCACTTGGTAGAACCCTCATCCACGCGGGCCTTTGTAATAAGCATTACCGAGAGGTTGTGGGCGCGAATCTGTAGGGCGGTGGTCAATCCCGCTACCCCAGAGCCGATAACGACTACATCAGCAGCCGCACTCCATCCCGGACTGGGTGCGCGAAGTCTCATAGTCTCACCAAGGCGCTTTGCATCGCCATGTTATCTATCAACCGAACGCCTTCTACCCAGCCAGCGACAATTGCGCGACAATCCTCAGTTTGATCAGTTGCAATCTCGAAAGTTTGGGCATCGATGATTTCAGCGTAATCAAGGAGGAATCCCGATTGATGGTTCAATCTTTCAAGTTCGATTCGCATCTGCGTAAGCGAATCCTGATTAGCAGCAGTCTTAAGAGATTGGAATATCTTCGTAGCCGTATCTCTGCCCGAATTGCTCAATCGGATATTGCGCGATGAGAGCGCCAAGCCAGACTCCTCACGAATCGTGGGTGCAGCAATGATCTCTATATCCGGGTGTAGGCGCGCTGCCATCTGTTTTATCAAGAAGAGTTGTTGGAGATCCTTCTCGCCGAATATCGCAAACTTTGGTCGTACTAACGAGAATAGCCGATTAACTACGGTTAAAACCCCATCGAAATGTCCAGCGCGGTTTACGCCCTCAAATCGAGCGCCAAGTTCTCCGGCACTTATCTTTCGCTCATTGCCGGGATAGATATCAGCCACTGATGGACGCCACAAGAGAGTTGCACCGGCATCCTGCGCTAATTGCGCATCTTGCTCCGGTGTTTTTGGATACTTAGCCAGGTCACTCTTATCTTCAAATTGGAGTGGATTGACAAATACTGAAACGACAACTTCCTCGGCCAATTCCCGAGCGATCTTGATCAGCGATTGGTGACCAGCATGAAGCGCGCCCATCGTAGGAACAAATGCGCATGGGCGATCGAGGTCCGGTAGGACGCTTTCGATTCTCATTTCCGGCTCCAGTCCGCTAGGGGTACCAGGCGGGCTGAGTCTACTTTGCCTCGTTCAGCTCAGCCAAAAGTCGGGAGACTTCCCCTTTTCCAGCGAGTACTCCATGGGGGTCGATCTCAAACCAGGGCTCGATAACGAAATTCCGCTCATGAGCGCGGGGATGCGGCAAAGTTAGAAACTCGCTCTGGATTACCTGGCCGCCGTAATCAATTAAATCAATATCAATGGTGCGGGCGGCATTCGGGAAACTCCGTTGGCGACCCAACTTCGCTTCAACAGTTAACAAGGCCCTCATCAGATCTTCTGAATTTAGATCGCTCTGACCAATAACAATGGCATTTATGTAATTAGGTTGTTCATCTGGAACACCAACCGGTTCGGTCTCATAGAACGATGACGTCGCGACAACATCCATTAAATCCTTAATCAACTCGATTGCGAAGGCAACTTGCTTACGAGGCTCTCCTAGGTTTGCACCAAGAGCGACGACTGCTTTCATCGCTCTCTCTTGATTGTTACAGCCACATCGCCGAATGGAACTGAGATTGGCGCTGCTGGTTTATGGACTGTCACTTTGACCTTCTCTACTGCAGGGTAATTCTTTAGGATTTCATCACAGATTCTTCCAGCGAGTGTTTCAATCAGATTCACCGTTGGACCGGTAATCGTCTTATGTGCCATTACTGCAATATCTTCGTAATTGACGGTCTTCGCTAGGTCATCGGTCTTTGCTGCACCTTGTAAATCCAATTTCAATTCGATATCAACGATAAATTCTTGTTCGGACAATTTCTCTTGCTCGAAAACACCATGCTTACCATGGGCGCGAACGCCGGTGATCGTTATCTTGTCGCTCATCACGAAATCCTATACTTGGTTAATGCGGAGATAGTCGCGATTGCATCACGATGGGGTTTCACAGAATGAGTTCGCACTCCCCAAACTCCAAGTTTCGCCATCGCCGCAGTTATGGCGATTGTGGCGGCCTCTCGTTGATCTGGATCATCACTACCGGTTAACTCACTGAGAAATCGCTTGCGGGATGCACCGACCAGAATCGGGTAGCCCAGCAGGGTAAAACGCTCGATATTTCGCAGGATTTCCCAGTTATGTTCTGCTGTCTTGGCAAATCCGATGCCTGGATCGATGATGATCTGTTCGGGACTTATGCCTGCTTCGGTGGCGGAATTAATCCGCTCCTCTAACTCTTCTTTTACTTCTTTCACTACATCGAGATAGTTCGCTAACTCCTGCATCGCTTTCGAGTGGGCGCGCCAATGCATGATTATGTACTGGACATCTGGATTCTCGGCGATCACTTGATACATCTTTGGGTCGGCTAGCCCCCCACTGACATCATTTACGTAGCTCGCTCCGAGCTTTATCGCTCGTTCCGCAACCGTTGATCTGGTGGTATCGATAGAGATTGGAGTACCTAACTTGGCAAGTTCTTCGATGACTGGAAGTACGCGATCAGACTCTTCAGCCTCACTGACGCGATCGGCACCAGGACGAGTCGATTCACCGCCGATATCGATGATATCAACGCCTTCTTCGATCATCACGGTTGCGCGGGCAATCGCATCAGCGAGTGTGAAGTGGCGCCCACCATCGGCAAATGAATCTGGGGTCACATTGAGTATGCCCATCACCAATGTGCGCATGGCTATTTTGTCGTGATTAAGGACATCGCTTCGGCGCGAGTAGCCGGATCCCGGAGCATTCCGCGCACCGCACTTGTGATCGTGCGCGCTTCTGATTTTCGAACACCGCGCATAGACATACAGAGATGCTCGCAATCCACGATGACGATCACACCGCCGGGCTCGAGGAATTCGACGAGCGCATCGGCAATCTGAGTAGTCAAACGCTCCTGGACTTGCGGTCGGCGCGCGAAGAGATCGACCAATCTCGCTAGCTTTGAGATTCCCGTTACCTTTCCACTTGGTCCGGGTATATAACCGACATGTGCGACGCCATGGAAGGGCGTCAGATGATGCTCGCAATGCGAGAAAACCTCAATATCTTTGACGATAACTAGCTCTTCATGGCCGAGATCAAATGAGGTGGTGAAGAGTTCCTTTGGATCTTGGAATAGCCCCTGGAAATTTTCCCGCATCGCGCGAGCTACACGAGCCGGCGTCTCCTTCAAACCATCTCGACTTGGATCCTCGCCAATCGCACTCAAAATCTCAGCGACAGCGCGCTCGATTCGCTCTTGATCGAACTTCTTACTCATCACCCTTAGCCGACTTCTTTCGACGCTTCGGCTTCTCTTCGACCTCACCGTTGTTGCGCTTCTTTAATTCCACCGGTGGAATCCGGGATGGAACACGCAGCTCCGAGCCAGTCCAAGCTGGACGCTTCGGTCGCGCCGCTACATGCTTGAAGATCTCTTCGATCTCTTCTTTATGAAGTGTCTCTTTCTCCAATAGCTCTTCGACTAATCCATCTAGGATTGAGCGATTCTCCGTGAGAATTTCGTAGGCCTCTTGATGAGCTGTTTCGATTAGATTCCTAATCTCTTGATCAACAGCACTTGCAATGGCTTCAGAGTAATCCCGCTGGTGGCCATAATCCCGACCAAGAAATGGTGCGCTATCGCTAGTGCCTAATTTGATGGCACCTAACTTCTCAGTCATGCCGAACTGGGTGACCATCGCGCGAGCTAATGCAGTTGCTTTCTCAATGTCGTTGGAAGCGCCCGTAGTCGGATCGTGGAAGACCATCTCTTCTGCCGCTCTACCACCCATTGTGTATGCAAGTTGGTCGAGCATCTGATTTCTAGTCGTTGAATACTTATCTTCATCTGGCAAGACCATGGTGTAGCCAAGGGCATGCCCGCGCGGCATGATCGTTATCTTGTGCACCGGATCGGTGTGCGGAAGCGCATGCGCAACAAGCGCGTGGCCGCCCTCGTGGTAAGCAGTCACACGACGCTCTTCCTCGCTCATTAACCTTGATTTACGCTGAGGTCCAGCCATCACTCGGTCAATCGCCTCATCGATATCGAGATGGGAGATGATCTTCCGATTCTCCCGAGCGGTTAGAAGAGCGGCTTCATTCAATACATTTGCCAGATCGGCGCCGGTGAATCCAGGGGTCCGGCGAGCAATCGCCAAGATATCGATGTCCTTTTCAAGCGGTTTGTTCTTCGCATGCACTTTCATGATTGCCTCGCGCCCTTTCACATCTGGGCGATCTAGACCGATCTGACGATCGAATCGACCGGGACGGAGTAGCGCTGGATCAAGGATGTCTGGACGGTTTGTAGCGGCAATCAAGATGACTTGGTCGTGTGGTTCAAAACCATCCATCTCGACTAGTAACTGATTAAGAGTCTGCTCGCGCTCATCGTGGCCGCCGCCAAGTCCTGCGCCGCGATGTCTACCGACAGCATCGATTTCATCTACGAAGATGATTGAGGGCGCATTCTGTTTTGCTTGATTGAATAGATCGCGAACGCGCGCTGCTCCTACACCCACGAACATCTCAACGAAATCCGAACCTGATATCGAATAGAAAGGGACCTTTGCCTCGCCTGCTACGGCGCGGGCTAAGAGAGTCTTACCGGTTCCAGGTGGGCCGAAGAGGAGAACTCCCTTCGGAATCTTCGCTCCGATTTCCTGGTATTTCTTTGGTTCAGCTAAGAAATCCTTGATCTCGCGGAACTCTTCAATCGCTTCATCAGCGCCAGCAACATCAGCAAAGGTGACTTGTGGGACTTCATTGGAGTGCAACTTCGCTCGTGAACGACCAAAGGAGAATACTCGCGATCCACCCTGTGATTGACCGAGAAAGAAGAGCAATAGGAAGAAGAGCAGAAGTATCGGCCCGAGCGTGAATAAGATCGATAGGAAGATATTGGTCTTTGGGACGCGAACATCCCAATCCTTTGCTGGCGGGTTTGCACTAAGTAAATCGATGAGAATCGGCTCTTGGCCGGTCACATACGAGGCCTCTACTTGGGTGGCGCCGTTGATGGCTTGGCCGGGCTTTAGGACTAGTCGGATCAATTGATCGCGATCGACGATCTCCGCAGCTTCCACATCACCACGAGTGATCGCAGCCATCGCTTGTGAGGTGTCGATCTTGGTGAATTGATTGCTACTTGAGGAGATCTGACCAAAGAGCGTTACCGCGACGATGGCGATGAGAATCCAGAAGAGCGGGCGTCGGGTCAAGCGCAGCGGTGGCCGCTTCCCGGACTTGTTGGGAAGTTTAGGTCGCTTCTGCTTCTTAGTTTCGGCCATCACTACTCGTACATATGTTTCGCAAGTACAGCGATGAATGGAAGGTTCCGGTACTTCTCATTGAAATCTAGGCCATAGCCGATGACAAAATCCTTTGGGATATCGAAACCAACATAACGAACATCGACGCGCACGATTGCAGAGTCTGGCTTTCGGAGAACGGTCATGATCTCAACTGATTTTGCGCCACGTGACTCAAGGTTGGTTCGAAGCCAATCTAATGTCAGACCGGTGTCGACGATGTCTTCAACGATCAGAACGTTGCGTCCAGTGATATCGCGATCTAAATCCTTCAAGATTCGAACCACACCTGAAGATTTGGTGCCGGAGCCGTAGGAGGAAACCGCCATCCAATCGATTTCGACATGGCGGTTGATGTGGCGGGATAGATCGGCCATCACCATCACAGCACCCTTGAGGACACCGATGAGCAATAGATCTTGACCCTCATAGTCGGCTTCAATTTGGCGCGCGATCTCTTTCAACCGAGTCTGCAATTTCTCCTCAGAGATGATTACTCGCTCGATATCTTTTTCGATTGCTGAGAGATCCACGTTTTCCCTTCCGGTTAAGAGAGCGAAAGTCTGCCGGAAATCCGGGTCGCGGTCACACCGCCTGGGAGCGATACCGCTCCTTGCCCCTTCCAGGCTGTGACGAGTGCCTCAACAGGCTCAATATGTTCAGCAGAAAGTGACCCTGCCGGGGCGCCAGCGAGATAGATGGCGCGGCGAATGACTCGGGTCCGGATTGCCTTCGGCAGGTCGATCAAGGTCGCAATATCCAACTCAGTTGGGTCGAGTTCATCGATAACCTCTTCGGCCCAATCATCCAAGGCATCCGCATCATCTCTAAGGAGCTTTGCAGAGCGAACGAGTGCATCGGCGATTCCTGGACCGATCTCTGCTTCCATCATGGGCAAGACTTTCTCGCGGACGCGGACTCTTGCAAACTCCATCGATTGATTATGCGGATCGCGCCAGAACTTCATTCCGATTTCTTCACAGGCCGACTCGGTATCGGCTCTAGTTATGCCAAGTAATGGTCTTCGATACTTATCGATACGTCGCGCCATTCCAGCTAGCGAACGAGTTCCGGATCCACGAGCTAATCCAAGCAAAACTGTTTCGGCTTGATCATCCTTGGTGTGGCCAAGAAAGATTGCTCTTGCATCCAATGCGGTGGCAATCTCGTTTAGAGCTGCATATCGCGCTCTTCGGGCAGATGCTTCGACGCCATCTGTGATCTCGAAATTGATCCGGCGGATCTCAATATTTACATAACCAATCTTGCTTAATTGTCGCTTCGCTTCTTGGGCTACATCTGCGGAGTTCGGCTGGAGCGCGTGATCGACAATGACAGCGACTGGTTTGATGGCAAGATCTTTTGTTTCCAACAGAAGTGCGGCGGCAAGCGCGGAGGAATCAGCGCCACCTGATGCAGCGACCAAGACCGTATCGCCCGCGGCTAAATCGCCGATCTCTTCTCGGACCGCTAATCGCACTCGATAGAGCGGCGTCGCTTCTGCCATATGGCAGAGCGTAGTTACTCCTAGACCCGGCCTCCATATGGCATCAGCCCTTTGACGCTATAGATACTCGAATAGAGGAGGCCTCGATCCTTGGAGTTTGCTTCCCACATCATCCCGTTTCCAGCATAAATCGTGATGTGGTGGATTGTGTTTACGGTTCCTTTATAGGAGTAGAAGAGGAGATCGCCAGGCACTAGATCACTTATCGGGACATGCTTGGTGTATGAGAAGTAGAGCGAGGAGTTGAGGCGATCCCAGTTCGGCCAGCCCAACCCGGCTGATCTATATGCGGCGTAAACCAGGCCAGAGCAATCAAAGGCGTTCGGGCCTTCATCGCCCCAGATATATGGCTTTCGAGCAAGTACCTGCTTCTTTGCAAAGGCGACCGCCTTTGCTCTCATCTCTGGTGTTGAACGTGAAGTGGAACGCCCTTTGAAACCGATATCCGGCCAGATTCGAGTATAGACAGCGGTGCCCGAGGCAATCGAAGCATTCGCTTCTTCCAAGAGTGCGAGTTGTCGTTGTTGTTCAAGGGTTGTCCGCTTTGCTCGAGCTGTATTCAACTCACGAAGTACTTGATCCTGAATCTTCTGGAGACGATTTACTTCCTTCTGTTGTGCATCACGCGCTGCATCGGCTTCCGCCTTCGCAGCAGCTACTTTCTCCGTTGCGATTCGTTGCCGTTCCCGAGCAGCATCGGCAGCCTTCTTCGCATCACGAGCAACTTCTTCGGCTTTCTTGAACCGGAATAGCGCCTGGGTGTTCTGGGCACCAAGTGAATCTAGCGTCGATAATCGATCCATCAGATCCTGTGGACCATCGGAATGAAGAAGTGAATCAAAGTCGGTGAATCCACCGCCCATGATGTAAGCGTTTGTTGCAAGACGACCAATTGCATCATGCGCTGCCTTTACTTGCGCCATCGCTTCTTGATACGCAGCCGCAGCCGCATCTGCCTCTTTCGTGGCTCGAGCTAATTCTGCACGCGCTGCTTCGTACCTATTGCGCGCCACATTTGCAACCGAAATCAATTGTTGGAGCGTGAGATTTGCTTTCTTCAACTTGGCTGCCGCAGCATCAGCGGCTTTCTTCGCCGCAGCTTCAACCTTCTTTGCAGCTTCGATCTGAGCAAGCGTCGGTTTCTTTGGATTGGCGAGCGCAGGCGATGTCGAAAACAACATCAATGATGCGGTCAACAGCGCAATTCGGCGCACTCGTTTATCTCTCACTTCTTGGCTCCCTGGGGAATTGGGGGACAATTACTAGTCAAAAGGATAAAGCCGGCTCCTCAGAATTCCCTTTAACTAAGATGTGGTGTCGGTCAAACTAGATGAAAACGGCGACAACCAGGACTATGGAGTAAAGGCTCAAATATGAGATTGAGCCTTGGAAGATGCGATTGGAGTTGGTCTCCGGGCTCTTTAGTTGGAGGGCAAATATCAAGCCCAGCATCCCGGTGGCAAGGTAAGTCCAAGGTGAGAGTCCGGCAGAGTAAAGGGTTAGGAATGATGTCGCGATCATCGCAATCGTGTGAAACCACATCTGTTGTGCAACCTTGCGGATGGGAGCAACCACGGGCAACATCGGGATTCCGGCGGCTTGGTAATCATCTTTGTACTTGATAGCAAGTGCCCAGAAATGTGGCGGTGTCCAGAAGAAGATAACCAAGAAGAACCAGAAGGAAGTCCAAGAGAGTTCGCTGGTGACAGCTGCCCAACCGATTAGAAC
>JBEGNC010000076.1:0-6663 GCA_041182705.1 Actinomycetota bacterium | reverse complement strand
GTAAGGCCTTGAATCAATCCCAGAAATATGGCCTCTAGCACTCGGCTATCGTACAAAGCGGCGATTTACATCGGGGGAGAAGGGCCGAATCGCATCCGGCGAGTATTCTGATGAGCAGGAGGAAGCGATGAATATTCACACCCATGGCCGAGAAGTTCTTGAAGAGTTAGCACCTGAAGGGCGAGCCCTTCGGGAGTTGATCCCTGATGTCTATGAGGCCTTTGGAAACCTTTCCAAGGCTGCGCAGCAACCAGGCGAACTCTCGCCGATTGAAAAGGAGTTGATTGCGCTGGCGATAGCTGTCGCACTGCATTGCGATGGTTGCATCGCATCCCATGCCCGCCAGCTGGTTCTAAAGGGTGCGACGGAGCGACAGGTCGCTGAAGCGCTCGGAGTTACTATCCAGATGATGGGAGGTCCCGGAACTGTTTACGCGCCCCGCGCTTTTGCCGCCTTTCGGTCTTTCAACGCTCCGAAGGAATAAGAGATCAAATTGAAACTGACACTCACCAAGTTCCGATTTATGGCGATGCGAATATCGTTAGCTCTACTCTTTGCGATTATCTCGTTGCTTCAGATTTTCTCTTTTCCAGGAGAGTTCGAGCATATGCGTGACGTTGAGGGACTCTCTCGCTTATACGAGGTGAGCCTCACACTGCTTTTTGCAGCCTGGTTCCTCTGTGGCCAATTAGCCATATTCTCAATCTGGAAAGTTATTGGCTTCATGGAGCGAAGTGAGCTATTTAGTGCAGCTGCGTTGCCCTGGGTAAATCGAGTTGTCTCTATTTGCTGGATAGCCGTAGTCGTACCTGCCGTGATCTTTATGGCGACCATTCCCCGCGCAGACGATCCCGGATTTTTCGTATTGCTGACCGCCATCGGACTTTTTCTGGTGTCACTTGCGCTATTCGCAACGATCCTTCGCGAGCAGATTAGAAGTCGCGCTTTCTGAATTTAGATCGGTGGACGATACTGGGATCGAACCAGTGACCCCTTCCATGTCAAGGAAGTGCGCTACCGCTGCGCTAATCGTCCGTTAGTCGAACTATACCGATGTGATTTCATCGTAGAACTTTCGAGGTGGAGACGGGATTTGAACCCGTGTAGCGGGATTTGCAGTCCCGAGCCTCGCCTCTCGGCCACTCCACCAAAGGGCCTGAGAAAGACAGGCGCTCGATTGGTTAATCGAGCGGACGACGGGGGTCGAACCCGCGACCTGAACCTTGGCAAGGTTCCGCGCTACCAACTGCGCTACGTCCGCATTCTCGGCTGACCGAGGTGCGCAAATCTAGCGCAGCCTGATGGAAAGCCCCAAGTTCGATTGAGCCCGGGGCTATATACCGGGGTTTAGCGTTGTAGCCTTCAAGCGTATGGATAGCAGATTCTGGATGAGCGGATTTCGGGCGGAAGGCCTAGCTGAAATCCGGCACGATCTGGCCGCACTATCTGAACCCGGATTCTGGGCGATCGTCGGAAATTTTGAAGGTGAATGGACCTTTGCCCGCTTCAAGGATGTTGTTAGAACTGACTTTGATTCGAGTGATGTAGATGAGTTACAGATTTCAAATTGGCAAACATCACATTCCAGAGAACAGTACATCGAGTATGTCGAGCTAATTCGTGAGCGAATTGCTCAAGGCAATGTGTATCAGGTCAATGCCTGTCGGATCTTGAGCGCTAACGCGAGTGGGAATCTACGCGGCTTGATGTCACGAATCCTCTCCCATAATCCTGCGCCATTCGCGAGTTATCTGTCACTGCCCAATATCGAGATTGCATCGGCTTCACCGGAGCGATTCATTTCCATCGAAAATCGCAAGATAACTACAAGTCCTATAAAGGGAACTTCCGCAACGCCTGAATTCAAGGAGAAGGATCGAGCGGAGAATCTGATGATTGTCGACTTGATGCGTAACGACATTGGAAAGATCGCAGTTCCAGGATCAATTACCACTCCACGACTTCTCGCTACCGAAGAACATCCGGGGCTATTCCACCTAGTCTCGGATGTTCGAGGTGAACTTAGAGAAGATGTGTACTTGGCCGACGTCCTAAGGGAGTTGATGCCACCTGGTTCAGTTAGTGGCGCGCCAAAATCAAGCGCCTTGGAAATAATCGCAGCAAATGAGCCTTCACGTGGGCCTTACTGTGGTGCGATCGGCTGGTGGGATGGAAGCCGGGCGGAAATTGCCGTTGGGATTCGCACTTTCTGGAAATCCGATGGCGCGATCCACTTCGGAACCGGCGCCGGAATAACTTGGGGTAGTTCGGCCGAGGCAGAATGGGAAGAGACCGAGCTGAAGGCGCGGCGACTGATCTCTTTGGTAGCGCAATGATTCGAAATGGCAGCTACCAGGAGATTGAGTTGCCTGACGATTTTTGGCTGGATTCAGCTGGCATCTTTGAAACCCTCCGCACTTACGGGAATCGCCCCTTTGCTCTTGACCGTCATCTCCGCCGATTGGATTTGGGCCTTTCCGAATTGGGAATCGCCAGTCCCGGCCGAATGGTGATAACTGAGGCGATCGCTTTACTTCTGGAGCGAGAACCTTTTCCAAATGGCCGCATTCGTATTGTCGTAGCCGGGGATGGAAGTTGGTCGATAACCCATCATGAGTATCGGCCGCCCAAGGGCGAACTTCGGTGTCGATTGGTGCAGAGATCTTTCTCGGACGAACCGAATGGCCAGCGATTTAAGCGAACCGATTATCGAGAGCGATTTGGTATACAACGGAGCGCTCTTGAGGCGGGTTTCGACGACGCGATCCTGACGAATCAGGATGGAGCCTTGGTTGAAGGGACCGTTTGCAACTTGCTCCTGTATATCGAAGACCAGTGGTTTACCCCAAGCCACTCGCTGGGATGTCTCGCTGGGATAACTCGGACGTTATTGATTGAGAATTTCTCCCTCAAAGAGGCGCTCATCGGAACCAAAGACCTTGGAGCAGTCCGCTCCGCGGCCTTCATCTCAAGCCTTAGGGAAGTGCAGGGGATTAAGGAGATTGACGGGAATCTCTTTCCGGATTCTGCGCCGGTTGAAGAGCTGGGCGCTATTTTTCACAGTTGGATATTGGGTAATCTCTCCTCGTGAACATCCGCCAACAGATCAAATCCAATCCATACGGATCGCTCATCTGGCGCATCTTCATTGGGGTTGTGGGCGGCTTAGTCACAGTCCTCGGCGCTGTCTTTCTCTTCGCGCCCGGTCCTGGGCTATTGGTACTTCTAGCCGGTTTGGGTATTTTGGCGACTGAGTTCGCATGGGCCTCTAGCGCGATCCGAAAGACGAAAAGTATTGCGCAAGCAACTTCGGAGAGATTACGGATTCCGCTCTGGGTCAAATACCTGTTATTAGCCGGTGGCGCGATTCTTTCGATTCTAGTTCTCCTCTTCCTTCACGCCCGATAAGTAAGGCCTTTGGTAGCCTCGCTACATGAGTGGGCAAATCTCGGTAACGCTGGATGGCAAGAAGCAGAGCATCGACTCTGATCTGAAGGTCACTCAGCTCTGCGAAAGTATTTATCCGGAACGGATGAAGCCCGGCGCTGACTCGATCGTTGTCTGTCGCATCAATGGTGACCTTCGTGATCTCTGGAGCGATATCCATGATGGCGACATCATCGAAACGGTCGCAATCGATTCTGCCGATGGCCTAAATGTCCTTCGCCACTCGACGGCGCACGTCCTGGCTCAAGCGGTCCAAGGAACTTTTGCCCAGACCCGACTAGGCATTGGTCCACCGATTACAGATGGCTTCTATTACGACTTTGATCCGGAGCGCCCATTTACTCCCGAAGATCTTGTGAAACTTGAGAGCGCGATGCGAAAGATCATCAAAGAAGGGCAGCGTTTCAAGCGTCGCGTCACCAATGAAAATGATGCATTAAGTGAACTTTCGGCCGAGCCTTACAAGTGCGAGTTGATTAAGTTGAAGAGCGGTGATGTCGCTGAAGGGGCCGCAGTCGAGGTTGGGGCTGGGGAATTGACGATTTACGACAATCTCGGTCGCGATGGAAAGCCGGTCTGGTCAGATCTTTGTCGTGGACCCCATCTGCCATCCACGAAATACATCCCGGCTTTCAAACTTATGCGAAGCGCCGGTGCGTATTGGCGTGGCTCAGAGAAGAATCCAATGCTCCAGCGAATATATGGCACGGCTTGGCCCTCAGAGGAAGCCCTTGGCGATTATTTGAAATTCCTGGAAGAGGCGGAGAAGCGCGATCATCGTCGTCTCGGCGCAGAATTGGATCTCTTCTCATTCCCAGATGAGATTGGTTCCGGTCTGGCGGTCTTTCATCCAAAGGGTGGAATCATCCGAATGGCAATGGAGGAATATTCGCGGAAGCGCCATGTTGAAGAAGGTTATGAATTCGTCTATTCGCCACATCTGACTAAAGGGGCGCTCTTCGAGAAATCTGGCCACTTGGATTGGTACTCCGAGGGTATGTACCCGCCGATGGTCATGGATGAAGAACTACATGGCGATGGAACGGTAAAACGAGCCGGCCAGAAGTACTACATGAAGCCGATGAACTGCCCTTTCCACAACCTAATCTTCGCTTCGCGCGGGCGTTCATATCGCGAGCTACCGCTTCGCCTATTCGAATTCGGCACCGTCTATCGCTATGAGAAGTCGGGCGTTATTCATGGCATAACTCGCGCTCGTGGTTTTACCCAAGATGATGCCCATATCTACTGCACCGCAGAGCAGATGCCGGATGAGTTGGATCGGCTCTTGACCTTCGTACTAAATCTATTGCGCGATTATGGATTGCAGGACTTCTATCTCGAGTTATCGACGAGAAATGATGAGAAGTTTGTGGGCTCGGATGAGGATTGGGCTCGCGCTACCGAGACGCTTCGCCGAGCGGCGGAGAAACAGAATCTGGAACTCGTTCTCGATGACGGTGGCGCAGCTTTCTATGGACCGAAGATCTCGGTGCAAGCTAAGGATGCAATTGGTCGGACCTGGCAGATGTCAACCATTCAGGTTGATTTCCAGTTACCTCAGCGATTCGAGTTGGAGTACCAAGCATCAGATGGTTCTCGGCAGCGGCCTGTGATGATTCACCGCGCATTATTCGGTTCGATTGAAAGATTCTTTGGCGTCTTGACGGAACATTACGCCGGAGCATTCCCGCCATGGCTGGCGCCCGTACAAGTTCGCGGCATTCCAGTTGCTGAGGCATTCGCACCCTACTTGGAAGGTGTTATCTCAAGACTTCGCCAGGAAGGTGTACGCGCTGAGATTGATAATTCAGATGATCGGATGCAGAAGAAGATCCGAAATGCCCAAGCGGAGAAGATCCCATTTATGTTGATTGCCGGCGAGGAAGATCAGAGCGCAAGTGCTGTCTCCTTCCGTTATCGCAACGGAGAACAGCGAAACGGCGTGCCGATCGAAGAAGCGATCAGCGAGATCAAGCGAGTTATCGCATCAAGGCAGCAGGTTTGATGTCCGAGGGCGGTTCGATCTCAGGGGTTGGAATCCCAGATCGTTGGGACCGGCTCTGGGCACCGCATCGAATGGCATATATATCGGGGGAAAACCGGCCCACGGATGAGAATGGCGTCGAGTGCCCATTCTGCACAATTCCAAATCGGAGCGACGAGGAAGGATTAATCGTCGCACGCGGCAAGTCCGTATATGCGGTTCTTAATCTCTATCCCTATAACCCGGGACATCTACTTATCTGCACCAACCGCCATGTCCCAGATTTCACAGAACTCACTCTGGAAGAGCGGAGCGAGATGGGCGAGTTCACTTCCAGTGCTATGGCAACGCTTCGTAAAGTATCGAATCCAGCTGGGTTCAACCTTGGTATGAATCAGGGAGCAATTTCAGGCGCCGGCGTTGCCGGACATATCCATCAGCATGTGATTCCAAGGTGGAGCGGGGATGCGAACTTCATGCCGCTCATTGGACAGACCAAAGTTCTTCCTAAACTACTTTCAGAGACGAGGGCGGAATTAGCTAACGCTTGGGAACTCTAAGTAGAAGTTCGGTGAGTTCGGCGAAGCCAAACCCGGCGCTCTCTGAAATCGGGATCGCTACAGCATAGAGACCATTTTCGAAGGCGCCATCACCAAGAGTCAGGAATTCATCTTGATACTCCTGCCGGAAATCTCTAACTAAAGTCACTAATTCCTGATCCGGTTCAGCTTTTGAAAGTTGACCGCTGGAGTAAACGTGCACCTGTAAGTTATCGAGGGAGATCAGTCCAATTGGACTTCCATTTTCGCTATGGATCACCAGAAATGGAGTTGCAATCGGCTCCAATATGCGGGCAGCTATCAAGGAAATGTCATCGAAATCAATATCACCGGATTCCAAATCTTGCACCAAGAGAATTCTTGGAATCTGTCGCTCCTGTACTTGATGCCAAAGTTCAACCATCTCAGGGGAGATTCCCATCTGCGCATTGACCAGAAGAACGAAGAGATCCATCTCAGTGAAATCTGGGCTGGGATTAACTGAGGAGTTTCCAAGAACTAGATAGGTCAACTCCCAAGGCATACTAGTGAGCCGGGAATTAGGACTCGTCGATTGATGGAGCGCGAGGGCGGCGCGCGGTAGTCCTTGATTCACGTGAAGAGCCTACGATGTAGCCAATGTTGCAGACCCGATTACGCGCGCCGGTTACCCGGATAATCACTCCTATC
>JBEGNC010000075.1:0-14014 GCA_041182705.1 Actinomycetota bacterium | reverse complement strand
GATTTCTATATCGACACCTTAACTTTCCATATGTACGGCCCCAAAGCGAAGAATCGCTGGCCTTCTCCAGTAAATCTTCGTGGACCTTCAGGAACTGATGGAAAAAATGGAGACAAAGGTCAAACTTCTATTGGCGCAGAAGGCGCGCGAGGTCCGAAAGGTGACACCGGTCCGCAGGGACTTAAAGGTGACAAAGGAGAAAAGGGCGACAAGGGAGACGTCGGCGAGAGAGGTATCCAGGGTTTAGTTGGTTTAACGGGTGCAGTTGGGCCTGCGGGCGCAAAAGGTGACACTGGTCCAACAGGTGCAACTGGCGCAGCCGGACTTAAAGGCGATAAAGGTGATGCCGGAATCGCAGGCATTGCTGGCGCAAAAGGCGATGTTGGAACAGCTGGAACCAACGGAACTAATGGAACTAATGGCTTGCCTGGCGCAAAAGGTGACAAAGGTGATCCGGGAGATGCTGGCGCACAAGGAATTCAAGGTGTTCAAGGACCAGCAGGACCTTCTGTATCCAGTTTTGTTACCGTTCCTCAATTCACACTATCAACAGCGAATCCAAACACTTCAGTAAGTTCGAATTCCTTTGGAGCTTTGACCGCAGGAAAGAGTTATAAGTTTCAAATTCACTTACGCGGAAAGTGTGACAGCGCAAACGGGAGATTTGGCTTGGCAGTTAATTCAGGTGTTGTAGGTGATATCTTGAAGTTTGACTACACATCTACAAGCCAGATTACTGAGTTTCGAGATGGGCAGATCTTTAAGGCTTATCATTTTCAGGCCTTCGGGACTATAAAGGTTGGATCAACAGCATCTTCTCTCAGTCTCACCATGACAGATGGCACTGGCGTTACTGGAGCAACTGCAATGGTGATTGATGGCTCAGCAGTTATCACCTTGGTGGAAGATGTCTGAGGCTCGGGTTTTGGTGGAGCGGGTGACGGGAATCGAACCCGCATAACTAGCTTGGAAGGCTAGGGCTCTACCATTGAGCTACACCCGCAAACTTTGCTTCCTTGGGGCTATCTAGCCCTAAGGAGGCATACGGTATCGGCTCCGGTAATCAGTTGTGAATTTTTCATCTAGACTCGGCGCCTACGTCGCGGGGCGTAGCGTAGTGGCTAGCGCGTCTGCTTTGGGAGCAGAAGACCGTGGGTTCGAGTCCCTCCGCCCCGACCAAGATCTACGAAGTAAGGAGTCCTGTGAAGAGCGCCGTCGAAGTACTTTCGCCAACGCGAGTTCGTATCTCGATAGATGTCGACTTCAAGGATCTAGAGCCTCATGTTGAGGATGCGTATAAATCGCTCTCCCAACAGATTGCAATTCCCGGTTTTCGAAAAGGAAAAATCCCGCGTGCTCTAATCGACCAGCGAGTTGGTCGTGGCACAGTTCTTAATGAAGCGATTAATACCGCGCTGCCTGAGTTTTACAGCCAAGCGGCACGAGAAAACGATGTGATGGTTGTTGGTCGCCCAACTGTCGATATCAAAGAACTCAAGGACAACGAACTAGTGAAGTTCGAAGTTGAAGTAGATGTCCGCCCCGAGATTACATTGCCGGATTTCGCGAGCATCGAGCTTGAAGTTGATGACGTCGTTGTCTCTGATAAGGATGTCGAAGAACAGGTTGAAGCGCTTCGAATTCGCTTTGGAACCCTCACGACAATCGAAAAAGATGCTGCTTCAGGAGACTTCGTATCAATTGACCTTGTCGCAAAAGTCGATGGCAAGGAAGTCGAAGGCGGAACTGCCAACGGGATTTCTTATGAAGTTGGAACCAATCGGATGATCGATGGCTTAGATGCTGCTCTTGAGGGAATGAAAGTAGGCGAGAGCAAGACATTCGCTACTGCTCTTGTTGGCATGAAAGAAGGAGAGACCGGCGAGGTCACCGTAACTCTTAACGCTGTGAAGAAACGCGAACTCCCAGAACTAAATGATGAATTTGCCAAATTAGCTAGCGAGTTTGAGACTCTAGATGAATTGCGCGCTGATGCACGCGAACGCTTGACCAGATTGAAGTCGATGGAGCAAGGCGCCCAAGCTCGCGACAAGCTCTTAAAGCACCTGATGGATACCGTTGAAATCTCTGTCCCAGAACAACTTGTTGCAGATGAGGTCAATGACCATCTTGAGAAAGAAAATCGTCTGGAAGATGAGACTCATCGTGCTGAAGTCACTGAAGAGATCAATCGTTCTATTCGTGGCGATTTCCTCTTGGATTCGATCGTTCGCGCTGAAGAGGTCCAGGTCACCGAGGCCGAATTGACCGAGTATTTGATTCGCACATCTGCCCGTTATGGAATGTCGCCTGATCAATTCGCCAGCCAGTTAACGCAAGCCGGCCAAATTGCCGCTTTGATGGCGGAAGTCGCTCGGACCAAGGCGTTAGCCGTAGCTCTCGAGCGTGTGAAGATTAAGGATGCCTCGGGTCGCGAAGTCGATCTCTCGAAGCTCTCACCGAAGGCGAAAGAGGAGAGTAAGTCCGAATAACGCTCTGCCCTGAGCGAACAAGGGGCTAATTGCGACATTCAAGGAAGCAAAAACCCTTTTGGAGCGTTAGGGTCACTACATAACCCATTCCAGGAGGACATTGGTGGATCTGAATAACCCCCGCCTCGCAGCCGCATCGGCTGGCGGCCTTGATGACCAGGTTTACAACCGGTTGTTGAAGGAACGAATCATCTTTTTAGGCTCTGTCGTCGAGGACACCATGGCGAATGCAATCGCAGCGCAGATGCTCTTGCTCGCAGCCGAGGATCCAGAAAAGGACATATACCTTTATATCAATTCACCCGGTGGATCGATTTCTGCAGGTATGGCTATCTACGACACGATGCAATACATCAAGAATGATGTCGCGACAGTAGCGATGGGATTGGCCGCCTCAATGGGTCAGTTCCTGCTCTGCGCGGGAGCGCCAGGAAAGCGATATGCGTTGCCTCATGCGCGAATCATGATGCACCAACCATCTGGTGGCATCGGTGGTACTGCTTCAGATATCAAGATCCAAGCCGAACAGATGTCCTTCACTAAGAAGAAGATGGCTGAATTGATTGCACATCACACGGGCCAGAAGATTGACACGATTACCGCAGATTCAGATCGTGATCGTTGGTTCACCGCTGAAGAAGCGAAGGAATACGGATTCGTCGATCATGTCGTCAAGTCTGCTGGACAGGTATCTGGAAGTGGAGGAACTGCTCGATGAGTAAGTACGAATTCGAGAACCGTTACGTTCTGCCGACAATCGAAGAGCGGACCGCATATGGCTATAAGCGGCTCGATCCCTATACGAAGTTATTCGAAGAGCGAATTATTTTCTTAGGTCAAGCGATTGATGACACTGTAGCCAACGATGTTATGGCCCAGCTGTTAACGCTAGAGTCGATGGACCCAGATCGAGACATCATGATGTATATCAATTCTCCAGGCGGATCCTTCACAGCGCTGACCGCAATCTATGACACTATGCAATTCGTTCGTCCAGATGTGATGACAATCTGTCTCGGACAGGCAGCTTCAGCTGCAGCTGTATTGCTCGCTGGCGGAACCCAAGGAAAGCGCTATGCCCTTGAGCACTCGCGCATCCTCATCCACCAGCCATATAGCGAAGGTGGCGGACAGGGTTCTGATATCGAGATTCAAGCAAAAGAAGTCCTCCGGATGCGTGAACTCTTGGAGATCATGTTGGCTAAGCATTCAAAGCGAAGCAAAGAGGAAATCGGAAAAGATATCGAGCGCGACAAGATCCTGACAGCGGCAGAAGCTGTTGAATATGGACTGGTCGATCAGATTCTCGCCTCCCGCAAAGCCTCGGTGAAGAAGTAATTCCTCTAAGAGCGAACGCGTAGAACCCACCTCAGATACCCCTGCGAATCTACGATTAGAGCCTTCCCTAATGAAAGTAGGCATCCGTGACTCGCATCGGTGAAAGCGGCGATCTCCTTAAATGCTCCTTCTGTGGCAAGACCCAAAAGCAAGTAAAGAAGCTGATTGCGGGACCTGGCGTCTACATCTGCGATGAATGCATCGATCTCTGTAACGAGATTATCGAAGACGAATTAAATGAAGCTTCGAGCCTTGGCCTCCAGGAACTTCCGAAGCCACAGGAAATATATGAATTCTTAGACCAGTATGTGATTGGTCAAGATCGAGCGAAGAAATCATTATCGGTGGCGGTATATAACCATTACAAGCGAATCAAATCTGGCGATCGACGACGTGAAGATGGTGTCGAAGTGGCAAAGAGCAATATCTTGTTGCTTGGCCCAACCGGATGCGGCAAGACGTTACTTGCCCAGACCTTAGCCCGGATGCTCAATGTCCCATTTGCGATTGCTGATGCTACGGCGCTAACTGAAGCCGGCTATGTCGGAGAAGATGTAGAGAACATCTTGCTCAAATTGATTCAAGCTGCCGACTTTGATGTGAAGAAAGCTGAGACTGGAATCATCTACATCGATGAAATCGATAAGGTCGCGCGCAAGAGCGAGAATCCTTCGATCACTCGAGATGTCTCAGGTGAGGGCGTGCAACAAGCCTTGCTGAAGATCCTTGAAGGCACAACGGCATCGGTTCCACCACAGGGTGGCCGCAAGCATCCTCATCAAGAATTCATCCAGATTGATACAACCAACGTTCTATTCATTGTCGGCGGTGCATTCGCTGGACTTGAGAAGATTATTGAAGGTCGCAAAGGAAAGGCCGGCGTTGGATTTAACGCTGCTTTGAAGATTGCGGCAGAAAGCGAAAAGGTTGATTCATTTGCCGATGTCATGCCAGAAGACTTATTGAAATTCGGCATGATTCCAGAGTTCATTGGCCGGCTACCAGTCGTTACATCAGTAGAGAGCTTGGATAAGGCCGCTCTGTTGCAGATTCTGACCGAACCAAAGAATGCGCTGGTAAAGCAATACCAGCATCTATTTGATATGGATGATGTCGAACTGGAGATGACTCAAGAAGCGCTTGAAGTGATCGCAGAACAAGCGATTGCTCGCGGCACCGGTGCTCGTGGTCTCCGTGCGATCTTGGAAGAGATTCTCCTTCCAATCATGTACGAGGTTCCAAGCAAGAAAGAAGTGGGGAAGGTCGTCGTGAACGCCAATGTCATTACTGAGAAAGCCGCCCCGCAATACATCGAGCGTGGACCAAATAGCGTAAAACGTACGAATAAACGTGGGGAAGAGAAGAGCGCGTAACTCTAGGTAGTATCGCTTCTTATGTCGGAACTCTCACCCAACTTCTCGCCAAATGAGATCGAGGGTCCGCTCTATCAAAAATGGTTATCTGCTGGTTATTTCAGTGCAAATCCAAAATCGGAGAAACCGCCCTTCTGCATCGTAATTCCGCCACCTAATGTGACTGGAAGTCTTCACATTGGCCACGCGTTAGATCACACACTGCAAGATCTCTTGATTCGAATGAAGCGGATGAAGGGATTTGAAACTCTTTGGCTCCCAGGGATGGATCATGCAGGTATTGCCACCCAGAATGTTGTTGAGCGTCAATTAGCGGCAAGTGGGAAAAGCAGACATGACTTTGGGCGAGAGGAATTTGTAAAGAAGGTCTGGGAATGGAAAGCCGAATCTGGTGGCGCAATCTTGGGACAGATGAAACGGCTCGGTGATAGCGTCGACTGGAGTCGAGAACGATTCACTATGGATGAGGGCCTTTCGAAGGCAGTCCTGACCATCTTCAAGCGTCTCTACGAAGCCGAGTTAATCTATCGAGCAGAGCGCATCATCAACTGGTGCCCCAGATGCTTGACCGCTCTTTCAGATATCGAAGTTGATCACCAAGAGATTGATGGAGAGTTCGTCCAGATTCGATACGGTGCGGAGGATGAGGATCACATCTGGATTGCGACTACTCGCCCGGAAACAATGCTGGGAGATGGTGCAGTCGCAGTAAATCCAAAAGATGAAAGATACCAACATCTAATCGGTCGTAAGGTCCGCCTTCCATATGTGAATCGAATGATTCCGATAATCGCTGATGAGTTAGTTGACCCAGAATTCGGAACCGGAGCTGTGAAAGTGACGGCGGCCCACGATCCAAATGACTTTGAAATGGGACAACGGCATAACGTGCCAATGATCGTCATCATGAATGAATCTGGAATTATGGAAGGTACAGGCACCCAATTTGATGGCATGGATCGCTTTGCCGCCCGGCGTGCAGTAGTCGAGCAGCTAAGAGCTGATGGCCAACTTGGCTGGGAGAAGCGGCCATATAAACACAGCGTTGGACACTGCTCAAGGTGCAACACAATTGTGGAACCACGGTTATCGATGCAATGGTTTGTGAAAGTGGCACCACTCGCGAAACTGGCTGGTGAAGCAGTTCGCGATGGCCGAGTTGAGATCTCTCCCAAAGAGATGGAGCCTCGGTATTTCGATTGGGTGGACAACATGCATGATTGGTGTATCTCGCGCCAACTTTGGTGGGGACATCGAATACCGGTTTGGTATGGACCAGATGGCGAGATGAAAGTTGTTGGGCCGGATGAAACTGCTCCTGACGGCTGGACTCAGGACGAAGATGTCTTGGATACCTGGTTCTCTTCAGCGCTCTGGCCATTCTCAACGCTCGGCTGGCCGGAAACTACGGAAGATTTGAAGAAATTCTATCCAACAAGTGTCCTTGTCACTGGATACGACATCCTCTTCTTCTGGGTAGCACGGATGATGCTCTTTGGATTGTTTGCGATGGATGGAGTGCAACCATTTAAGACCATCGCGCTTCATGGACTTGTCCGGGATAAACATGGCAAGAAGATGTCGAAGTCAAAAGGTAATGTCATCGACCCCCTCGAGTTTATGGATAAGTACGGATCAGATGCGCTTCGTTTCGCACTTGCTCGTGGCGCTAATCCAGGAACCGATCAGGCGCTTGCCGATGAGTGGATTGCCGGAGCTCGTAATTTCGCCACCAAAGTTTGGAATGCGACTCGGTTCGCGATTATGAATGGCGCAACCATCGAAGGTCCGTTGCCAGCGCGTAGCGAGCTAAATCAAATTGATATCTGGATTCTGGATCAACTAGATCACACGATTCGCGAAGTCGATTCCCTTTATGAGAGCTATGAATTCGCCAAGGGTTGCGACCAGGTCTATCACTTTGCCTGGGATGAGGTCTGCGATTGGTACTTGGAATTGATTAAAGACACCTTCGCCAAAGGAGGTCCAGAGGCGGAAAAGACGAAGCGGGTGCTTGGTCATGTTCTAGATCAATTGCTTCGCTTAATGCATCCGACGATGCCATTTATCTCAGAGGCTCTCTGGACAGCGCTGACCAAAGGCGAATCCTTAGTGATCTCGCAGTGGCCCGTTCCGAGCGTTGTCGAACCGGATTCAGAGGCAGCGACCGTTGTAAACAATATGAAGCGCTTGATTACTGAGATTCGAAGATTCCGAAGCGATCAGGGAATCAAGACTTCGACGCGCGTTACCGCAAAGATCGAAGGTTTAACCGGGAAACTAGCAGATTACGAGGGAGCAATCAGATTCCTGGTTCGACTGGATACTCCTAAAGAAACCTTCAAGCCAAGTGCGAAGATCGATATCGATAACTTTGTCGTTGAATTCGATTTGACCGGAAGTATCGATGTCAAAGCGGAGCGCAGCCGACTAGAGAAGGATCTGATTACGATTGAGAAGGATCGTGAGACGGCGCGCGTCAAGTTGGAAAATGAGAATTTCATGGCAAAAGCTCCGATGGATGTTGTTAAGCAGATTAAAGAGCGTATGGAGTTTTGCGATGGGGAGATTGAGAGAATCAAGACTTCTTTGGCTGCACTCCCACAGGAATAGTTGGGCCAAATGGATATCGCAGAAATTGAGAAGGCGCTGCTAAATCGTTGGCCTGAGACCCGGATCAATCCAACGTTAGAGCGGATTTCCTTGCTTGCAGACCTTCTAGGTTCACCACAACTTTCCTATCCGACAATCCATATTGCAGGTACAAATGGAAAGACGACGACAACGCGAATCATCGATTCATTGGCAATGGAGCTAGGACTTAGGACGGGAAGATTCACGAGTCCGCATCTAGAGAGTTTCTTAGAGCGAATCTGCATCAATGGTGAACCAATCACCGAAGAGTTCATGCGTGCTACCTATAAGGATGTGGCGCCGTATTTCGAATTGGTCGACTCCCGAATGGAGCACCGATTATCGTTCTTTGAGGCGATAACTGGTATCGCCTTCGCTGCCTTCGCTGAATTCCCGGTAGATGTCGGAATCTTCGAGTGCGGCATGGGTGGAGAATGGGATTCGACGAATGTGATTGATGCAAAGGTATCTGTGATCACGCCGATTGGTTTGGACCATACTCAATATCTGGGAGATACCTTGGCTGCTATTGCTGAGACCAAGTCAGGCATTATCAAAACCGATAGCTTTGCGGTGCTGGCGCGTCAGGAAATGGATCCCGCCCAAGTACTCCTTCGGAAGTGCGCCGAAATGGGGGCAACTCCCATCCGCGAGGGGATTGAATATCAAGTCGCCGATCGGGCGATTGCCGTCGGAGGACAACTCCTCTCCATCAAAGGTGTTTATGGCCAGTATGACGAGCTTTTCTTACCGCTTCATGGCGCACATCAGGCCACAAATGCCGCAACTGCGCTTGCTGCCGTAGAGGTATTCGCAGGTGAGCAAGCGCTAGATCAAGATTTGGTACGTGCTGCTTTCGCGAGTGCGACTTCACCGGGAAGATGTGAGATCTTGATGCGAAATCCGACGGTGATAGTCGATGCTGCACATAACCCGCATGGTGCAAAATCTCTCCGCCAGACTATTGAAAATGAATTTGATTTCGAGAGAATCATTGGAGTAGTTGCGACTATGGGCGATAAGGACGTAGCTGGCATATTGGAGGAGTTCGAACCCATCATGTCTCAAGTTGTCGTCACTCGAAATACCTCACACCGAGCTGCGCCGGTAGATGAGTTAGCAGATTCTGCCCGCGAAGTATTTGGAAATGAGCGAGTCAATGCCGCTCCAGATCTAGTCACCGCAATCTCAGCAGCCATTGAAGAAGCCAAATTGGATTTGGCTGTTAATGATCGGAGCTGTGCAGTGCTCATTGCAGGTTCGGTAATTTCGGCTGGCGAAGCGCGGGCTATCGTGCGGAAAATGAAAGGCTAGTCCAATGCGAATGTTGGCGCGAAGCGTGCTATCAATGGAACTCTTCGTTATTGGTTTCGCGATGCTTCTTGCCAAAGATCTAACTGAAAGCCTGGGACTCTATTTCGGAATAGGCACACTCATAATCGCGATTCTTGCCCTGGGTACTTTGCGAAGCCGGATCGGCTGGATTCTGGGATGGATAGTTCAATTCGCACTTATCGGTTATGGCCTATTCATCTTCATGATGTATTTCATCGGGGGTATCTTCCTCGCCCTATGGATCACCGCCATCCTCATTGGTCGCAAGGGTGAGGCGGCTCGGGCGGCTCGCCAAGCTCCTGAGGCGCCATAGACTTACCCCGTGACCCCAGCTTCCAACCAACTCGAACGTACATTGATTCTGGTAAAGCCAGATGGAGTGCGTCGTGGCTTGGTTGGCGAAATTATTGCTCGGGTAGAGCGTAAGGGCTACGCAATTACATCGCTTCGAATGCTTGAAGCTGATCGTGCGATCTTGGAGCTTCACTATGCAGAGCACAAAGGAAAGCCGTTCTTCGAACCACTCCTTGAGTTCATGCAATCTGGTCCGATAGTTGCGATGATTGCGGAAGGTCAGCGTGTAATCGAAGGGTTCCGTTCACTCGCTGGTGTTACCGACCCGACAGCTGCAGCTCCGGGAACAATCCGCGGAGATCTAGCTAGAGATCAAGGGACCAAAGTCGTCCAAAATCTTGTCCATGGTTCGGATTCTGTTGAATCAGCCGAGCGCGAGATAAAGATCTTCTTCCCCAACTCGTAAGGAGAAATACTGATGGCAAACCAATTGAATCGCTGGGGATTCCTCGGTCGCGATATGGCAATCGACCTTGGCACTGCGAACACACTTGTCTATGTTCGCGGTAAGGGAATCGTATTGAACGAGCCGAGCGTTGTTGCTGTCAATCAAGAGACGGGCGCTGTACTAGCGGTAGGCGCGGAAGCGAAGCGCATGATTGGTCGAACCCCGGGAAGTATCGTTGCGATTCGTCCATTAAAAGATGGTGTTATCGCCGATTTCGACACCACAGCGCTGATGATTAAGTACTTCATCCGCCAAGTTCATAAGCACACATACCTTGCAAAGCCACGAATCGTCATTTGTGTCCCATCTGGAATCACCGGTGTCGAGCAACGCGCCGTGAAAGACGCCGGTTACGAGGCTGGCGCACGGAAGGTTTACATCATCGAAGAGCCGATGGCGGCTGCAATTGGTGCTGGTCTTCCTATCCATGAGCCGACCGGCAATATGGTCGTTGATATTGGAGGCGGAACTACCGAAGTTGCCGTTATTTCAATGGGCGGCATCGTCTCAGCCGGATCGATTCGCGTGGGCGGGGATGAGTTGGATCATGCGATCATCAATTGGATTAAGCGGGAATACTCCTTGATGCTTGGCGAGCGCATGGCGGAAGAGATCAAGATGGCAATCGGATCTGCTTATCCGCTTCGTGACGAACCGGATGCCGAGATTCGTGGGCGTGACATCGCAACCGGTCTACCGAAGATGATTGTCGTATCAGCAGAAGAGATTCGTAAAGCGCTCGAAGAGCCGGTAGCAGCGATCGTTAATGCAGTAAAGAACACTTTGGATAAGACTCCACCTGAACTTTCCTCAGATCTTATGGATCGAGGAATCTTCCTAACTGGTGGCGGAGCATTACTCAAGGGACTTGATGAGAGATTGCGCCACGAGACCAATATGCCAATTCACATCGCCGAGCGCCCATTGCTCGCTGTCGTTGAGGGATCTGGAAAGTGCATCGAGGAATTCGAGGCCCTAGAGAAGGTTCTCATCTCCGAGCCACGTAGGTAACTATGGCCACCAGGGGCGGGAATCGAACCAGACTTCTTCTAATCTCGCTGCTGGTCACTTCATTACTTCTTATCACCTTGGATCTTCGTGGCGTCAGCGTCGTATCGTCGATTAGAAGCGCTTCCCAAACTGCGCTTGCGCCGTTGCAATCCTTTGCCACTTGGCTCTTCTCGCCGGTTGGTCAATTAGTTAGTGACATCTTCAACATCGGCCAGACGCGAGAACGGATCGCAGAGCTGGAATCGGAGAATGAAGAGTTGAAGGCCCAAGTCGTGATGAATGAAGATGTAAAAGGCGAATTGAAGCAGTTAAAAAATGTATTAGATCTTGCCGGGAAGGCCCGCTTCAAAGTCGTGAGCGCGCGAGTGATAAGCCGGGGAGGCACTGCTACCTTCTCGGAATCGATCGTGATCGATAAGGGTTCCGCATCCGGAATCAAGCGCGATATGACGGTAATCGCTGGCGAAGGCTTAGTAGGTGTCGTGAAGTCGACTACTGCAAATAACTCGGTTGTAATGCTGATGAGTGACCCAGCATTTCGCATCGGTGTCAGGGTTGCGGGAACTCAAGATATGGGAATCCTCTCTGGTCAAGGAGGAGATAACTTCTCAGTGATGATGCTTAAGGCCGAGGCCGAGTTGAGAGTTGGCGATGTGCTGCTCTCTCGAGGAAGTAGTGGAGATCTTCCCTTCGTTCCGGGAGTTCCAGTGGGTCGGGTCTCTCTAGTCGAAAGCGCGCTAGGTCAACTCACAAAAGAGGCTCGGGTATCTTCCTATGTGAACCTGGATGCACTTCGGATTGTTAGCGTAGTTCTAGATTCGGTTGCCGGTAATCCAGGCGATGCGCTAGTGCCACGAGCACCAAGACCAGCACCGACAGTTACCATCTTCGTAACCCCCACGCCGAGCGGTTGACGATGATTGCTTCTCGATTGCCTTCGATTGGTGGACTTCTCTTGGCGTTATTCATTGTTCAAGAGGCATTTATAAACCGGATCAACTTCTTCATCGGCGGTTTTAGTCTTTATCTCGCTTTCGTAATCGCATGGGTTATGAAGGAAGAGCGAACCACAGCCATGTTAATCGGTTTTCTTGCCGGGCTAATTGCGGATCTATCGCCGACGCTTGAAGCGCCCTTCGGACTCTGGACATTCACCCTCACCGGATTCACTTACTTCCTAGTCACAAGTATCAGAGGATCTCTCGATGCTGAATTGAGTCCGCTAACGATGACCATGGTTACTACGGTGGCCTCATCAGTTGCCTTGACCTTATTTCTTCTCTTCGGCGCAATTCTCGGTCAAGACTTAGCGACTTTATCGGTAGTGATTCGAGAGATTGGCGGAAATGCGATGTGGAGTCTGATCCTCGCACCGCTATACATTCCAGTAGCGCTCTCCTTCCGGAAGATTTCACTTACGGCAAGAGAGAAATAATGCGCGAGCGATCAACTCTGACTCTGATAGTCATACAGATATTCGTAGCATCCCTGATGTTCGCGCTCTTTGGCAGACTTTTCTACCTTCAGATTGCCGATGGTCCGCGATACCAGCAGGCAGCGCTGGATATTCAGAGCCGGGACATCGTTACCCCTGCACTCCGTGGCTTGATAGTCGACAGTGAAGGCATTCCCATGGCGCGGAATGAAGCTGGCTTGATGGTCACAGCTGATCGCTCAATCTTGGATGCCACCTCCGATAAAGGGCGTTCTGTGCTGCTTAAAGTTGCAAGTGTCTTGAAGTTAGATTTCGAGGATATTTTTGCAAGAACCAGGCTCTGCGGCGAGTTACCCAAAGGGGAGCGGAACGGTTGTTGGAATGGAAATCGCTACCAGCCCATCCCAATAACCAAGGAAGCCACAGAGTCGCAGGCAATAAATATCGCGGAACGTTCGGATGATTTTCCAGGCATCGAAGTGGAGCCGGTTTCCATCCGGAGTTATCCATCGCTCTCAGGTGAGCGCGCAACCCATGTTCTAGGTTATGTCGGACCGATTACGGAGGCTGATCTAAATAATGAAGAGGGAATGCGGTATTACCGGAATGAGTTGATTGGTAAAGCAGGTATCGAATATGTCTACGACAGTGACCTTCGTGGAACTCCTGGGATTAGAACAGTCATCGTAAATTTCAAGGAGTCGGTTACTCGAGAATCTAGAAATCAGATTGCGATTCCAGGAAATCACCTAGTTCTAAATATAAATTCGAAGCTGCAATCCGCGGTTGAGCAGGAGTTGCGAGATGCCGTCTTTCGTGCGCGCGGAAATGGTTATCGCGGCGATTCTGGGGCAGCGGTCGTGATGGATCTTGAAGGTCGGGTTTTAGCGATGGCTTCTTATCCCGATTACGATCTAAATATCTGGGAGAACGGAATAACCGTAAAGCAAGCAAAGGATCTTTACAGCGCATCATCTGGGGTACCGGCACTCTCCCGTGCAATCCAAGGTGAATTCGCGCCGGCCTCCACATTCAAAGTCGTTTCCTTGGCAGCTTCAGTGGCTGCGAATTACAGCCTCGAGAAGACCTATGACTGTCCAGCAAATGTCCAGATTGGTGACCGAATATTCCGAAATTTTGATAGTAAGGCAGCTGGCAGGATTTCTATGACTACAGCGATGGCGATCTCATGTGACTCGATTTGGTACCAGATTGCATATGACGAATGGGTGCGCGATGGCGGGTTGCGGCCTAAGCCTGCCCCTAATGATCACTTCTTCAAGACTGCTGCTGGTTTCGGACTTGGCCAGCGGACCGGAGTCGACCTACCTTCCGAAGTCGCTGGTCGTTTGCCTGATCGGGAGTGGAAGCGAGATTGGTACTCCAAGAATAAGGATTTCTACTGCAATTATGAGAAGCGCGCAAAGAAATCGCAGCTCACCGCTTATCTGATTGCTATTGCAAAAGAGAATTGTATAGATGGCGATAAAGTGCGTGCCGGTGACATGGTCAATTTCTCGATTGGGCAAGGCGATACGTTAATGACACCGATTCAGATGGCAGTCATGTATGGCGCAATCGCAAATGGCGGTGA
>JBEGNC010000074.1:0-4871 GCA_041182705.1 Actinomycetota bacterium | reverse complement strand
GGCTGTAGGCCTGCGGCCTTGAAGTAGGTAGGAGTTGCACCGAGAAGAGCTCCCTCGGAGACAATCAACTTCAAGTCTGCGCCGGCTGCTTTAATGGCAGCTGTCATAGAAGGTGTTAGTAGATTTGGGTTACCAGTTACGTTCTCGCCAATTGACTGGAGATTAAGTTCGGTAACTTGGACTCCCTTTGCACGTAGCGTCTTGACGACACCGTCTTCGCGATCAGAGCGACCCTTGACGCCGAAGGTTCCGACGACAATTGCCTTATCGCCACGCTTGATGCCGAAGTCAGTTACAGCGCGTGTTGCTAGCGCTGCACCCATCTTGCTCAAGTTAGCGCCGACGAATCCGGCATTGAGTTCCTTGATGGAACGCTTTGCTGGGACGTTTGCGAAGTCGACAAGAATGCCAGCTTTCTTTGCATCTTTAGCAGCGGAAAGAATCGCAGCATCACCAGGGTGACCCATGAATGAGATCGCATCTGGCTTCTTCACGATTTCTTCTTTGAATTGCTGAACCATCTTTGGGAAATTCCAACCGGAGCTGACGATGGTCACATCTGCACCTGTATCGGCAGCAGCTTGACGCGCTCCCTTTTCTAGAATGTCAGAGAAACTATCTGCAGTTCCTCCCTTGAAATAACTGATTTTCACACCCGAGCACCATGTACCTGCCGAGCTTGTACCGGCTGATGACACTCCGAGCATGATTGAAGCAACCAGAGCACCTGCAGAAGCGAGTGCTGCGGCTCGACGGGATTTCTTCATGCTTTTTTCTCCTAAGTTTTTTGGCTATCTGACTTGTCAGATAGGCCAAGGTGGTGAGAGAGTCTGCTCCGCGGAAAACTTCTTGTCAATGATCTGATCAGAAGTTTTCAAATAATGGAAGGCGATTATTAGTGCGTAGATTTGATGGCAGAACAATTATCGTTACGGGCTCCTCCGGTGGAATAGGAAAATCCGTTACCGATTTGTTATTGAATCTGGGCGCCCGGGTCTTGGCCGTGGATGTTGCCCCACCCGTGAACAACCCAACAAGCGAGACAACAAATTTCAAGTATTTTCAATGCGATCTTTCAAAGAGCGACGAGCTGGATAAATTGATTGCTGAGATTGCGCCGCATGAGCCGGATTCACTAGTTGCACTTGCCGGCATCGTGGTAAGCGGTGAGCTCATATCTCAATCCGATAGTTCAGTCGAACAGGTAATCCAAACCAACCTTATCTCCCAGATAAATCTGGCCAAACGCATCATCGCAACTTGGATCAAGGGCGATATAAAAGGCAATATCGTTTTCGTTAGTTCATGGGTCGATCATGTTCCTTGGCCAGGAATAACGCCGTATTCGGCTTCAAAGGCGGGTCTGGTTGCAGCTTGTCGCGGCATCGCACGCGAGTTTGCGACTCGAGGAATCCGAGCGAATCTGATTGCTCCCGGTATCGTCGATGTCGGAATGGCTGCTAAACAATGGCGCGAAGAGCCTGACTATCGCGCTCGAGCTGGTCGCGCTATTCCACTTGGTCGCCTCCAACAACCGGAGGAAGTCGCAACTGGAATCTCATTCCTATTGTCGGACGAGGCTAGTTACATGACCGGTTCCACCCTTCTCATTGATGGTGGGGCCAGCCTCTATCCGATGGACCCTGAAGAGGTGCGCTGAGATGAAGACCTCCAATCGAGTCGGCATAACCCAAGATGCGCTCGCCCAGAATCTCACCGAACGCTTCATCTTCGGAGATGAGGCGATCGATGGACTTATGCCTTCTGCCCGCATTTTGGCCGAGGAATATGGGGTTTCTCGACTCTTTCTCCGTGAGGTACTGGCCGGATTACAACGCCAAGGCCTGATTGAAACCGTTCCCGGAAAGGGCGTCTACATCCGCAAGCCCAATATGTTGAATGCGGCGCGCAATGTCCATGCCACCATCCGACAATCTTCAGCTACTGCTCGCGATTTGATCGAAGCACGTAGCAATCTCGAGGAGCAGTGCGCAGGTTTAGCTGCGCTACGCGCTACTGATCAAGATATCCAGCAGATGGAAGTGGCGCTAAAGGCTTTCGATGATGCGACCTCTCTGATACCAAGAGCGCAAGCAGATATCGCATTCCACTCATTGATTGCAAAGGGCACCCATAATCCCGTTCTCCAGATAATGTTTGGCAGTATCACCACCTTGGCATTCGACACGATGCTTCGAAGCCTCTCCGATCCAGCCATCTTCAAGGTTGGAGCGCCACTACATCACACAATCTTGCAAGCCATCAAAGATAGGGATCCAGACGCCGCGCGAGATGTGATGTCAAAGCATATTCATCTAGCCGAGAAGTCCTATAAGGCAGACCTAGACCGTGAGCTCCGGGAAATCGCAGAGCGAATCGTCAAGGATGTCATGCAATCTACATCTACTATTGATCAGATACTTGATACCGCACTTCAGAACTACGAAGTGGAGTTGAAGCGTTCATGAAAATCAGTTCGGTAAAGCCCTTCGTCCACCCAGATTTCCCCAATCTCGTCTATGTGGAAGTCACCACGGATGAAGGAATCGTCGGCTTAGGTGAGAGTTACTATTTTGGCTCGACCGTCGCCCATTTCATAAACGAATTCGCCGGACCTGCAATCTTGGGCAAGGATCCGCTGGATCGCGAATCCATCTCAAAGACTTTAACCACTTATGTCGGCTACAACAGCTCTGGTGTAGAGACTCGGGCGCGCTCCGCCATCGATATCGCGCTCTGGGATATCGCCGGAAAGATCGCAAATAAGCCGATCTATAGATTGATTGGTGGCGATTCGCCTCGGCCACTGCGGATCTACAACACCTGCGCCGGCAAGGAATACATGCGCAAGTCCAACCAAGGTTCAAAATCATGGGGGTTGGATAACGAGTCGAATACTTATGAGGATCTACGCGCCTTTATGAGCGATGCGGGCTCACTTGCAAAGGAGCTCCTCTCCGAAGGCGTCACCGCGATGAAGATTTGGCCCTTTGATCTCTTCTCCGAGAAGAACTGGGGATCGGAGATTTCCGCAGCGGATTTGAAGAGTGGGTTGGCCCCGATTGAGAAGATCAGAGCTGCCGTCGGTTCCCGGATGGACATCATGGTCGAGCTACACGCACTCTGGTCGCCAAAGGCAGCTAAAGAGATTATGACGGCGCTCAAAGAATTTGAGATCTACTGGGTGGAGGATCCGATCTATCCAGATAATTTAGATGAACTAGAAAGTCTGCGGGGCGATGGTAGGCCGCCAATTGCGCATGGCGAGACGATTGCTAGCCGAAAGCGAGTAGAGACGCTGGTCAAGCGAAATCTAATCGATGTGCTCACTCTAGATCTCTCTTGGTGTGGTGGCCTGACTGAGGGCCTTCATTTTGCAGAACTCGCTCGCGCTAATGGCGTGAAGATTGCGCCTCATGATTGCACCGGCCCAGTCGGATTGACTATCGGCGCTCATCTATCGACTGCTGATGAGAATGCATTGATTCAAGAAACGGTGAGAGCGGCATATCGAACTTGGTACCCGCATCTTGTGGATGGCCTACCCGAAATCAATGGTGGCACCTTGGCTCTCAGCGAAAGCGCTGGTTTGGGGCTGCGATTGCGAGAGGATTTCCGTAAGGATCTGCAGACTCTTCGACTTGCCGTGAATTCATGAAAAACCCAAATTTGAAGCGAAGAATGCCGAGTATCTCCTATCTTCGTCAGACCTTACGCTTCAAGAAATTCGAATTCTCCGGAAAGAAACGTCGATTATCCAAAGCCCTGACGATCGAGGACTTGAGACGAGTTGCTAGACGGCGAACGCCTAAGGGGCCATTCGATTACACCGATGGTGCGGCAGAATCCGAGTCATCACTAAGTCGTGCGCGCCATCGTTATCAAGCCATTGAATTCATCCCGAATATCCTCCGCGATGTATCGAAGTTATATACATCGACCACCTCGTTAAATGAGAAGTTCGCTCTTCCATTTGGAATCGCACCAACAGGGTTTACGCGAATGATGCACTCTGAAGGTGAGTTAGCGGGCGCAAGGGCCGCAGAGAAGTTTGGAATTCCATTCGTCCTTTCAACGCTAGGAACCACGACGATTGAAGATGTCGTCGCCGCAGCCCCTCAAGGCCGTAATTGGTTCCAGTTATATATGTGGAAAGACCGTGAGGGTTCGATGCGCTTAGTCGATGCCGCTTGGCGATCAGGAGTTCGAAATCTCGTATTGACCGTGGATGTGCCAGTGGCAGGTGCTCGCCATCGAGACTCACGGAATGGATTAACCGTGCCACCGACTCTCTCCTTAGGGACTCTCTTGGAGGCGGCTCCGAAATATGAATGGTGGTGGAACTTTCTGACCACTCCTGAGCTTCGTTTTGCTTCGATGTCTCAATGGAAAGGAACTGTTGCTGAACTTCTCGATTACATGTTCGATCCTTCGATGACCTTTGCGGATTTGAAATGGATCCGTAAAGAATGGAAGGGAACGCTCACTGTAAAGGGCATCCAAAATATCGAGGATGCTAAACGCGCCGCGAAACTTGGCGTTGATGCCATCATCCTCTCCAATCATGGCGGCCGACAACTCGACAAGGCTCCTGTGCCGCTGGAATTGGTTGGAAAGTGTAAGAAGGAAGTCGGGCGTGACCTAGAGGTTCATATCGATACTGGAGTGATGAGCGGATCGGATATTGCAGCAGCGTTGGCGCTTGGAGCTGATTTCGTTTATGTCGGGCGCGCCTACCTTTATGGGCTAATGGCTGGCGGCCAACAAGGGGTGGAACGTTCACTTGAGATTCTCTCAAACGAATTGCGAAGAACTATGAAGCTGTTGGGCGTCTCCTCGGTGAAAGAGCTAAACCCAAAGCACGTTAACTT
>JBEGNC010000073.1:0-6281 GCA_041182705.1 Actinomycetota bacterium | reverse complement strand
AGATCATGGACAAGACGATGAAGTATCGAAAGAACTTCCTCAGCTGCTATCGGATCGAGCGCGCTCGTCGGTTCGTCCAAGAGAAGGACTTTTGGTTGCGTCACAAGCGCAGCAGCTATTGCCACTCGCTGCTGCTCGCCACCACTTAAGGTGTCGATCTGGCGCCGACGTAATGGGGAGAGAGACAATAAATCCAGGACTTCCTCTACTCGCTTCCGCATTACATCTGGCGCCATGCCCAACGTCTCCAAGGTGAATGCGATCTCATCTTCAACGATCTCGCAGACAAAACCATTGATTGGATTCTGACCCACTATGCCAACTACATCAGAGAGTTCTCCGGGCCTAAGTGTTCTAGTAGAGCGACCAGCAACCTTTATCTCGCCGCTGAGAATTCCGCCAGTGTGGTGTGGAACTAGGCCATTGATCAATCGGAGAACGCTGCTTTTGCCGGCGCCAGTATGGCCAATCACGAGAACTAATTCGCCCTCACTGACTTTGAAAGAGAGGTCTTCGATGATTGTTTGTGCCGCGTTCGGGTAGATCAGCGAGACATTTTCGAATTCGATCATTTGAACACCACCGGAATTAAGGCGAGTGCCGCAAAGATGAAATACTCAACAACGGTTGAGATGTCGAGCATCGGATAGAAAAGGGCTAAGTAAGCAACCGAGGCGATTGCAAGGCTCTCAATCTGTCCCCAGCGCTCGGGTCGATATCTAGTTGGGCGTGGATTGATTCCATAACCCCTCGCCTCGAGCGCGGCGGCTAAATCAATTGACCTGGAAAGTGAATCCTCAAGCACCGGAGTTGCAACTCGACTCCAGCTTCGCAACTTTGCCTCAGCTTGGCCGCGTAAAAACTGCGCGGTTCGGACCCGCGAGATGCTACGGGACAAGCTGGGCATAATGTTCGTTGCAATTGTCGTGGCTGTTCCAATCCCATATAAGCGATGTGGCAATATCTTGATCAACCTTGTCGGGATACTCATGGCGCTCGCCAGGCCAAACACAATCAAGAGTGAGGCAAATAGCGATGATTCCGAAAATGCTCCAGACAATCGATCCACAGTGACTGGGCCGCCAATACGGATTCCGACAAGGAAGTCCGGCAAAGTGATTGTTGGCAGGACGAAGAGCGAATCTCCGGGCATCGGGACACCGATAAGAATTGCGAAAGTCATTCGGATGGCAAGTGCAATTGCGGCTATCCGTAATACCAGTGCGAAAACTCTCTTCCGATTAGTTGGAATTTCAGAGAATTTGTAGACGGCAATGCAGATAAGGATGGTTAGAAGATTGAGCGTCAGCGACTCGCTTCGGACCAAGGCGACGATTAGAAGTGAGGCCCAGATCCACCAGAAGGCGGGATGTAGTTGACGATCAATCACTTGGGTTATTACTTGCTGCGTCTACGGAGTGCGATCAGGCCGATGGTGACAGCAAGAGCGGCGAGAAGTCCCATGGAGAGCCTCGAAGTTCCAGATTCTTCGGGCTTGTCACTTGTGACCATCGGACTTTCTGACGAAGTTAGCACCGACATATCTATCTCGGCGCCACACTCAGCGCTGGGGTATCCGGCGATGCCGCAGATTAGACCGGAGTCATCGGCGCGAACATCCAAAGCTGCGTTAAGGACATCAAGCCCAATGGAACCTTCAGGCACCAATACGCAGTCGGAAAAGAATTCATTCGGGGTATCGCCTTCCGGTGCGATCTCGCCGGCTCCGAAATCAACCACTAATCCGACGCGAACCTTTCCGGCAACTTCTGAGACTTCGCCACAGAGCGCAGCAAAATCTGGATCCATCATCGGAGGCGTCGCCGGAATGTCATTGCTACTCGCAACGAATGCCCAACCTTCTACATCGCCATCTTTGACTTCAATCGTGGGGCCAGTCATGGCGGCAGTCCAAGATGTTGCCCCTGATTGCGCTTGGAAGTAACCCCAATAGCGATATCCAGTATCAGCGCTCGCTAGTGGTGTTGCCAGAATCGACAAAGCTATTGAAAGAACTAAACGTCTAAGCATGTGAACCTTTCGAATACGAAAGAGAGTTCACGACGGCGAAAGTTTCTCCGCCCCGCAAACCTCGACGGGTGGTAAGTAATGTCAGAGCCTTGGTAATCCGACTTACGCCAATGGCGTTCACGGTTGCGGGTCAGCGTCGGATTTGCACCGACTTCCCCAATGGCAATGACTATTTAGTTGTGGGCGAAATAAACCACCATTACTGGGGTATCGCAAGGAGGCACTACGCTTTAGCCATGGAATATAGACGCCTTGGCAGTTCTGGAATGTATGTAAGCGAGATTACCTATGGGAATTGGATTACCCATGGTTCTCAGGTAGAACAGGATGCCGCCGCAAAATGCGTCAGGGCAGCCCTCGATTCGGGTATCACCACCTTCGACACCGCAGATGTCTACGCCGGCACCAAGGCCGAAGTCGTCCTTGGCAAAGCGCTTAAGGGTGTTCGCCGGGAATCATACGAATTACTTACCAAGGTTTATTGGCCAACCGGTCCAGGCAAGAATGATCGAGGTCTTTCTCGTAAGCACATAATGGAATCGGTCCATGCATCGCTCAAGAGATTGCAGACCGATCACATCGATCTCTATCAATTCCACCGATTCGATTATGAGACACCGCTGGAAGAGAGCTTGAGGGCATTCGACGATCTGATAGCCCAAGGTAAGGTGAACTACATCGGCTTCAGCGAATGGCGCTCCGAAGAGATCCGTGCGGCGCTGAAGATCCAGGACGAAAAGGGCTACAGCAGATTCGTCTCCAGCCAACCGCAATATTCGATGCTCTGGCGGGTGATCGAAAGTGAAGTTGATCCAGTCTGCAAGGCCAATGGCATCGGCCAGATTGTCTGGTCACCAATTGCACAAGGCGCACTGACTGGAAAATACTTACCAGGGAAGAAGCCTCCAGCCGGTTCGCGAGCGACCGATAAGAAAGGTGGCGCGAACATGATCTCGCGCTGGATACGCGATGAGGTATTGACTGCAGTCCAGAATCTAAAGCCAATTGCTGATCAAGTTGATTTATCGCTTGCCCAGTTAGCAGTTGCCTGGGTTCTTCAAAATCCAAATGTCTCGAGTGCGATCATCGGCGCCTCTAAACCAGCACAGATCAAAGAGAATGTGAAGGCGAGTGGAGTTAAGTTATCTCCAGAGATAATGCGAGATATCGACCGAGTACTTGGGAATCTGCCGGAGCGCGATTCCAGTAAGACGGTATCCCCGAAGCCGCGTGCCTAGATCTTGGTGCCGCGCGTAACCTTTGGTTGAGGGGCGCGTAACCTACGAATCTGAGTCGAACGTAGCCAGCCGTACATGCCGAGCCCCTTGAGCGGCTCGCCGGGGAATCGTTCGGTAACTTCTCGCTTGATCTTCCTGCTTAGGAAGATGCCATCCAGGATTGAGATCCCAAGGATCGAATAGAGCAGGATTATTGCAGCGAATTGGACCACCAATATTGGAACCACGGTCATGAAGAGAACAGCGACTATTACCGGCAAGAAGTACTCACCAATTGATCGTCGCGCATCGACGTAATCGCGGACAAAGCGCTTAACTGGGCCGCGGTCGCGAACCGGAAGAGCGTTCTCGTCACCACGCATATACGCTTCCCGTTGCGCTGCTCGAGCTAAGCGGAGTTGTTGCTTCTGTATCTTCTTCTCTTCCTTAGTCGCAGCAGGAGCGAGTCGCTTCAATGCGCGCTTCTGTTCTGCATCCTTACGCTTTGGAGTGGGGCGGTTCTTCTTCTCGGCCATGAGAGTTAAGGTAGAGCGAGCATTCGCTCAAGCGCAACTCGGGCGAAATGGGCGGTCTTCTCTGGGACCCGAATCTGATTAATGACGCGACCGGCTACCAAGCTCTCCATGGCCCAGACCAGATGTGGCAGATCAATTCGATTCATCGTAGAGCAATAGCAGACCGTCTTATCCAAGAAAATGACCTCTTTATCTGGATTATTGGCCGCCAATCGCTTTACCAGATTCAACTCGGTGCCGACCGCCCACTTGGTGCCTGGCTCGGCGTTGGCAACCGCCTTGATGATCATCTCGGTGCTTCCGACGTGATCTGCGGCTTTGACTACGTCATGTTGACACTCCGGATGGACCAGCACTTTGATGCCGGGAACCTTCTTTCGGACATCCTCGACATTTGCTAGAGAGAAGCGGCCGTGAACTGAGCAATGGCCGCGCCAGAGGATTACCTTGGCCGATTTCAACTCGCTCTCAGTCAAACCGCCCATTGGCTTCCACGGATTCCAAAGTACGCAATCCGAAAGTTCAAGTCCTAATTTCAAGACGGCGGTATTTCGACCGAGATGTTGATCCGGTAGGAAGAAGACCTTTGAACCCTGTTCAAATGCCCAGCGCATTGCCCGCTCTGCATTAGAAGATGTGCAGATAGTCCCACCATTTTCCCCAGTGAAGGATTTGATCTCGGCAGAAGAATTCATATAGGTGACCGGAATGGTGTTCTTTGCGATTCCCAACTTATTCATAACTGCCCAGGCATCTGCTACTTGGGCTCCAGTTGCCATATCCGCCATCGAACAACCTGCAGCTAGGTCAGGAAGGATGACCTGTTGCAACTCGCTAGTGAGGATATCTGCGCTCTCTGCCATGAAGTGAACGCCGCAGAAGATGATCCACTCTGATTCGCGACGTTCTGCTGCTGCTTGTGCCAACTTAAAGGAATCGCCGGTGATATCGGCGAACTGGATAACTTCATCGCGTTGGTAGTGATGGCCTAAAACCATCGCGCGTGAACCTAGGGCAGTTCGTGCTTTCCTGGCTCGAGCGACCAACTCCGGATCGCTTGCTGCCGGTAGTTCACCGGTGCAGGAGACGCCACGCTCGCTGGCGAGATCAGCGTCTCTACCGAGAAAGAGGAGTTCGAGGTTGGCCATGACGACATTATTCCCTCTCCGGAGTAAACTCGGAGCCTAAGCAGTTCGAACGAGATTATGGAGATAAGCGGAATGAGCACAGAGACCACGACCGGAATCGTCTTGACCCCAGTTGCTGCTGAAAAAGTAGGAGCGCTTCTGGCTCAGGAAGGTCGCGATGATCTTCGCCTTCGAGTGGCTGTCCAGCCTGGCGGCTGCTCAGGACTTCGCTACCAGCTCTACTTCGACGATCGTGCGCTCGACGGTGACACTGTCGTCGAATTCGGTTCGGTAAAAGTAGTTACCGACAAGATGAGCACCCCATACTTGATGGGCGCCACCATTGATTTCGTCGATACCATTCAAAAGCAAGGTTTCACAATCGATAACCCCAATGCGCAAGGGTCTTGCGCGTGCGGTGATTCCTTTAATTAACCCTTAATTCTGCCGAGCGCAGCTCCAAGAGCGGCACATAAAAGGTCGATATCCGCTTCCGCCTGATCGAGCTTTAAAGTCAAGCGGATGTGACCATCAATTCCAAATCCAAGGGCGGATAGGACATGGCTCGGCTGCATAGCGCCGGCGCCACACGCAGATCCAGCATCGATCAAGAAACCGGATTTCTCCATTTCACGCAACAATTCCTCCGCGATAACGCCATCAAATACCAGCGCTAAGAATCTTGGATCAGAGATCGCAGATTCTCCGACTACCCGAACTGGCAAGGTGCTGGCTAGCGCTTTTCTTGCGTATTTATTGAGTTCGGTCAAGTACCGGCGCTTCTCTGATAACCCCGTCATCCATTCATCAATCGCAACGGCTGCGGCAAGGAGAAGCGGCTTCGAATAAGAGCCGAACAATCTACGTTGGTCGATTTGAGGTATCGGCGAGCGCCATCTAGAACCGTTTGGGATTCCCAAGATTGCCAGACCTTCAGGACCTCCGATAGATCGTGGATCCCAAAGTGCAACATCAACCGCTTCAGTTAACTTGAGGTCGAAGCGCGCGGTTAGATCTGCAAAGACCAGGCTCTTCTCCGCGAACCGGGGAAATTCTTGCTCGATTCCAGTTTCGCGATTGGTTCCCTGCCAGACAACTACTGAATTGGGATTGGTCGATATTGCGTCTCCATATTTCACCTGACCGAGGCCATTCACCTCCGCCACTCGAACAACGCCTCCACTATTTGCAATCTCTCGACTGAATGCGTGAATGATTTGTCGATCAATCGGGGAGTGGATGAGTGAATCCGGAATCTGTCGCTGCAAGCCAGTGAAAGCGCTCCAATAACCGAAGCCAAGTTCGCCGACGAACTCCAGCTCGGCCGGGGCCAAGCCAAGATGAATTGCGATTACCTCACGGGCTTCGCC
>JBEGNC010000072.1:0-13462 GCA_041182705.1 Actinomycetota bacterium | reverse complement strand
TTGGTACCTGCTGTTACTGGATAACTCGGCGAGTTCGATGAATCGCGGAGTTCTTCCTGGATGAAATCTGGCGTTGGATCTACCGGGGTCCCTTGAGAGAGATCGATACCTCCCTTCACATGGGTCTTAGCCCGCTGCGCATATGGCGCCAGGGCATCCCAAGGAAAGTCTGGGAGTTTCAACTAGCTCTGAGGCTTCTTCTCAATTTGGAGTAGTCGTCGATGATCCTTAGCGACTGGCCCGACCTTACTTGCTCCCCCAGGAGAGCCGAGTTCATCGAAGAACTCAGCATTGACCTCTTTAAACTCGCCCCACTGTTGCGGAACATCATCTTCGTAATAGATGGCCTCAACCGGGCAGACTGGCTCGCAGGCGCCACAGTCCACACACTCATCGGGTTGGATGTAGAGCATCCGATCACCTTCATAGATGCAGTCGACGGGACACTCCTCGATACAGGACTTGTCCTTGACGTCGATACAAGGAAGCGCGATCACATATGTCACAAGAATCTCCTTACCCGAAAACCTTCGCTTATCGTACATAATTCGAGGGGATGAAGCGCGATGAGGGGCAGAGTTTGCGGATCTATGACACCCGCAAGCGAGAATTGCAGTCGGTACGGGCCAGTGACGGGGGCAAGATTCGGATTTATTGCTGTGGTCCGACCGTTTACCGCGATGCTCATCTAGGCAATCTTCGGACCTTTCTCCTTGCAGATCTCGTTAGGCGATCTCTAGAGCAGCTAGGTCATGAGATACATCTCATTCAGAACATAACTGATGTGGGCCATCTGAGTGAAGACTTCGAAGAAGACAAGATGTTGGCTCAATCAAAGTTGGAGTCGCGAGACCCATTCTCGATTGCAAGAGATTACGAGGCCCGATTCCATAAAGACTGCCGCGAATTGAATATCCAACCGGCTGATCAATATCCCCGCGCAAGTGAATGCATTCCACTAATGATCGATTCGATTAGTAAGTTGCTTGAAGCGGGATTGGCGTATCAAGGTGAGGATGGTTCCATCTACTTTGATGCAACGAAGTTTCCAAGTTACGGAGCGCTGAGTGGCAATCGACTTGATGCGTTGAAGCCCGGACATAGATATGAATTCACCGAAGGCGGTGCAAAGCGATTCCATGCTGATTGGGCGCTCTGGAAAGCGGCTGGCCAACGGAGCGAGATGATCTGGGATACCCCCTGGGGCCGAGGTTTTCCGGGTTGGCATATCGAGTGCTCTGCAATGTCACTTGAGTTCTTATCGGGACACGTGGATCTTCACCTTGGTGGAATAGATCTTCGCTTCCCTCATCACGAAAATGAGCGCGCACAATCAAATGCACTTGTTGGCGGTGAGGCCGTTGATTGCTGGCTCCACGGTGAACATCTCCTCTTCGAAGGTCGGAAGATGTCAAAGAGTTCGGGCAATGTGGTTTTAGTCAAGGATGTCGTGGATAGAGGATTCGACCCGCTGGCGATTCGCTTCTGCTTCATGGAGAACCGGTATCGCAGCCAGATGGATCTCTCTTGGAACTCCATCTCGGCAGCAAATTCCCTTTTGCGCCGTTGGCGGGAGCGATATCAAGAGTGGGGCAACGAGGGTTCAGAGCGAAGTGAGCGTGTGGAACTACTGGCAGAAGAGATCCTCGGAGATTTCCTTGATGACTTGGATACACCGAAAGCGCTCATTCGATTGCGGAATCTCGAGAAGAGCGATTGGCGACCTGGAGAGAAACGGGCGCTATTCGAGGAGATTGATTCGCTCTTCGGATTAGAACTCTTGGAGATTGCCACTGAAGACCTATCTGTGGAAGCGGCAAGGATGCTAGAAGCAAGGGCTGAGGCGAGACGGGTCAAGGATTTCGCCAAGAGCGATCAGCTTAGAGATCAGTTATTGTCGATAGGTATCGAAGTTCGCGACACCGCTGACGGGCAACTATGGAACAAGCGAACTACTTGATGGGATCGCGTCTCCGCAAGGTGTAGAGGACGACCAGAATGGTTCCACCTAGCACCAGCGAATTTCCATAAAAATCGCCCTCAATCAAGATCTCGCCACCATTGCCGATATTCGATCCACGGAGAATCACGGCGAACCATCCGAAGACATAAAGCCAGGAACTCAACTTCGATAGATGCATCTCGCGAATCAAATATGCACCTAGCAATAAAGCGGTCAATGAGAGCACAAGTCCGATCGGACGATAACTATTGTGAAGCAAGGTCCCGGAGAGTCCAACAGCGCCGCCAAAGAGCAATGCGATAAGTGAACGCCAAATCATCTACTCGTACCTAACGCCAGAGAAGAGATCGCGTTCGCGGCCATCAGCATCGAATGGGGGCGACTTCTCACCATAAACCAATTGATAGAACTCACGACCCCAAACCTGCAGCCCAAGGTTGTTCGAAAGTGCAAAGAAGGGGCCATCGACTGAGATCTGCGTTGGGTGTGCTCGCATCGCCGCCATCTTCTGCGGAACAAATTCATCGGCTTGAATCAAAGTGGTTACTAGATGATCAGGTTGTGCAAAGGGGAAATCTTCGGCCTTCTCGACGCCAAAGAACTCACTTCCAGTTCCCTTCATCGCAGCTATCCCCTCTTCGATAACGGAGATTGGGATGGTGTTCCAGTAGATCTTTTGAATCTCCCAGCCAGCTTCGCGAGCCATTTCGGCCGCCTTCATAGCTACGCGGTGAGCCTGAATGTGATCTGGATGTCCGTAGCCACCATTTGTGTCATAAGTGATCATTACATGAGGTCGGACTTCCATAATTACTTGGAGAAGATGGGTTGCAGCATCGGTCACATCTGCCTGCCAGAAAACATCTGGGCGCTCATTCGGAGCCGTTCCCATCATCCCACTATCACGCCACATTCGATCCGGTGCGCCAAGAAAACGAAAATCAGTAACACCTAGTTCGCGCATCGCATCTGCCAATTCTGTTTCGCGATGAATTCCCAATCCATCGCTCATATCGCTTGCAAGATGGGCTAACTCTGGAACGAGAATCTCACCTTCTTCGCCGCGAGTACACGTTACGAGAGTGACCTGAACGCCTTTTGCCACGTATGACGCCATCGTCGCACCATTGTTTATGGTCTCGTCATCTGGATGGGCGTGCACGAGCAGTAATCGTGGTGTTTCTGGATTTCTCATGATTGCCGAAGGGTATCGCTGAGCGCTAGTGAAATCCTGACGAAGGCTCTAGTATCCGGGTGATGAGCTCCACAGAAATCAAACCGGAGAGCAAAGCACGCTTGCCGCGCGATGAGCGGCGCGCACAATTACTAGCCGCCGCACTTGAGGTCTTCACCGGAGCTGGCTATCACGCCGCTTCTATGGATGAGATTGCCGATCGCGCCAACGTTAGTAAGCCCGTTCTTTACCAACACTTTCCCTCGAAACTCGATCTCTATCTTGCGGTGCTCGATTTACATATCGATTCCCTGGTCTTCGCCATCCAGAAAGCAATCGCCTCAACCCGTGATAACAAGAACCGAGTGACAGCGACTATCGATGCCTACTTCGGTTTCATCGAAGGCGAGGGCGAGGCCTTTAGATTGCTCTTTGAGAGCGATATGAGTGTGGAACCCCAGGTTCGCGACCGACTCAATCGGATGACATATGACTGTGCCGTCGCCGTGAGTGCCGTCATCTCTGCTGATACGGGTCGCCCGAAGGATGAAGCGATGCTCTTGGCTATCGGATTGATTGGTTGCGCCCAAATCTCTGCTCGCCATTGGTTGGAACGTGGTGGCAAATTGGATCGCGCGGCCGCATCTGCTCTTGTGACCAGCCTCATGTGGCGTGGGATTTCCGGTTTCCCAATGAGCAAGTAGTACTTAGGATTCAGTCATGACGACCAAGAAGAGTGCAAAGAGCGAAGGCGCACGGAGCGAAGTGCGGATTGCCATCAGCGACCAAGTTCGGGAAATAACCATCGAAGTTAGCCAGGAGCGGGAAGAGATACTCGCGTTGGTTAAGAAATCGCTAGCCAGTGCGGAACCCTTGGTTTTAACCGATCTCCGTAATCGTCAATATGTGATTCCAGCTGGAAAAATCAGCTCAATCGAAATCGGCGATAGCGCCGAACGTCGCGTGGGTTTCGCTGGACTCTAGAAGAGCCCAATCTCCTCAAGGAGCGAGTAAGTCAACTCTCGATAATCCGCTGCAGCATTGGATTGAGGTGAGAGGCTCAATGTTGAGCGACCTCCGCTCTGCGCTGTAACCATCGCAACATCATTGCGAATTGCGGGTTCTATGAACTTGAAGTCGCCGGAGAGTAGTTCCTTAAGTTCTGGATCCCATTCATTCAATTCGATATCAAGCACTCTGATCTCTGGCCGATTGGAAGACTGCTGGACCAATTCCCGAAGATTGAGTACTCCACGGAGCGAAAGCATGCTCCGGGTAACTGGAGCGATCACCAGATCAGCAAGTTCGATCAAAGATAGCGTGATTGGATGAGGGCCAGTCGGGCTATCTATTACTACGATATCGAAATCGCTCCAGGAGTTCTTGAGTCGATTTGAATCTTTTACCTCAGCTAGCGCGAGCCGGCTTGCGCTGGGCACTAGTGAGAAGCGATCAACCGTCTTGATCAATGCAAGGTTCAATTCACATTCCCCTTGAAGGTACTCGGCCGCAGTCAATCTGGGATTCTCGACGCCATTTAGAAATGTGAGTGCAGCTGATGGATCAGCATCGATAGCCAGCACACTCTTCCCATACTCAGCAGCAGCGACCGCGATGGATTGCGCTGTGGTGGTCTTCCCAGTCCCGCCAGCAAGGTTAGAAATCAGAATCGTTCTCATGAGGCTTCGCTTACCCGCGCGCGTGCGGCACGAAGTTGTGGCGTCTCGCGGAACCAACTTGGCAATGTACTTAATGCAGTTCGCACGGTTCGAAGCGCTAGATCGGTAGCGATGCCCTGCCCAGGAAGTGACGGCCAGCCATAGAGACGACGAGCCCACTTTGGTAGCGAAGTCGCAGCCAAGGATGTAATGCCTCCCCAGAGCGGCGCAATTGGAGTACCGAATCGAAGTAACGGAGGTAGTGGTGGAAGTGCGATGAAGAGCGCAGCGCGCTTGGCATCATCACTTGCATTCAATTCCGGGAGGATGTTCTGAAAATACTCTTTCAATTGAGCTACTGATGCTGGGCAATCTGATGGATTGACTCCGACTAGTTCGGCGAACTTCACCATCTCCATTACATATAGATCCTGCTCCAACTCAGAGAGTTCCAATCCTGATCTGATTGCCGTATCCAAGAAGGCATCAACCATCGCCATGTGTACCCAGAGGAGTAGGTGCGGATCATCTAATTTCAATTTCTCATGAATCATTCTTACTCGGGCCGCTAGTCGATCGGCTTCTTCAATAGTTCCAAAAGTCAGAGTCCCTACATAGTCGCCAGTCCGCTGTAGCCGACCCCAAGCATCTTCGCGGAAATTCGAGTGTGCTGCCACACCAGACATCGCGCCGGGATGGAGCGCTTGCTCTAGGAGTGCACGAATTCCACCGATCAACATCGCTGGATCCGAATGGACTCTCCAAGTCACACTTGTTGGCGCAAAGTAGCCGGACTTACTCATAGAAGTCCCTTTATTCCAGTCATGACCATTTCGAATGCGATTGCTGCGGTCAAAAGACCTGCGATCTTTGCCAGTAGTTCTACGCCAGTCTCCTTGATGATGGAGATGATTCGAGTAGCGAACATCAAGGTGAGTCCGATGACCAAGTGAGCGCCTAATACCGCAAGCGAAAGAGCTGCGATTCCGTCACTTCCTTCTACTCGTGAGGCGAAAAGCATTATCGTGACTATTGCACCCGGGCCGGCAAGCAATGGCGTTCCAAGCGGCACCAATGCCACATTTTTCTTCGAATCCTTATCTTGGTGCTCTAAGCCTTTTAGAAGATCCAGTGAAATCAAGAGAAGTAATAGTCCGCCTGCGCCCTGTAACGCAGATATCGAGATTTCCAAGTAATCAACGATGAACTGTCCGAAGATTGCGAATATCGTGATTATTAAAAGTGAGGTGGCTGCTGCTAGCCAGGCCATGCGAACTTGTTCGCGTCGGTTCTTTCCACCGACTAATGTCATGAAAAGTGGTGTTGCTCCAGGTGGATCTAAAATAACCAATAGAGTCACAAATGCCTGTAGGCCGAAAGTAAGCGCCTCGCTCATCGTCCGACCACCCTTCGTGCAGTTGCTTTCGACTCTAACCTCTCCCATTGTCCCGGATGAGTCGTGAACTCCGCTAATTGATTCATCTTCCCGGTTCCGTGATAGTCACTTGAGCCAGTCACTATGAGTTCGTGTTCGATTGCGATTCGCATGAGTTGTGCGCGCTCATCTTCGCTATGGTCGCGATGATCGACTTCGATTCCATCTAAGCCAGCCTTGATCAAATCTTCTAGCAACTCGACTTTCATAGTTCTGCCCCGACTCGTGGCAAGTGGATGGGCGATTACCGCAACGCCGCCGGCCGCTTTGATCAACTTGATTGCGTCTTGGGGCGATGGTGAATAGTGATTGATATAGAAGCGCGAACGATTATGTAGAAAGGTACTGAAAGCCTCTTCCCTACTCGATACGTGACCTTTGGCGACCAATGCATCGGCGAGGTGAGGTCGACCCAGGGTTGCATCATCACGCTTCTGCGCGTTTACTTCGGCTAACGAGATTTCGATACCTGCTTCATTGAGTCGCTCAATTATCCGATTCATCCGAGTTTCGCGATTTTCACGCGTCTTCTCCAACTCAGCAGCGAGCGGTTGGTATTCGCGATCGAAGAGCAACCCCAGCATATGGATGCTCACGCCATCCTCGTCCTGACAGGAGATCTCAGCACCAAGCACCAACTGCAAGGCGCTTCCGGATGGGTGTGCCAATAGTGCCGACTCCGCCTCTCGCCAACCTGTAACCGTATCGTGGTCGGTCAGAGCTAGAACTTCGATACCGCGTGAGATTGCTTTGTCGATCAACTGAGCCGGTGAATCGGTTCCGTCGCTAGCATTCGAATGAGTGTGAAGGTCGATAGACACGTAGCAAGGTTACCGGCTGGAATCAGTCTCGGCTTTCGAAGAGCGGAGCACGAAGATGGCGCACCCAAAAAGGATGAGCATCAGACCTGGAATGGTGCCGGTAGATGGCAATTGATCAAGCCACCAAAATGCGAGAATCGCACTAACTGGCACCTCGAAGAAGACCACCAAAGATACGACGGCTGGCGAGAGAGCCTGCAGCGTGAAATTCATGATGGTGTGCCCTAGTACCTGAGCACCGATTATTAGGGCAATAAGTAGTAACCATTCCCGCCTCGGATATTCGACGAGATCTAGACCTGATACCAACGCAACAATTAGAGCTACAAGCGAACAACTCAAGTAGCAGATGCCGCTATAGGTGGCAGTAGAAAGTCGCTCCCGGGCTTTTGCGCCAACGATTACATAAACTGCAGCAAGAACTGCGCATGCAATCGCAGCTAGATCACCCAAGAACGCACGGGTTGAGATCTGGAAATCTACACCCGTCACAATCAATACTCCGATAAATGAGACTGACATGCCTAGCCAGGCTCGTTTCGGGATGTGACTACCAATCGCCCGCAGGATGAGCGCAGCAAAGATTGGTTGTAGCGCAGTAAGCGCAGTACCAGCAGCGACGCTGGTATACCGCATTGCGATGAAGAAGCCGAAGAAATGGCCCGCAAGTATTACCCCAGATAACGCTGCGAGTCCAAGGCTCTTTCGATAATCACGATCCCCAGCGAGTCCCTCTCGGAATCCAAACGGCAACATCAGTAACGCGCCACCAAGATTCCGCCAGAAGATCAGCACTAAGACCGGCATCGCACTCAATGCAATCAAGGGGCCAGATGTTCCGATACCGATTATCACGAGGGTAAGTAATCCGATATCCGACCCACTTGGCATCAATGCATGGTCTCTATCGCGCACGAAGCAAACGTACTATCCGATAGCCTTGGGTAATGGAGGTGCCGGATGATTACCCAGCAATTGACGCGAATCTTTATCGCAAAGCTCGCCGGTACGCCCGTTTTCGATCTAAATGGTGACCGAGTAGGAAAGATCCGCGATGTGGTCGCAACTGCACCGCAACATCTTTCTCAACCACGAATAATCGGTTTTATCGTTGAGGTGCCCCAGCGAAGACGAATCTTCATCCAAGCAACGCGAGTAACCAGCATTGAAGATGGTGGCGTTGTAACGACTGGCTCTTTGAATATTCGCAGGTACCAACCTAGGCATGGCGAAGTGCAGCTACTAGCAGAGTTCCTAGATCGCTCCGTAGCGTTAGCATCAAAAGCTGAATCGGTGATAATCGAGGATCTCGGGATGGAAATCACTGAGACTGGTGATTGGCGATTGACTTTAGCGCACGTGAGATCGAAGCGACGTGGACTACGTAAAGATGTATTTCAGACCATCGATTGGCGCGACCTTGAGGTACTAACAACTACCGCGACAGTGCTATCGATTGAAGCCGATGACCTAAACCAATTACCAGCCCAAGATGTCGCAGCAGCACTTGCTGAGATGAGGATGGAGGAGCGGAAAGAGATCGCGCGAAATCTGGATGACGAGAAGTTGGCTGATGTCCTTGAGGAGATGGATGATGCCGATCGCATCGCACTTGTATCGACCCTCGAGGAGGAGCGCATCGCTGATGTATTGGGTGAGATGTCGCCAGATGACGCAGCCGACGTACTCAAAGAGGTGAGTGTCGAGACTGCGGAGGAATTATTGAGTCTGATGGATGACTCTGAGGATGTCCGTCGCTTGATGACTTATGAGGATTACTCTGCTGGCGGAATGATGACAACCGACCCGGTGATTCTCTCCATCGAATCAAGTGTTGCCGATGCCCTTGCTGCCATCCGCCGAGTTCAACGAGCGCCAGCATTGGCGAGTCAGGTCTTTGTCTGTCGATCGCCTTTGGAAACACCAACCGGACGTTTGGTCGGAGTGGTCCATCTCCAACGATTACTGCGCGAGCCCCCAGCGCTTAATCTGGGGTTGGTGATTGAACCTAATCATGAATCAGTGTCACCAGAAACTTCACTTCATGAAGTCGTGCGAATTCTGGCTAATTACAACTTGATGGCGGTTCCCGTCGTTGATGAGCATGATCGATTACTTGGTGCGGTAACGGTGGATGACGTTCTAGATCACCTACTGCCGGAAAATTGGCGTAATTCGAGTGGAAGGGAGCGATGATGATTGAGCGATCCAGGCTCGCCACTCCTCGTGAATCTCGTAGGAGTATCAGACCAAATTATGATCCGGAAACTTTTGGCCGACTATCTGAGAAATTTGCAAGATTTATTGGCACGGCGAAATTCCTGGTCTTCCTAACGTTTTTCGTAATAATCTGGGTCGGTTGGAATTCTTTAGCACCCGCTGAATTGCGTTTCGATGATTATCCCTTCATCTTCTTGACGTTACTTCTCTCGTTACAAGCTTCATATGCTGCGCCACTCATCTTGCTAGCGCAGAATCGTCAGGCTGATCGCGATCGCGTCATGTCTCAAGAAGACCGAAACCGAGATGAGCGAAATCTCGCAGTAACCGAATACATGGTCAGAGAGATAGCTGGCATGAGGGAGGAGATGCTCGCCGAGCTGCGAGCGTTACAGATCAATTCAGGTGCTAAGCCCGAGTCTGACACCAAGAAGTGATTTCTTCCGCGGCGTAATCTGTTCCAAGATCTCATCAAATGCCTTCGCGGCAGGCGAATCTGGATCAGCAACCACTATCGGCACTCCACTATCGCCGCCTTCACGTAAAGCGATATCGAACGGGACTTTGCCGAGCAATGGAACATCTGTGCCGACGAGAATGCTCAATCGCCGAGCAGTCTCTTCGCCGCCACCTTCACCAAACAGAGCTACCTTTTCCGTTGCCCCTTCGGGAAGATATGGCGACATATTCTCGATTACGCCGATTATTTGTTGCTTTAACTGGTGCGCGATTCGCCCGGCACGCTCCGCAACTTCAGCGGCTGCGATTTGTGGTGTAGTCACAACAAGAATCTCTGATCCCGGAATCAGCTGCCCCAAAGAGATTGCGATATCGCCGGTACCGGGCGGCAGATCCAGGAGTAGGAAATCCAAATCGCCCCAATAAGCGTCGCTGAGCAATTGTTCGAGAACGCGGTGGAGAAGTGGACCGCGATATGCGACTGGATCGGCGCGATCAGGCTTGAACATCTCGATTGAGACGGTCTTGATGCCGTGAGCTTCGATTGGGATAAAGGTCTGATCGATTGCAGTTGGACGTTTACCTTCAATACCAAGAGCGCGTGGAATCGAATGCCCATAGACATCGCTATCAAGTAGGCCAACCTTGAAACCACGTTGGGCCATTGCCACAGCAAGGTTCACCGTGACGCTGCTCTTGCCGACGCCGCCTTTACCTGAGGAAACTCCAATCACTCGAGTGAGCGAATCTGGTTGTGCAAATGGGATGAACTTTTCTCGACCGCCCCGGATGATCTTTCGGACGTTTTCCCGCTGTTGGTCGCTCATGACTCCGAAATCAATGTTTACTCTTCTTATTTGCGGCACTTTGAGAGCAGCAGCAGTAACATCTTGATGAAGCCGCTCGCGCATCGGACAACCTGAGATGGTTAACAAGATCGAGAGATCAGCAAGACCATCATTGATTTCTATCCGATCTACCATCCCCAATTCGGTGATTGGTCGATGCAGCTCTGGATCCGAGACATTTGCCAGTTCGTTTCGGACCGCATCAATCAAGTCCTGACTCATAATAGATCAGGATCAATCTTCGCGATGTCCTTCAATTCCTTGGATCGTTGGCGAACTTCCTTAACTACCGGTTTTGTCTCTTCAAGAGCATCACCGAGTACCTTCTTCGCTAGATTCTTTGGTGTCAGATCGGAGACTTGCAGATCCTCGAAGCCCGGTCCTAAATTCTTCTTCAATTCAGTTGATGCATTTGAGGTGAAGTTGCGAGCCTTATGTACGAAGCGGGCAAAATCCTTTGCTGCATTCGGCAACTTATCCGGTCCGACAAGGAATAGACCAAGGACGACCAATCCTAAGAATTCGCCCATCCCGATTCCGAACATGATGGAATCCTAAATCTTCGTCGCAACTAGGACGCCGTCGCCGACTGGAAGGAGCATGGGAAGCCACTCTTCCCGAGCCTCACGGATGACCTTTATTACATCGCGGTAAGAAACGCTCTCCTCGTCGCGCTGAGTCGGGTCAGCGACTTTCCCGCCCATCAGAGCCCGATCGATCACTAAAACGCCTCCAGGGCGAAGCGCGCGATGCGCATTCTCGACATTTTCGAAGATATCGCGACTCTTTCGCAGGATGAAAATGTCATAGAGGCTATCGGCAAGCTTGCCGACGATTTCACTGCTATTTCCAGTGATCAACCGGAATCTTGCAGAGCTGATACCAGCCTCATCGAAGGCCTGTTTGGCAAGTTTGGCATTCTCGATTTCATCATCTATCGATGTGAACAATCCTTTTTCGCTCATTACGGGAAGTATCCATAGTCCACTTACGCCGGCACCAGTTCCAACTTCAACTATCGATGTCGCACCGATTAAGTGGGTCAGGTAGCGAAGCAGTGCGCCAACTGCTGGCGTCGAGTCATAAGTTCCGATTTCGACTCCTCGGTGGCGCGCCCGTTGGGTGATCTCACTCTCCATGAGATATGAGTTGGCGAATATCCGCATATCGCCACGTTCTGGGAATGCAGTGCTCACAGGCTGGCTAACCATTCAGTTAGTAACCGAACTCCATATCCAGTTCCACCTTTAGGGTTCTCACCTGCATCTGCTTCTGAGCGAGCTGGTCCGGCGATATCTAGATGGACCCAGCGACGATTACCGACGAACTTCTCCAAAAAGAGCGCGGCCGTTACCGAGCCACCTTGGAACTTGAACTTATCTGCAGTGTGATTGTAATCAGCAACATCACTCTCTAACGCAATCAAGTAATCATCGACAAGAGGCATGTGCCAGATGCGATCGCCGACAAATTCACCAATCTCATGGAGTTTCCTCGCCAACTTATAATCGCGTGTATACATCGCGCCATAGTGGCGACTCAATCCCAAGGTCGCGGCGCCAGTCAGGGTCGCTACATCGATCAGATAATCTGGATCAAGATTCTCATCGGCATATGCCAGCCCATCAGCCAACACCAACCGACCCTCAGCATCTGTATTGATCACTTCAACGGTCGTACCACCATAATGCTTGATTACATCCGATGGCCGCTGCGAGGTGCCTGAAAGTGCATTCTCGGCGAGCATCAAGAGACCCGTAACCCGAACATTTAACTTCAATTGTGCCGCTGCATATGTGGTCATCAGAACCGCTGCAGCTCCAGCCATATCGCTCTTCATCGCCATCATGGTGTCGTAGGGGCGCTTCAGCGAAACACCACCAGTATCAAAGGTGATTCCCTTACCTACTAAAACGACATGCGGGACATTTTTTTTCTTGGGTTGGTAGGTGATCTCGACGAATCGTGGCGGATGATTACGGCTCGAATTGCCGACCGCGAGTAGACCGCCGAACTCCTTCAATTCCCTACTGGAACGAACGCTCACTTTTATCTGTGGATGCTTGGCAATTCGTTGCGCTTCGGTAGAAATCGATGCCGGTGATTTCATGTTAGATGGCGTATGGATTAGATCGCGTGCTCGCCAAGTCGCATCGACCAAGATTTCACTTCGAGAGATTGCGCTCTGGTAATCGCCGGCTAATTCGAGGGTCGGCGTCTCCGGTTTAGTTCCACCTTTAGTACTCCAGGAATATGTTGCAAGCGCCATCGCCGTTAGATGAACTTGCGCACCGTATATCTCCTTTGGAATGAATGAGAGTAGTGAACTCTTGCTGCCTTTGACTTTCCGGCCTAAGAGCGCTCCCGACTTTCGAAGATCTGTATACGTTCGCTCGCCCACGGCGACCAGGAATATTCGTGACAACCTCTGACCATCTAGGAGGATGGACACCTCGACAAGTTCGCCAGGTTTTCCAGTGAAACTTGATCCGGCTTTCTTGAACTCTCTTTCAAAATCTAGATCCAACTCACGTTCTAAGAATTCCTGCCAACGTTTAGGAATCAGAATCTCAAATGATTCAACATCAGATTTACTTGCAGCGACGGGAAGAGCGAGATGGGTTACTCCAGAGATTGTTTTCCAACTCGGTGCACCCGAGATACTCCGATTACTCAGACTCGGGACGGGGCGATTCACTTCTTGATCAACGAGACCGCGGTGTTTAGAACATCGGCGAGGTTTCGCGCCTCTTCCTGATTCAGCTCGACCACTAGTCGGCCACCGCCTTCAAGCGGTATTCGCATGACCAGGCTGCGCGCTTCCTTCGTAACCTCCATAGGACCATCGCCAGTGCGGGGTTTCATGGCTGCCATATCGTCCGAC
>JBEGNC010000071.1:0-5947 GCA_041182705.1 Actinomycetota bacterium | reverse complement strand
GTTGTTACCAAGGTTATTGATGGCAAGCTTCATGAACCGATGGAGCGCCTGACCATTGATGCGCCCGAGGATTATCTCGGTGTAATCACCCAATTGATGGCGCTTCGCAAAGGCCGGATGGAGCAGATGGTCAACCATGGAACTGGTTGGATTCGTATGGATTTCAAAGTTCCATCCCGAGGCTTGATTGGATTTAGAACTGAATTCCTAACTGAGACTCGCGGTACCGGAATGTTGCACCACGTATTCGATGGTTATGAACCGTGGAGCGGTGAACTCCGTACTCGACCTACCGGATCCCTCGTCGGTGATCGCTCTGGAACCGCTACCTCTTATGCGATCTTCGGATTGCAAGAGCGCGGAACCATCTTCACCGAGGTTGGCTCCGATGTCTACGAAGGCATGGTTATCGGTGAGAATTCGCGCCCAGAAGATATGGATGTGAATATCGTGCGCGAGAAGAAGTTGACCAATATGCGCGCATCAGGTTCTGATGAGAACGAACGGTTGATTCCTCCGAAGATTCTCAATTTAGAACAAGCGCTCGAATACTGTCGGGAAGATGAATGCGTTGAGGTAACCCCGATAAGCGTCCGCATCCGAAAGGTCGTCCTCGACCAGAATGAGCGGGCTCGAGCCACCTCTAAGGCTAAGAAGGCCAACCAAGAGAGTTAATCCTTGATTGGTCGCGCTAGTTAGCCTAGATTTTCCTCATTCCCATTGGGAGCGAGGTTTTTTATGAAGCGGTTCAAAACGTTCACCGCGATAACTCTGGCCGCCCTACTCTCGATTCCGGCCGCAACAGTAAGCGCGGCACCAAAGGCGGGTGCAAAATGTCCATCGCTAGGCGCTAAGCAGAATTCCGGAAGCAAGGTTTTTACATGCGTCAAAAGCGGTAAGAAGTTGGTTTGGAACAAGGGCGTAGCGACATCAAGCAAACAAACTGCCCCAACGAGTTCGGTTGACAATTCTGGCGGTGGATCCAGTGGCGGAAGAAGCGTCACGGTTGGTGACAGTTGCCCGAAGCTTGATGAGAAGGGATCAATTCCAAATGGGACTGCAATCTGTGCCGATGTGAATGGAAAATTGATCTGGCAGAAGATGAACTTCGGCGGTGAGAATAAGACTGATGTCAATCAAAGCAGCGAAGGAAAAGTAACGCTTGGTGCATCCTGTACCAGTCTGGGAGCAAGCGGTCTAATCATTGGTGGTAGCGCACTCTGTATTCCAGTTTCTGGAAAACTTGTTTGGACTGAACCAGGAAAGCAGCCCATACCTGCGGATGGCAAGTGGTTCTACAATATGCCTGGATCGGAAAAATGGAATTCAGATTTGCCGCCACCAGGTTGGAACGGTGAGCCAAATTGGTTCCGTCCGAACTGGGATGTTCCTACAACGGTTCCAATTGGCAATAAGTGTTCAACGAGCGCTTTTCTAACGAACTACATAACTGATCTCGACCAACTCGAATCAATAACACCCCAAGGCTTTATGCAGCCAGGTGCCCATGCCATGCCGGTTCCGCATATGTATTACAACACCGGCGCATTCACTGAAAAAGATCCGAATGGCGTCGCTTATCGTTCAAAATTATTGAATATCTATGCTCCAGCGGATATGACGCTCTATTCGGCTACGAAATCTACATTAACGAATTCTGATGGTTATAAGTATGAGGAGTGGATGTTTAGTTGGTACTTCTGTGACTCCTACTGGATGTTCAATGCGCATATCGGTTGGATTGCACCAGATGTTCTTGCCGCGATTGAAGCTGCACCGATGAAGACTTGCCAGCGTGGTGGCCAACTCAACAACGAGATGGCTGATTGCGTGTATGAACGCTTTGCCTACAAGGTCAAAGCTGGCACGCTATGGGGTAAGGCAAGTGGACGGGCGCATGGTTTCGACTTTGGTTTCACCGACGCCGCTAAGCCACTCCCAGATCGGATAGATCCCTATTCTCACTCAACGCGATGGTCGGCTGGGCTTTGTCACATTAATTATTACCCACAAGCGATGCGTGCAAAGTTAGAAGCGAAATTAATCGGTAACAACGGATGCGGCCAATTGGTATCAGACGTCGCCGGCACTGCTCAAGGTGTCTGGTTGGCGCCTGGCAAAGAGAGCACCATGGAGGATTACCACGTAGCGCTGGCTAAACATTGGAGCGACAAGGATCTGTTGGCCTTTAGCGTCGGCTGGAATTCCGAAATTCCGGGAATGAGTGGTGGTGTATTCACATTTACTCCTAAGAGCGGCGGACCAAATAACAAACCATTCACATCGGTGAGAAGCGGTGAAGTCGCTTGTTATGACAACTTCACTGCCCGCACCCGAAATGGCGAATCCGTTCCATCCATCTACATACTTATGACGGCCGGCGATACTGAGAAATTGACTATCGCGAAGGGCTCGGGAAGTTGTGGCGCGGGTCCATACTCAATGCCGGTCTCCTCGCAGACCTTCCAGAGAAAGGTAAAAAGTTAGGCGCGAAACGCCGAAAAACCAGCGTAAATAGTGGTTTTGTCGGTGGTCGGCTGTCTACTCCTCCCATCAAAGAGATCGCCCCAAGAAGTAAAGAGGTCGGGGGCCGAGGGAAAGATGAGGAGTGAAGATGAACTTACGAGAGCTCGCATTCCAGCTATCGGCAATCACGCTGATCGCCGATGCTGCAAAGGAAGCCAAAGATCGGCTACGGAGAGCATTCGCGGCCGCACTTGATGAAGTTGGCGCTGATGCAGCGAAAGCGGTCTTAGAGGGCGAGGAGATTGCCAAAGTCTCACTGATCCATCCGAAGACTTCGGCTGAGGTCTTGAACGATAAAGCCTTCGTCGATTGGGTCCGCTCCAACTGGGAGTACGAAATCGTCGAAACGGTTAGGGATTCCTTTAAGAAACATATCCTTGAATCCGTGGCAAATGTCGATGGTAAAGCTATCTATCCAAGGACGGGAGAGGTACTCGAATTTATCTCTTTCAACTCCCGAGATCCCTATATCTCTACTCGATTCAAGGATGGCGGTCGAGCAGCTCTGCTTGAAGCATTCCGCGCCGGCGCGCTAAATCCATCTGAGGTAATGGCAGATGAGTTGATGATGGCGGTGGGTCAGTAATGGGAAGTTTCCGCCTTGAAGATTACGAGCCGGTCGAATCGCGTATCCGAGCCTTCTGGATGAAATATCCAAATGGTCGATTACTCACTGATCTCCAACGGACCGAACGACCCGATGGTCGAATCGAATGGATCTGCCGGACTGAGGCATTTACAAATAGCGATGATGTGAGACCGCAAGCCACGGGATTTGCTACTGAGATCGAAGGGACATCCTTGATCAATCGTTCCAATGCGAGTGAGAATTGCGAAACTTCCAGTATCGGCAGATGTCTTGCAAATCTTGGTTTCGCTGCTAAAGGTAAGCGCCCAAGTCGGGAGGAGATGGGTAAGGCCAACCGCCAAGACCCGCGAAAACCGCTCTCCAAGAGCGATTGGGAGGATCTCATCGGTCGACTCAACGCTTGTACCAGCATGGTTCAACTCAAAGCCTGGTCAGCTTATGCGGCGACCTTTGCGATGCCAGAAGGTAAGCGGGCGGAACTTCTTATCGCCTTCAACTCTCATCGTGCGACCCTGACTAAAACAAGCGAAGTTGCTTGAGGAGTTCGAATCAGATCGAGCGCCTATCGGATAGTCGCGCTGGAGGCGAGATGGTCACTGATACCGAAGTGGTTGTGAATTCTTGAGATTACTTGAGCGCTCGTTAACTCGCGACTCATTATGTAATCAAATTCAATCGAAGGTTTCCAGGAAGGGTAGGTAGGACCCTCTACCAAGTCATTCCATCCGATGAGTTTCGGTGCCAGGCCCCAGGGAAGATTGAAGTCTCCGGTCATGATGTGAATTCCGGGAAGTTGTTCAACCCACTTTGCAATCTTCTTCAACTGCAGGATGTTCTTTCCGGGAACAAATGAGAGATGCGTTGTCGTGACTGAGATGCCATTTTCCAACTCCGCGACAAGTGCAGCGCGTGGTTCATCTTTAACATAGACGAGTTGTGGTCGCTTCTCACCTGCGAAGATAAGAGGAGCTCCTAATGGAGCTTTTCCAAGATTTATCCGATGCCAACGCTTTACTGGAATCTTCGAAACCATCCCAATTCCATACATAGCATCCGGTGGTATTGCAGAACTCTGATCGAAGACAATCTCTTCAGTGACACCATGCCATTTCTCACCCGGGGTGCCATACATCGCTGGAGCAAAGGCCCAATATTCCGCACCGAGCGCTTCGGCTACATGGCGAACTTGGTTGCCATTTCCCGATCGCGTCTGATGGACATCGACCTCTTGGAGCGCAATCAGATCGCTTTTCACTTCAGACATTAACTTTGTTAACGCGCTATCGAGATCAGCGTCGCCCCCAGGTGGGATCGCCATCCCATGAAGGAGGTTCCAGGATGTGATGGTTAAGCCTGATGGCAGAAGCACGCTGGGAAGGCTAGCGGTGTGGGCTAGTAAGGTCGCCCCGTGCTTCTAAACCTCCCTCTCTCGCGTGGAGAACTCAATCGTGCGGCGCATCTGCGTGGCGATCAGGGGGAGTTGGACCGACTTTGGGAGAGAGCCAGGATCATCGATCTTCTCGGCGATCGATTCCGCTCAGATGGCAGCTCACTTACCTATTTGAGCGCGGGCGAAGTTGCAGAACTCATCGATGCAGCGAAGGCCGATTCCGAACGTTACTTCCTTGGCTTGGCTAGCGATGGAACCCCATTTTTCGTTGCCCACCGCCGAGTGCTGGGAGAACATCTCGAATCACCAATTGGCTATGAGACGCTCCGAACTATCGGCGCAAAGCTCAATTCCCTTGATATCGGCGCAGCCGTCCATGCGCTCGCACTTTGCCAATGGCATGACGCGCACCAGAGATGCGCGAAGTGTGGCGCTGTCACCAGGCCAATCTCAGGTGGTTCGGTTAGACGATGTGAATCTTGTTCGAGTGAACATCATCCGCGAACTGATCCCGCAATCATCGTTCTAGTAAAGGATAGATCGGATCGGATTCTCTTGGGTCGACAGAAAGTCTGGCCGGCAAAGCGTTTCTCGACCTTTGCTGGATTTGTTGAGCCGGGCGAATCATTCGAAAGTACCGTCATTCGTGAAGTCCAAGAAGAGTGTGGCGGGAAAGTCACAAAGATGCGATATCTAGGATCCCAACCTTGGCCATTTCCAGCATCGTTGATGATCGCCTATGAAGCAGAGATATCAAATCCTGATGAGGTAAAGGCAGATGGCACTGAGATCGAAGAGATTATTTGGCTGACTCGAGATGAGTTAAAGTCAAAGGTCCTGGCTAAGGAACTTCTCCTTCCGCCCTTAATTTCAGTTGCTCGTGCGATGATCAATGCCTGGTACGGTCCAGATTCCTCTAACTTGTTCGGACGTGAAACGTGGCGCAACTAGCATCTTCGATATTGGATGCGCTTGATGAGGATCAGCGCGCCGTTGCGACTGCAGTGCGAGGCCCGATTTGCGTGATTGCCGGAGCTGGAACTGGTAAGACGCGAGCAATAACCCATCGCCTCGCCTATGCGGTCGATATCGGCATTGTTGATCCGAACCGAATTCTTGCCCTCACATTCACCGCCAGAGCCGCCGGTGAGATGCGGGTTCGGCTCCGGGCCCTGGGCGTGCCCAATATCGCAGCGCGCACCTTCCACTCTGCAGCCCTAAAGCAGTTGATGTATTTCTGGCCTCAGGCACTTGGTGGCCGCTTCCCCCAATTACTAACAAATAAGAGTGGCTTTATTGGAGAGGCGATCAATCGAGCGGGGCTTTCTGCCAATAAGAGTTCGGCGCTGCTTCGCGATATCGCAAGTGAAATCGAGTGGGCGAAAGTTCTAGAGATCGCAAGCGATGAATATGTCGAGAAAGCTAGTGATTACGGGCGCAAA
>JBEGNC010000070.1:0-3701 GCA_041182705.1 Actinomycetota bacterium | reverse complement strand
GCCAAAGCGTCGTCGCAAGAAGGCTGCTGCTAAGGCAGCGCCAAAGCGTCGTCGTAAGAAGAAGGCTGCTAAGTAACTAGCACCGGAATTACAGAAAAAGCCCGGCCGCATATGCGCCGGGCTTTTTTCTTAAGTAAAACTAGCTAATTTCCCTCGTCTTTGAACTGGCTTCGAAGCTCTTCGGTCAGATGCGAGAAGGTCGCGGTCAAGTTCTCCTGCTCCTTTGTCGATAGCTGATCGATGAATCTCTTGCGAACGCTCTCAACATGGTCTGGAGCAGCCGCGACAATCGCCCGCCAACCCTTCTCCGTCATAACCGCCCAAAATCCTCTGCGGTCCTCCGAGCACTCCTCGCGCCTAATCCAACCCGCCCGTTCCATTACCTTCATCCGATGTGAGAGGCGGGACTTTGAGATCATTGAAAGTTCGGCGAGCTCACTCATCCGCATCCTTCGACCTGGCGCCTCCGATAATTGTGCCATCACTTCGTAGTCAGCCATCGATAAATCATGGCCTTCTAAATCACTCTCCAGGGCTTCAAGTAAGCGCCGTGAGGCAATGATGTAAGAGCGCCAGGCCTTCATCTCCTTAGGCGATAACCAGCGAGTTTGGCTCTTCTTTGGCGGCATAGGAGAAGGTTACGACAATTTTGATTTAGTTGAAAGTTGAACAATCTCTAAATTTCGAGATTCCGTTAGGCTCCCCAAGTATGAGCATGGAAGAAGTAGAGCCGGTATTACCTCGACCGGGGCTTGGGCGCTGGATCTGGGGTACGACGCTGATCCTCTTCGCTTGGTTGATCCTGGGTTCCATCTTGACCGGTCTGACAGCGCGATTATTCGGATTGGAATTAGGCGCCCTTGCCGGCTCTGATGATGCGAGCAAGGAAGTGGTCGCCAGCTATCCACCATGGCAAGCCGCGACGACCCTCTTGGTCTCCTTTATTCCACTTCTTCTAACGCCGGTACTCCTTCAGCGATGGATTCTGAAGCGCCCCCTCCGATCTCTCTTCACTCGTAGTGACCGGAGTTTCCTCCGACAGGTCCGGGTCGGGGCACTTGCCATGGTCGTCCTGCTGCTTGTAACGGGGCTGCCGGACTTCATCTTCAATAATTCGGATTACAACTTCACATTCGATGCCGCCCGCTTCGCGCCCTACCTGATGATCGCCCTGATTCTCATTCCAATTCAGACGACTGCTGAGGAGGTCTTCTTCCGGGGATGGATCCAGCAGCGGATTGAGAATGGTCGGAGATCCATCTGGACGATCTCGATTATTGGTGGAGCCCTCTTTGCCCTGCCCCACCTTGGCAACTCCGAGGTCAATGGCGAATTCTTCTTCGCCCTTATCGGCTATGGGGCTTCCGGCTTCATGTTCGCTTGGGTGACCATGCGGGACCAATCAATTGGAGTCGCAGTAGGTGCCCATGCCGCAAATAACATCCTGGCCGGCTTGTTGGTGAGCACAACAGATACGTCCCTGCCTTCAGCGAGCATCTGGACCACGCCATCTGTTGCCTGGATTCCGGCCGCAATCATCTCGGTGATGATCATCCCTACTTTTATTTGGCTCACTGGAAGGTGGAACGCTAAAGTCGCGGCATGAGCGAAAAAAGCGGCATTTTCAAGGGTAATTTCAAGGCCTCTGTAAGGCCACAGGACGACATGTATCGCCACGTCAATGGCGCTTGGCTTGATACTGCAGAGATCCCTGCTGATCGCGCCGCAGATGGCGCCTTTTACACCTTGCGGGACGAGAGCGAGAAGAACGTCCGAGTTATCATCGAAGAGCTCGCCAAATCCAGCGCACCCGAAGGTAGTAATGCCCAGAAGATCGGTGACCTCTACAACGATTTCATGGATGAATCGCGAGTTGAATCGCTCGGAGTCTCCCCAATCGCCGAAGAGTTGAAGAAAGCGCTATCGATCTCAGGTTTGACGGATTTCACCGCCACTTTGGGTCAGTTCGAAGGTCGCGGCCTCGGCGGTTTACTAAATGGCTGGGTAACCGCTGACGCGGAAGATCCATCCACCAATATCGCCTACATCTATCAGGGTGGCCTGAGCCTGCCCGACGAGGCTTATTACCGTGAAGAGCGCCATACCTCAGTGCGCGATGAGCTCCGAAGCCATATCGAGCGGATGTTCAACCTCGCCGAAATCCCGGATAGCAAAGGGCACGCTTCTCGCATTTTGGATCTTGAAAGTGAGATTGCTTCACACCACTGGGACACGGTACGTAGCCGTGATGCAGTGCTGACATTCAACAAGAAGAGCTTTGCGGAGATCAAGACCCTTGCGGGTGATTTCGACTGGCGGCTTTGGGCGGAGAACGCAGGTATGCCCGGAAATGTCCTAGAAACGGTAGTTATCGCTCAACCAGACTTCATCGAAAATCTCGGGAAGATGCTTGGAAAATTTGAAGTCGAGAAATGGCGTTCCTGGCTCACTTGGCACTTACTCTCAAGTGCGGCTCCATACTTAAGTAGCAAGTTTGTAAATGAAAATTTCGCCTTTTATGGAACTACCCTCACAGGAATACCAGTCCTCAAAGAGCGATGGAAGCGCGGCGTTGCACTAGTGGAAGGAGCGTTGGGCGAGGCAGTTGGCCAGTTCTACGTAGAGCGCCACTTCCCGCCGCAGGCCAAGGCTCGAATGGTCGAGCTGGTAGCAAACCTGATCGAGGCTTACCGAGTAAGTATCAATGACCTTACCTGGATGGGCGAAGGCACCAAGAAGAAAGCGCTCGATAAGTTAAGTAAGTTCACACCGAAGATCGGCTACCCCGACAAGTGGCGCGATTATTCATCACTAACAATCAAGAGTGGCGATCTCATTGGCAATCTCGCCCGAATTGCAAGGTTCCGTAACGACTTCGAATATAACAAAGTCGGAAAACCAGTCGACAAGAGTGAGTGGCTGATGACGCCACAGACGGTGAATGCTTACTACCACCCACTTTTGAATGAGATTGTATTTCCAGCTGCGATCCTCCAACCACCATTCTTCGACTTAAACGCAGATGATGCGGTCAACTACGGAGGCATCGGGGCTGTGATCGGCCATGAGATTGGACACGGATTCGATGATCAAGGGTCACGCTACGACGGCGATGGAAACCTCAAGAACTGGTGGACCGATGAGGATAGAAAGGAATTCGAGAAGCGAACCTCGAGCCTAATCGAACAGTACAACGCACTTGCGCCGGAAGAAGCGCCGGATACAAATGTGAATGGCGCATTGACTATCGGTGAGAATATCGGCGACCTCGGCGGTGCAACCATCGCATATAAGGCTTACAAGATCTCACTAGGCACAAGCGAGGCTCCTACCATCGATGGACTAAGTGGCGACCAGAGATTCTTTATCGGTTATGCCCAGATCTGGCGATCAAGGATCCGAACTGAGGCGATGAAGGTTCGACTCGCAACCGATCCACATTCACCGGGAGAGTTCCGCTGCAACCAGATTCTCAAGAACTTGCCGCAATTCCAGAGAGCCTTTGATGTTAAGCCAGGCGATCAGTTATATCTGGATCCGGAGACACAAGTAGAGATCTGGTAGGCCTTGGAAAAAGCCTTTGGATTCAGTGTTTCCAAGCGGTTACCTGATACCCATGGTCGAACGGGAATAATCCATACGCCCCATGGCGAAATTGCAACTCCGGCGTTCATCCCTGTTGGCACCAAGGCCACTGTTAA
>JBEGNC010000069.1:0-12001 GCA_041182705.1 Actinomycetota bacterium | reverse complement strand
CCGTTGCGCTATTGGGATTCATGACTCCGGCGAGCGCGCCTTCAATCGCAATCAAATCGCCAAGCTCGCTCTGGTTTAGGAAATGGTGGTCCTCATCCACCATCTGGCGTAAACGAGAGAGTTGCGCTTTATTTCGGGCGAAATAGAGTGAGCCAGATTTTGTGAAGCCAGCTGACTTCACGTGGGTGCTTGCAAAGGCCCCAATCTCATCGATTGACTGATGGATGGCGCGCTTTAGATTTTTCGAAGTTGAAGTTCCGTATTGTTTGATCAATCTAGCCTTGGAAACTGGGTACTCACTAGAAACCCAACCACCATTGCGTCCGCTCGCACCAAATCCGACTTGGCGCTCTTCAAAGATCGCTATCCGTAGTGACGGGTTGGCGCTAATCAGATGGAAAGCAGACCATAATCCAGAGAAGCCACCCCCGATAATCGCAACATCATAGGAAGAAGCTGGAGTGGTATTTGTGCTTAAGCGTTGGTGCGAATCAGCCCAGAGCGAGCTATTAGCCTTGGAAGCCGGCATCGCGATGAGAGCCATCACAGAATGGCTTCTCCTTGGAGTGGCCACAGCGACAGAGCGAGAAGTTCTCTTTGGTCTCGATGACATTTCCATCGCTATCGACGAAATCAACAGCGCCAGTCACGCGAATTGAACCATTTGGCTTTACAAATATCTTCGGCTTATCGGACATTAAATTCTCCTAATCTAGGTAATCGCGCAGAACTTGGGAACGCGACGGGTGGCGGAGCTTGGACATCGTCTTAGATTCGATCTGGCGAATTCGCTCACGTGTGACTCCGTAGACCTTGCCTATCTCATCGAGGGTCTTCGGTTGACCATCAGTCAATCCAAAGCGCATAGCAACTACGCCAGCTTCGCGCTCTGAGAGGGTGTCTAGGACGGAGTGAAGTTGTTCTTGCAGAAGGGTGAAGGAAACGGCATCAGCCGGGACAATCGCTTCCGAATCTTCGATTAGATCGCCGAACTCGGAGTCGCCTTCTTCGCCAAGTGGGGTATGAAGAGAGATCGGCTCTCGACCATACTTCTGGACTTCGACCACCTTCTCCGGGGTCATATCCAATTCCTTAGCTAATTCTTCCGGCGTCGGTTCGCGACCCAGGTCCTGGAGCATCTGGCGTTGTACGCGAGCCAACTTATTGATCACTTCGACCATGTGAACTGGGATTCGAATCGTTCTTGCTTGATCAGCCATCGCACGGGTGATCGCCTGCCGGATCCACCAGGTCGCATATGTCGAGAACTTGTAACCCTTTGTGTAGTCGAACTTCTCTACGGCGCGAATCAAGCCGAGATTGCCCTCTTGGATCAGGTCAAGGAAGAGCATGCCCCGGCCGGTATATCGCTTAGCCAGCGATACAACGAGGCGGAGGTTTGCCTCCAGAAGGTGGTTCTTCGCTCGTCGGCCATCTTCTGCAATCCACTCCAACTCACGCTTCAACTTCCGATCCATCTTCTCGCCTGAGTTCAACTTCTCCTCTGCGAACAATCCAGCCTCGATTCGCATCGCAAGCTCTACCTCGAGCTCTGCATTCAACAGAGCCACGCGACCAATCTGCTTCAAATAATCCTTTACTGGGTCGGCGGTAGCTCCAGCGGTAAGCACCGTCTGCTCTGGGGGAAGCGCCTTTAACTCTTTCTCTGCCTCGTAGATTGTTCGTTGAATCAGATCGCCCATTGAATCCAACTCGCGTGGCGAGAGATCCTTTAGAAAATTCGCAGCTTCATTTGCTTGTCGGTCGGTCAGATTGAATGCGTGAACCGCGTTCTCGACCGATTCGATACTTTTCGTTCGCTGGGCAGGCGCCTTTACCTGGGTGCCACCTTTGGATAGATAAGTTCGGGTGGTCTCGCGGAGATGTTTTAACGCGCCAATCCGCTCTTTCAGACGATCGCGTTCACTCTTGGCCTGTTCGACATCTTTCTCATCATCAGAGTCACGCAAGACGATAGTTCCTACGCCATCAAACTCCTCTTCAGCAAGAGTCACGACGCGCGCAGTCACCGTCTCTTCGACTTCCGCACCCTCTTCGCCGATCTCAGTTATCAACTGAGTTACATCAAGTTCCTTATCGTCGACATCTTCAATCTCAACTTCTTCGCCATCAATCTTGACGACCTTCTTGCCTGGCGCAGCGCCAGTGGCAGCAGGTTTAGCTGTTGCAACTGCGGGAGTGGCTCCAGCAGCTGCGGCCTTCATCGCTTCTAGCTCTGCCTTTGTCGGGAAGAGTCGCGGTCCTGACTTCTTATTCTCTTTCTCCTTGGCAGCTGGCTTGGACGCACCAGATTTGCGCGCCTCTAGCTCTGCTTTTGTCGGGAAGAGTCGCGGTCCTGCCGCTTTCGCCTTACTCGACTTTCCTGCGCTCTTCTTTCCAGCCGACTTCTTCGGGGCTTTTTTGGGCGCACGAGATACAGGCACAAATATTCCTTTGCTTTGGTACTAGCGATTTGCTAGAGAGCTAGCCATCGGGGATTTGGCTATGGCTATATTATAAATTGTCCACAGCCTCTTTGGCACATTTAAGAGCCTAGTTGAGGCGCGCTTCTGAGACCTCTAGGGCTTGCCGAACAAATGAGCCCACGCTCTCGACCTCTATGAGGAATCCATCGTGACCAAAAGGCGAGGAGATGGTTCTAAGCGGAAGCGCCGATGGGGCAAGTCGAACTATCTCTTCCTGGAGGCGAGGGGGAAATAGTCGATCTGTATCTATGGAGAGAACCAGAATCGGGACTTGCGCAGTCGCCAGGGCCGATTCGACTCCTCCTCGATCCCTGCCGATATCGTGAGAAATCATCGCCGACTCCAAGGCGATGTAGGTATTGGCATCGAAGCGACGTTGGAGCTTTAGAGCCTGATGATCGAGATAGGAAGTCACGGCGTAGCGGCCAGTCTCATCCCCCTGGAGGTCTCGACCGAAGCGGGTATCCATCTCATATTCGGTTCGATAGGAGAGATGGGCGATTTTTCGCGCCATCCCCATGCCGCGAATCGGCCCGATATCTCGATCGTAATAATCACCGCCATGGAAATGTGGGTCGGATTGGATCAATTGGATCTCTGTGCTCCATGTACCGATCTGATCGCCGGTTGCAACTGCAGATGAACCGATCGAACAGATTGCACCGACCCGCTCTGGATGTGCAATCGCCCATTCAAGTGAGCGCATCCCGCCGAGCGATGGCCCGACTGCCAATTGGAATCTTTCGATTCCCAGCACATCGGCAAATCTGACCTCAGCGGCGACTAAATCTCGAACCGTGAGAAATGGGAATCGCGAACCCCATCTTCTCCCATCGGGCGCAATCGTCGAAGGTCCAGTACTTCCCTGACAGCCGCCGATCACATTTGGGCAAATAACAAAGTACTTATCGGTATCCAAAGGTAATCCTGGCCCGACCATCTCTGGCCACCAAGAAGTGACATCAGACCAACCTGTCAGAGCGTGATTGACCAAGATCGCATTTGATCTTGAGCTATTCAATTCGCCCCAAGATTGATACGCGATTGTGACATCGGGTAGAACTTCGCCTGATTCCAGTTCGAGATCGCCAATCTTTAGGAAGCGCCGCTCCCCTGGATCATGGCTCTCTAGCCAAGCTCCAGTTACTTGATGATTTGTCATCTGCTCACTTTGCTGCTGCAAAGGCTTTTTCGAGATCGCGTTTGATATCGTCGATATTTTCCAAACCTAGGCTCAATCTCACTAGGCCGGGTGTGACTCCAGCTGTCAACTGCTCTTCCGCAGTAAGTTGTGAGTGAGTTGTCGAGGCCGGATGAATCGCGAGCGAGCGGACATCACCGATATTCGCGACGTGAGAGAAGATATTGAGAGCCTCAATGAACTTTTTCCCAGCCTCGATGCCGCCCTTAATCTCAAAGGAGAGAACCGCTCCGCTTCCCTTTGGCGCGTACTTGGTTGCCAGTCGATGCCACGGCGAAGATGGAAGTGATGCGTAATTGACCTTGGCTACTTGGGGATGGGTCTCTAGCCAGGTTGCGATGGCCTTCGCATTCTCAACATGTCGCTCAACCCGCAGGCTCAAAGTCTCGATGCCTTGAGCTAGGAGCCAGGCATTGAACGGAGCAACTGCTGCGCCGATATCGCGTAACAAGGTCAATCTGATCTTGAATATATATGAGAGATTCGCGCCAAATGGCGAACCCACGCCGAGCGCTTGTGCGTACACCAGGCCGTGATAACTCGGATCTGGGGTGTTGAAGTTCTTGAAGCGATCCGGATATTTCGCATAATCGAACTTTCCACTATCGACGATGGCTCCCACTACTGCATTTCCGTGGCCGGATAGGAATTTGGTAGCTGAGTGAACTACAACATCGGCTCCGAATTCGATTGGTCGAATCAAATATGGAGTGGCCACTGTGTTATCGACGATTAGAGGTACGCCAAATTCGTGGGCAACTTTGGCTACTGCCTCGATATCCAAGATGTCGTTCTTCGGATTTGCGATGGTCTCGCCGAAGAAGGCCTTGGTATTCGGACGAATCGCCTTCTTCCAACTCTCCGGATCCTCTGGATTCTCGACGAAAGTCACTTCGATGCCGAATTTTGGCAATGTGTAATGGAACAAGTTATAAGTTCCACCATAAAGCGAAGGTGATGAGACGATGTGGTCTCCCGCTTCAGCGAGATTCAAGACGGCAAAAGTGGTAGCAGCAGAACCGCTCGAGAGTAATAGTGCAGCAACGCCACCTTCCAAAGACGCAATCCGCTGCTCTACTGCATCCTGGGTTGGATTCATGATTCGGGTATAGATATTCCCGAGTTCTGCCAATCCAAATAGATCTGCGGCATGTTTAGTGTCGCGGAACTGATATGCAGTTGTTTGGTAGAGCGGAAGTGCGCGTGAACCAGTCGTTGGATCCGGCACCTGTCCGGCATGAATCTGTCGTGTTTCGAACTGCGCATCGGATACTGAAAATGAAGACACCAAATACCTCCCAGAATAAGGGGGTCTGCGTTAGACCCACGCTTGCCAACAGCGCCTTGCAGTTGGCCTGGTCTTCACCCGGAGCACCCCACCGTGGTGGAGGGTTGCCGTCCAGTTAGCCGGGGCTTATGAACTGGAACTCATGACCTGGGGAGAAAATAATTGAGAGGAAGAAATTTGTAAAGCGAGTTTTAGAGTCGTCCCGCATCGTGGACACGCTTTATAAATTCGCGAGTCTCTGGAAGGCGTGGATCTTCCAGGATTTCCCCAGGAGAGCCCCACTCCAAGATCCGGCCGTCATGCAGATAACAGACTTCATTGGCGACCTGCTTGGCAAATCCCATCTCGTGAGTTGCAAGCACCATTGTCATTCCCTCAAGTTTCAGCTCTTTCACAGTACTTAGGACCTCATTAACTAGAACTGGATCGAGCGCGCTAGTTACCTCATCAAGCAAAAGTAAGCGCGGGTGGCGCGCCAACGAACGGATGATTGCCACTCGCTGTTGCTGGCCACCACTCAAGCGATCTGGATATTGATCAGCCTTATCGCGTAATCCGAAACGGTCCAATAGTTTGAAGGCCTCAGCAATCGCGCGTTCCGGCTCGACTCCTTGAACCTTTGTAGGAGCCAAGACGATGTTTTCGATGACCGTCATATGTGGGAAGAGGTTGAAAGATTGGAATACCATCCCCAGTTTCTGGCGGACCTGATCAGGATCTACATCTGCAGCCGATATATCCTCACCATCTAACTTGATGATCCCGTCATCAATCTGCTCCAAGAGATTTATGCAGCGCAATAAGGTCGACTTTCCGCTTCCCGATGCGCCGATGAAGACGGTTGCAGAGTGTTCCGGAACAGTGAAGGTGATGTCCTGAAGTACAACTTCAGCACCGAAAGTCTTGCGGAGCTGCTCTACTCTCAATACTGGCGCCGTCATGCCTGTCCCTGCGCGTTCTGTCGCTCTAACGACTTTCGAAGCATCCGATCGGTTGCTCGGGTAAGCGGGATAGTCACTGCGAGGAAGATCAGAGCGGCCATCACATAAGGTGTGTAATTGAAGGTCTTGGAAGTCTGGATTTGTGCAGCCCGGACTGCATCGGTTACTCCAAGAATTGATACCAGACCCGTGTCTTTGATCAGAGCGACCAGATCATTTAGAAGTGGTGGTGTGACTCGCTTTAACGCTTGCGGCAGGACAACGTGGCGGAGAGTCTGGAAATGGCTCAATCCGAGGGAGCGTGCAGCAGCGCGTTGGCTGGGGTGCACCGTCAAGATACCGCTGCGAATCACTTCTGCTACATAAGCCGAGTAGGTGATGATTACCGCAATCGTGCCGAGTACCAATACGTTATTGGTTAAGCCTCTAATTTGAAGTGCCGGTATCCCAAAACCAACCAAGAGAATGACCAAGAGCATGGGGATTCCGCGAAATACATCTACGTAGAGCATCGCCAAGAATCGAAATGGCGTCAGAGCCGGTGACCGGGAGGTTCTGATCAATGCAATCAACAATCCCAGGATTGCAACGGAGAGGCCTGCAACAACCGTCAGTGTTGCATTGGTTCCGAAACCGAGAATGATCTTTGGCAATACCTCAAAACCATAAGCCCATTTGAAGAATGTGTCTCGCAGCGTAACCCATCCCGGTGATGTGACTAGGACTATCACCAAGGCGCCAAGGACGAGCGCACTTGAAATTCCGGCGGTTACTGCATTCTTACGGTTTCGATTTCGGCGAGCGATTCTTCTAGCCAGCTCGACGTCACTTGGAGACCAAGGTCCACCAAAATCATAAGGCGCAGATCCAGAGTCTCCCCCAGATCTGCGCCCTGATTGATTACTCATTAGCTAAGTACTGGCGCTCCAGCAGAATCCGCTAACCACTCTGCGACGATCGCTGCGAGCGTTCCGTTATCACGGAGCGCGTCGACCGCCTTGGTTACGCATGAGGTAATCGGGCTATCTTTGGCTAGAAGTAAACCAAAGCCCTGATCTTCAGCATCGCTACCATCAATCTGACCGACGATGATCCCATTTGGAACCTCTACAGCAGATAGATAGAAGGCGGTTGGTAGATCGACAACGAGACCATCAATCTGCTTGTTCTTCAAAGCGGTAACACCAGCTGCGTTATCGTTGAATACTGAAGCTTTTAGACCAAGTTGGGTCTCAATCACATCAAGAGATGTAGTGGAAACAGCCGCTCCAAGTTTGGCGCCTGAATCAGCTAGCCCTTGGAGATCTGTGATTCCCTCAAGCTTGCTTCCCTTAAATGAGACGATTGCTTGATTCGACTTGTAATAAGGCGAGGAGAAATCAACTACCTCTTTACGATCTTCGGTGATCGAATATTGCTGGAGGTTGAAATCGAAGGTCTTAGGACCTGGTGCGATTGCAGAGTCGAATGTGGTTCTAACCCACTTGACCGCAGAATTCTCATAACCAAGTTCTGCAGCAACCGCATATGCGACCGCAGCCTCGAATCCTTGACCGGACTCTGGTGCATCATCGATTACCCATGGATAGTAAGCAGGCTCACCTGTCGCAATGGTCAGAACGCCAGCTTCTAGAGTCTGAAGTGATTCGGGTGAACAAGTTCCGGTATCACTTGCTGCGCTACCGCTCTCCTCGCTCGAAGAGCATGATGCGAGAAGCAGAGCTGCGATTAGGAATGGAATTACCTTTAGGAATTTCTTCATTGCACGCCTTTCATATGATCCAACGTCGGACCTGACAGACTTTGGCAGACCCGCGCTTGTCGATTCTTTATCGACCTGGTCCTCACCCGGAGCACCCCACCGCGGTGGAGGGTTGCCGTCCAGTTAGCCGGGGCTTGATTCTGGAACTCGTGACCTGGGGCGGACTCTAGAAAATTGAGGTTAAAAAGTCCACTTACTAGAAGTTAGCCCGTGAGCCGTAGCCACTGCTTCGTAGTAGATCTTCCCTTCATGGACATTAAGTCCCAGTGCCAGACCAGAATCGCGACGGAGCGCTTCTCGCCAACCATGCTCGGCCAAGGCCAGGGCATATTTCATGGTCGCGTTAGATAGGGCGTATGTCGAAGTAGAGGGAACGGCGCCAGGCATATTCGCCACACAGTAGAAGATCGAGTCATGGACTTTGAAGGTCGGTTCGGCATGGGTGGTTGCCTTTGAATCTTCGAAACAGCCACCTTGGTCGATTGCTATATCGACTAGGACTGCGCCAGATTTCATCCGCTTTACCAATTGGTTGGAGATCAATTTCGGCGCCTTTGCGCCATGGATTAAGACGGCTCCAATAACTAGATCGGCGCTTAGCGCCTCCTCTTCGATGGCATGCGCACTCGACATCAGCGTCTTCACTGTGCCACCAAAGAGATGATCGATCTCAGATAGTCGCCGCTGATTGATATCGACAACCGTCACATCGGCTCTCATGCCATGCGCGATTGTCGCAGCTGCCAATCCTGCGATGCCGCCACCTAGAACTAAAACCTTACCGGGGCGGACTCCCGGAACTCCGCCGAGAAGAACCCCGCGCCCTCCCGCACTCCGCTGAAGCGCAGCGGCACCGACTTGCGGAGCCATCCGCCCAGCAACTTCGCTCATGGGCGCGAGCAATGGAAGTGCGCCATTAACTTCTACTGTTTCGTAGGCGATTGCTGTTATGCCGCTCTTGATCAGCGCATCGGTGCACTCACGAGAGGCGGCTAAGTGAAGGTAAGTGAAGAGCACTTGACCACTTCGCATCCGAGAATATTCGGCCGCGATTGGCTCTTTGACTTTAAGAATCAATTCTCCGCGCTGCCAGACTTCATCAGCGGAGTGAAGAATGGTCGCCCCGACTTGGAAGTAATCATCATCAGTGATTGCTGAGCCCAATCCGGCACTCGTCTCAATCAGGACTTGATGACCTCGATTTACGAATTCTCGTACTCCCGCTGGGGTGATTGCCACGCGAAATTCGTTATTTTTTATCTCTTTTGGCACTCCGATTATCACTCCTTCATGCTACCCGAGAAGAGCGCCTCACAGACTCGGGGGTGAAGTTCAGCGCGGAGCTCACTAAAGAGCGTGGGTGGTTGGCCGCTGCGAAAGACCCTACTGAGCAATTCGACCATCGAATAGTTTGGTTGATCCTCCCGGGCCCGTTGCAATGCGAGGTTGGCGAGAGCCCCATCGCCTCGCTCATAACAAGCAACTGCGAATAGGACCGCTGGCGGTGCGACATAACCCTGCGGTGCGCGACGCATCAACCATCGCCAACTTGCGAAGAAGAGATCGGAATCTTCACTGCGCATGGATCCAAGTGCGAAATCTCGAACCTGTAGGTCTTGCAGCCTAACTAAGAGGAGCGCAATCAGCTCTTTATTCTTTGAAATTCCTGCCGCCGCGAATTCATGGATGAAATCGGTAACTGCGGTAGCGCCAGCCCGTTGGTCGATATTGGGATTCTTCCCATAGTCAACCTCTGGAATCTCATCAATTAGAGCGAGCAACTCGGAATCCTCCGGAAGCGGCGCCAATGAACGAGACATCGAGGCCAAGTCCGCAAATGGGAAGGGCTTTCCACTTGCTATCTCCTCGCTAGCAATCCGAGAATCCACCAGCTCGGGCATCGGTGAACCTTCAATCGGACAACAATCCGAATCCGAGCAGATCAGCGAGCGCCATCTACCTGAGACAACGACAATTGATTCTTGGAGTGGAATTTGGTGGTTAACCAATTGGTCGACAATCGGAGCCAGTATCCCTTCAGCATCTGAACAATCATCGGGGATATAGGAGACCATTAGAGCGCCTTCCGCGCCACTCTCCTCTAACTTTGCAACTAGCGCGTGTACTTCATCCTGAAGAAGTTTCTTCGGAAAATCGATTCGAATCGCCATTGTGATTGAATCCTCTTTGAGCGCCATAAGGATGATGGCATCATCCGGCTGGTAGCCGATTAGGAAAGGAATTGCATTTAGCAGATCTATTGGAGATGTAACAGTTGTCATAGGCGAAGATTCCTTCAATAGCAAAGAACATAGGCGGGTATAACCGAATCTGTGGAGAACTACTTTGTGTAAAGCGAATTGGCGGGATGGATAAATACTTCTCGCTCTATTGATTGACGAATCGAACCCTTTATCGGACCACTGATCGATCCAGTCCGCCAATTACCGCGCCAGATCACCTCAAGCCGAACCGGCTGTGGCCCGACCTCTTCAAAAGAATGTCGGATGCCCCCTAATGGATATGGCGCCCCCGGATTTCGGGTCACTTCCATATCGTCAGATGGAAAATGCCATCGATATTCGGCCTGCATTTCGATTGTTATCGGGACGCCTAAGACCAGAACCACTGTTCGAAAGAGAGGTGGGATAGTTGTGAAGAAATTGACTGGCTCTCGAAGGAGAGCGCCGGACATCGGCTGGGCAATTATCAAGCCATTTGGAAGCGCACGCTTTACTTGATCGGCTAAAGATCTCCCAGAAATACGTTTTATGCGCGGCTTCAATCTCGGCTTACTAGTGCGCGGATTGCTCGCAATCCGGATTGGTGTAGCAGTTGGCTTTGGTAACCAAGGAATCCATACGCTCTTGCGCGAAGGGGTTGGCTTAGGTCCCGGCGACGTCGTACTTTCACTTCCGGGCTTACCCTTCTTCACAGTTATAACTAGATGATTTTCGTCATCTGCGCTGACCGCTACACAGGTATCTCCTTCACAATCTTCTGCATGGGCGCTGGGTGCGAGAATGGCCATCATCAGCGCTATTGCGATGGCAGCCCGAGACATCACTGGAAGTTAGATGAGCACAGCTTGCCATAGGGCTAAATTAGAGAAGCTGTGTAAAACTAGAGATGTGGCAGAGCGAGATGGGGATGGCTGGGTTGATTGCCAATGTGGCTCGAAGCATTGGGGTCGATTCGGGGCTGCTGGCTTACTCTTAATTCAAAATGGACGAGTCCTACTCCAGCACCGCGCTCCTTGGGTTCACAATGGCGATACGTGGGGAATACCGGGCGGCGCTCGCGATTCACATGAGGATGGATTCTCGGCGGCACTTCGTGAGGCGAGTGAAGAGATCGGAATTGCGACTGAGTCGATCTCAGCTCACTTCTCACATCTCGAAGATCATGGTGATTGGTCATACGAGACCATTGTCGTAATCCATCGTGGAGCTGATTTCGAATTTGAACCCAATCAAGAAACTCAAGATATTCGTTGGTTTCCCATCGATGAGATTGAAAGTGTCGAACTACATCCAAGTTTTGCCCGTAGTTGGCCCGAAATCAGCGCTCGGATTCTTGAAATCTCTGATGAAGACGTTTTAGGGAATCTCTAATAACAGCGCCTTCGCTCGTGCGCCAGAAGGGCGGCATCGAGTTAAGCAGGATAGAGCCATATCGTTTCGTAACGATTCGCGAATCCAAGATGGCCACAACTCCGCGATCCTCAGTCGAGCGAATCAGTCGACCAGTCCCCTGGGCCAATAAGAGCGCTGCTCTGGGAAGGGATACCTGCATGAATCCCGAACCTCCGGCGCTATCTGCTTGATTTGCCCGCGCTGAGATCACCGGATCATCTGGCCTAGGGAATGGAATCCGATCTATTGCAACGAGAGTGCAGGCTGGCCCTGGGACATCCACACCCTGCCACAAGCTCATCGTTCCCAAGAGGATTGATGTTGGGTCAGCAGCAAAGCGCTCAACGAGTGAGCCGACGCTATCTCCCCGCCGTTGCGTGATGATTGCAATCGGCAGTTCAGCTAAGACTCGACGGAGATGTTCATCGGCCATCTCTACTCCTCGCCAAGATGAGAAGAGTGCAAGGGTCCGTCCGCCTGCGGCATCTATCAATTCACCTAATTCGACCAGAGCCTCTTTACTCGGTCCATCGCGACCTGGTTCCGGTATGTGTCGAGGTAAGTAGAGCATCCCCTGATTGGCGAAGTCGAATGGCGAGCCGACATCTAGCATCTGAACGTTTGTCGGATCGATCGTCCAATCCTCATCTACTTCTTCCTCGGCTCCATAAATGCCCAAATTCTTTGC
>JBEGNC010000068.1:0-19652 GCA_041182705.1 Actinomycetota bacterium | reverse complement strand
CGTAATCCTTTTCGAAAAGGGAGGAAAACTGCATGACAAACTACATAGGTAGCGCTTCGACCCACTCGGGTTGGCGTGCAACCCTACAAAAAGTTGGTGGCAATCTCGCTGGAATGGTGATCCCGAATATCGGTGCATTCATCGCCTGGGGCTTGCTAACCGCTCTCTTCATTCCAACGGGCTGGGTCCCAAATGAAGAGTTTGCGAAGATGGTAGGTCCGATGATCATCAACCTACTTCCGATCCTCATCGGCTTGACCGGTGGTCGGATGGTTCATGGTCAGCGTGGAGCTGTCATCGGCGCAATCGCAACTGTCGGCGTGATCGTCGGAACTGATATTCCGATGTTCCTCGGCGCGATGATCATGGGTCCGTTAGCTGCTTGGATCCTCAAGAAGATCGACGCCGTAGTTGATCCCAAGGTTCCAGCTGGATTCGAGATGCTCATCAGCAACTTCACCCTCGGAATCAGCGGCCTTCTACTTGCGATGGCTGGATTCAAAGGAATCGGCCCAGTCGTAAAGTCAATTAGCGATGTCCTCGGTAACTCCATCCAATCGCTTGTCGATAATGGACTTCTACCACTGGCATCAATCATCATCGAGCCAGCCAAGGTCCTCTTCCTGAATAACGCCATCAACCATGGCGTGCTTGGACCGCTGGGCGTTGCAGAGGCAGAGGAGACCGGACGTTCGATTCTCTTCATGCTCGAGACCAACCCTGGCCCAGGACTCGGCGTTCTACTTGCATTCTGGCTTGCCGGACCGCGCATCCTTCGCGGATCGGTTCCAGGCGCAATCGTCATCCACTTCCTTGGTGGTATTCATGAGATCTATTTCCCATACATCTTGATGAAGCCACGCATGATTCTTGCTGCAATCGCTGGTGGTGCAACAGGCGTATTCGTAAACGTTGCGCTTGATAATGGCTTGACCGCTACACCATCACCAGGATCCATCTTCGCTTACCTTGTCGTTACCCCTCAGGGCTACACCTTCAAGGTATTGCTAGCGATCTTCGCATCGGCTGCTGTCGCATTCGTAGTGGGATACTTCCTACTCAAGACCGACAAGTCTCTCGATGATGCCGATCTCGATGCAGCGAAAGCTCGTAAAGACTCGCTAAAGAACGGATAGTTATGGCGAGTATCTCTGGCTCTGATGTGAAACTCGTGATAGTCGCCTGCGAAGCCGGCATGGGTTCCAGTGTCATGGTCGCAAATATGATTGCGAAACAGTTGAAGTCGCAAGGCATAAAGGCGAGCCATTCACCGGTAAACCAACTCTCGAGTTCTGGCGCTGATCTCGTCCTCTGCCACCGTGGGCTATCGATGAGAGCAAAGCAAGCAGTGCCAGATAAGGTCGTCATACCTTTCGATATGTTCCTTGGCGACCCAGCAATCGCATCAGTTGTCCAAGCGATAAAGGATGGTACGACCATCTCTGATGGCTAAACCACTCTTATCGCTAGAGGGTATCCATCTAGCAGCAACTGCCTCCTCGCAAGAGGAGGCAGTTGCACGATGCGGCGATAAATTAATCGAATTAGGCGCTGTTCTACCTGATTACGCAAAGGCCATGTATCGGCGCGAGCAGATCTTCTCCTCTTATATGGGAAATGGCGTCGCCATCCCCCACGGCACCGATGAGTCCCGCTCCCTGGTGAACTTCGGCCAATTAGTCTTCCTTCGCTTTATCGAGCCTGTTCCTTGGCAAGGTGAATTGGTTTCAATCTGTATCGGAATAGCAGCTCGCGAAGATGAACATGTTGAAATCCTTGGAAATCTCGCCGATGTCTTGGTCGACGAGGAAAGCCTAAGTAGACTGAAGGAATCTTCCAGTGCGGAAGAGATTCTTCGATTATTGACCCGTGAATCCCTCTAGGAGGCTAAGTTGAAGGCAGCGCTCTTCTCCGGTCCTGGCGACCTAAAGGTAATCGAAGTCGATTGCCCTTCACCAAATAGCGATGAGATCCTCATTCGAGTTAAATCCTGCTCGACTTGTGGAACTGATGCCAAAATCTTCAATCACGGCCACCCTCGCTTGAATCCACCGCAAATCATTGGTCACGAGATTGCCGGCGAGATTGCCGAAATCGGATCAAATGTTTCGGGGTTCCAGGTTGGCAATCGCGTCCAGGTGATTGCTGCAATCCCCTGTGGTGAATGCTGGTTATGTAAGTCCGATCGAATGACGATCTGTGAGAACCAATTGAGCATGGGTTATCAATTCGCTGGTGGTTTCGCCGAGTACATGGTCATCCCTCGAGAGGTGATCAAAGTAAATGGAGTAAATCGGATTCCCGATAATGTGACATTTGATGAGGCGGCAGTTACCGAACCCTTTGCCTGCGTATTGAATGCTCAAAAGATCGTTGGTATGGGGTCTGGTGATTCAGTATTGGTTATGGGCGCAGGTCCGATCGGTTGTTTACATATTCGACTAGCGCGCGCTCTCGGTGCGGGGAAGGTATTCCTTGCCGACATAAATGGCGAGCGATTGAAGCTCTCGGCGGAGAAGGTTTCGCCAGATGCCGCAATCGATATGTCCAGCGAAGACCTGGCGACGAGAATCAAGGATTTGACCGGGGGTCGAGGACCATCGGTGGTCATAACAGCCGCACCTTCCGGGGCTGCGCAGGAACTAGCGATCTCTATCGTCGCGCCCGGCGGCCGGGTTAGTTTCTTCGGTGGGCTTCCAAAAGACAAGCCGATGATCAGTTGCGATTCAAATATCGTGCATTACAAGGAAGTAACTCTCTATGGCGCAAACGGCTCGAGCCCAGCACAGAACAAGGAGGCGCTCGCCATGATCGCTGATGGCCGCGTCAAAGTCGCCGATCTGATTACCCATCGTGAGCCACTTTCTAACGTACAAGGCGCAATTGACGCGGTATTGAGCGGTAAAGCAATCAAAGTGGTGGTGAACCCCTGATGATCGAACGCAATATGGTCGTAACTGCCGCAGTTGGACTTCACGCCCGACCCGCGGCACAGTTCTCAGAGATTGCCAAAAGTGCTGGCTTCACCGTCGAAGTTGGTAGAGATGCGAGCAAGCTAGTAAATGCTGCTAGTCCGCTACGGTTACTGACCTTGAAGATAAAGCAGGGGGAATCAATCCTGGTTCGTTGTGAAACCACCAATCAGCAGGTTGCGGAAGAATTGCTCTCACATCTTGAAGCATGCATCTCTGAATGATGAAGACTTTAAGTGGATTTGGCGTCGGCAGTAAAGTCGGCTTCGGTAAAGCGTTAATCCTTGCGAAGAAATCACCCGCTCCAACTGAGATTGCCGAAGCCAACTCAGCTCCGTCTCAAGGTATTGAAGTTGAAATCGCCTCATTCTCCAGAGCTCGAGAGCGCGTTGCAGCGAATTTCCGCTCTGCGCGTGAAGCTGCGAGTGATGAGACTCTGGCCGAAATCCTTGGCGCTCAGCTTGCTCTTCTTGAAGATGATGAATTGCTCGAGTTGGTCAAGGAAGAGATTGCCAGCGGTTTTAATGCCATCACATCAACCCAACGTAGTATCGATGGATTCATCGAACTCTTAGGCGATGCAACTGGAGAATTCAAGGAACGAATTGCAGATTTGGCAGAGATCAAAGATCGAATCATCTTGGCAATCTTGGGCATAGAAGATAATTTTGAGATTCCAGATCACGGATCTTGGATTATTGTCGCTGATGATCTATCACCGTTGGAGACTTCCAAGTTCACCGGATCGGTTAGCGGTGTCATCACGCGAAAAGGCGGTCCGACATCACATACTGCAATTGTCTGCCGCCAGCTGGGAATTCCAGCTCTAGTTGGATGCAGCGACATCTCATTGATCAAAGAAGGTGAGAATGTCGCTATCGATCCGGTCAGCTCGACTGCCCAGATTGGTGGCGAGATGCCAAAGTCCGGGTCAGAGAGTTGGTGGTCCCCCTTGCCCGTTATCGATAAGCGAATCTTCAAGTTATTCGCAAATGTGGGCTCGGTCAGTGATGCCCGAAAAGCTACATCAGCTGGGGCCGAAGGTGTCGGATTATTGCGGAGCGAACTTGCACTATTGCATCTGGATTCCCGTCCAACCCTCGCTGAACAACGCGATATCTATCGTGAGATTCTCAGCGAAGTACCAAAAGGTGAAGTCATCTTCCGAACTCTCGATGCCGGCACCGATAAGCCGATTCCCTTCTTAGGTCTGGATGTAGAGGAGAATCCGGCGCTCGGGGTACGCGGTCAGCGAATCGAACGGATTCATCCGGAATTTTTCCAAGAGCAATTAGTTGCGCTTAAGGAGGCCAGTCAAGATGTCGAAGGTCTAACCATCTCGGTAATGGCTCCCATGATTGCGACGAGAGAGGAGGCGAAAGCCTTCGCAAATCAAGCTCGTTCGGTTGGCTTCAAGTCGGTTGGCGTCATGGTCGAAGTGCCGGCGCTGATAGATCATCTATCAGAATTGGCAGGAATATTGGATTTCATCTCTATCGGCACCAATGATCTTTCGCAGTATCTCTTTGCCGCGGATCGACAGAATTCCCATGTCGCGGAGCTACTGGATCCTTGGCAACCGGCGCTACTCCGAGCTCTTTCGCGAATCTCAATTAATGCATCTGAAATGAAGGTCGGGGTCTGCGGCGAAGCTGCATCCGATCCGCTCTTAGCTGCGGTACTCGTCGGCCTCGGCGTAACTTCATTGAGCGCTGGCGTCGGCGCCCTTGCGGAGATGAGCGCGGTCGCTAATCGGCTCACAGGCGAAGATGCTGCTGCCGCAGCGACAATCGCCCTCGCGGCTGGCGATAGAAAACAAGCTCGTAGCGAGGTCCTCGCCTACTTCAAGGGGCGATAGTTATCAATTTCTCAGGATTGGGCGCGCCTACCCCCAGGTAAGGGCGGAGCCGACCTACCCTCTACTTCTAGCGCACCCATTCGTACCCTCTATCAAGCTAGATCGGGTCGCTAGAAATGAGGATCATCTAAATGAGTCTCTTCTCATGGAAACTCCACGGAACCGGCACCAGCATTGAGCCTGGCGCGGTCGTTTCCACCGATGAACGACTAAGTTGGCCACGCACGATTGGCGTCGGCCTCCAGCACATCGCAGCAATGTTCGGCGCGACCTTCTTAGTGCCGATCCTTACCGGTTTGCCTCCTACGACCACACTCTTCTTCTCCGGTCTAGGAACCATACTTTTCTTGATCATCACCCAGAACAAGCTTCCGAGTTATCTCGGCTCTTCCTTCGCCTTCTTGGCTCCGATCGCTGCCTCAGTAAAGAGTGACAGCATGGCGGTAGCGCTTGGCGGCGTAGTTGCAACTGGCGTCCTTCTCGCCCTCGTCGGCTTGATTGCAAAGGCATTCGGTACTGGCTGGATCAACTGGATGTTGCCACCGGTAGTAACCGGAACCATCGTCATGGTGATCGGGTTTAACCTCGCCGGTGCGGCCAAGGGCAGCCTAGTGAATGGCCCACTCCTCGGAACCATCACACTAATCGCAATCGCCTTCTTCGCTGCCTTCTCTAGAGGTTTCCTTGGTCGAATCTCGATCTTCATGGGTCTCTTGGTCGGCTATGGAATCGCATTCCTAATGGGTGATGTCGATACCTCTGGTATCTCAGCGGCAAAATGGGTAGCTGCTCCGACCTTCACAACACCAGAATTCAAGATGAGCGCAATAATCCTCTTCCTCCCCGTCGTACTCGTGCTAATCGCAGAGAATGTTGGACACGTCAAAGCTGTCTCAACTATGACCGGAAAGAATCTCGATGATCAGATGGGTAATGCGCTATTCGCAGATGGCTTAGCAACCACGCTTGCAGGTGCTGGCGGCGGCTCTGGAACCACAACCTATGCCGAGAATATCGGCGTTATGGCCGCTACTCGTGTCTACTCAACTGCTGCATATTGGATCGCCGCTCTCGGCGCCATGGTCTTATCGATCTCGCCTAAGTTCGGCGCATTCCTAAGTGCAATCCCTGGTGGAGTACTCGGCGGCGTGCAGGTCGCACTCTTCGGAATGATCGGCATTCTCGGTGCCAAGATCTGGATCGAAGCACGTGTGAATTTCGCCGATTCGACCAATCTGATCGTCGCGGCTACCGCGATTATCATCGGAATCGCTGATATCTCATGGACCAGCGGTGATTTCACATTTAATGGAATCATCAATGCAACCCTGGTTGCGGTAATTGGATACCGGGTATTCCACGGTCTATCCAAGTCCCGCGGAACCAGCGCTGCGTAACAGATAGTAGGAATATGGGCCTGGCAGAACGCCAGGCCCATCTCTATTTGCAGGATAATCCACCGGTGCTACCAATCCCAACTCGTTTCCCGGAATATCTCATTGCTGCAATCGTCATAATCCTGGCCCCCGGCCCTAGCGTCCTTTTCGCAATTGCGCGCGCCATCTCATTCGGGCGGATAACGGCGATAGCGACGGTTGGTGGAAATGCTCTCGGGATGTTCTTACTATCAATGTTGGTCGCATTCGGATTGGGTCCGATTCTCCAAGCCAGTGAAATCGCATATCTCGGAGTCCAATTCCTAGGCGGCCTCTACTTGATCTACTTGGGAATCAACGCGATCCGCCAATCCCAGATTCACGCCGCCGATATGGTCAAGAGCGTCGAGGTTAGACCTAGCCACCTCCGCTCGATTAGAGAGGGGTTCTGGGTCGGAGCGCTCAACCCGAAAGGTCTGGTCTTCTTCGCCGCAATTCTCCCCCAGTTTGTCGATCGGGATGGAACTAGCATCACATCACAACTACTTCTTATGGGCGCGACCTTTGGAATTCTCTCATTTTTCTTCGATGGAATCTGGGGTCTCTTAGCTGGCACCATCCGCGAATCGCTATCAAATTCGCCACGTCGACTTGTGATGATGCGTCGCGCTGGCGGTGTAGTCATGATTCTCCTGGGGTTATTCACTTTCACATCAGCGGTGTGAGCGAGGAATGTCAGTCAGACCGGGCAGAATCTCCCCATGGCTAAAGCTCGCGAATTCATCAGCCCTAGCGATCTAACCTTCGCTTGGGATAACTGCCATCGCTGTCTCTGGCTCCACTACAACCATGGACTCAAGGCGCCTTCCTTCTTCCCGCTAGTCGGCGAGCTCTCTGCAATGCAGGAGGGTCATTTCAAAAGTGGGAAGTCGGATGATCTCCACCCTGCGCTTCCTGAGGGGCGCGTAATCGGAAGCGGTGATTGGGTTCGCTCGATTCCTATCGAGTTCAACGGTTCTCCCTCACCTTATGCAATCAGGGGAAAGTACGACCTACTTCTGGAGTTCGCTGATGGAACGTACGGCATCATTGACTGCAAATTCCAAGGTAGAGATAACGACAAGAGCGATTTCTACGCACCCCAATTAGAGGCATATGCATTCGCACTTGAGAATCCGGCCTCAGGTCAAGCAAAGAGAATCTCTGTTATGGGGCTTCTAGTCTGGTCACCGAAGCAATCCGTTGGAGATCCAGGAAATGGCTTCCGCCTTGATCTAAACAGCTCTTGGTTCCCAATCGCTCGCGATCCTGGAAAGTTACAACGGCGGTTAACTGAATTCATCGCGTTAATCTCAGGCCCGACGCCGGTACGAGACTCTGCCTGCGAGACCTGCAAATTCATATCTGATCGCCGGGAGATTTTTGGTGAGGAGTAGTCCTACTCCTCTTCTTCGCTCCGCCGTTTCTCCTCAGCGATCGCATCCTTCGCCTGAGAGGCATAGATATCTACATACTCTTGCCCCGACATCTCCTGCAATTTCCGCATGATTAGATCGGTAGCCTTGCGGAGTTCTTCGGGGTTACTTGATTTCTCCGGCGGCCCGAAATGAAGGGGTTCGCCAAAGACCATTCGCACCCGCATGATCTTGGGAATTATCTTCCCGGTTGGTTGAATATCAGCGGTATTGAACATCGCAACTGGAACCACCGGGGCTCCAGATTCGAAGGCCAATCGAGCTACGCCGGTGCGCCCGCGATAGAGACGACCATCTGGGGAACGTGTTCCCTCTGGATATATACCAAGGCACTCTCCATTAGCCAGCACCGATAACCCCGTAAGTAACGCTGCCTCACTTCGTGATCCTCCGGTGCGATCCACTGCAACTTGACCAAGAGCGATGAAAGTCAATTTCTTAACTAGACCTTTTAGCCCGGGCGATGTGAAGTATTCACTCTTGGCCAGGAAAGTGACCTTCCGCGGAACTACAAGCGGCATGAAGATCGAGTCGCTAAAGGAGAGATGATTGGATGCGATTATCACGGGCCCGTTTGAAGGAACATTTCGTAGACCTTTGACCTTCGGGCGGAATAGCAGAGTGAGAATCGGCATCAAGAAAGATTTGAGCAGGCCATATGCGACCTTGTCTCCATTGATCATCGATCTGCGGGACGCCACCCCCCTAATTTAGAGGCTTATTGCCGAGATATGACAATATGCGTCGCGTGAGCGTGATTCCGAATGCCGAAGCCTTCGAATTGAACGGCGGTGAGATTGCCGTGTTGATGGTTCATGGATTCACTGGATCTCCAGTATCTGTGCGACCTTGGGCAGAAGCGCTCCATCGCGCTGGATTCTCGGTATCAGTGCCACTTCTTCCCGGACATGGCGCTACTTGGGAGATGATGAATAGAACTCGCTGGGAGGATTGGTTTGGCGAGGTTGAGCGAGCTTTTGATGAATTGCGGAAACGTCACAGTCGGGTATTCGTTGCTGGATTCTCCATGGGCGGTGCCCTCTCGATTCGACTCGCGGCGCTGCGAGGTAGAGAGATCGAAGGACTGATTCTTGTTAATCCCTCGGTATTTGATGATCGAGCATTTATGAGAGCAGTTCCGATTCTCAAATATTTCATACCTTCAATCGGTGGACGTGGCACTGATGTAGCTGCACCTAATCCACCGCGCCATAGTTATGGCCGGACGCCATTGCGGGCTCTTCATTCTCTGCAGAAACTCTGGCGTACGGTTCAGGGCGATCTATCCTCCGTGCAGACGCCATTGATGATCGGATATTCGGTCAATGATCACGTGGTTGATCCAAAGAATTCGGAACATGTGATAGATAGCGTCGCTTCAATCGATATTCGCGAAGTCATCTTCGAAAGGTCCTTCCACAATGTAGCGCTTGATTTCGATGCTGAACTTCTTGCCAGCGAAAGCATCACCTTCATCCGCGATGTCTTGTCGGGAGATCTGGAACGCGATCAAAGTGAATTGATTGACGCAGAATTCGACTCGATAGTCTCCAGCCTCAATTTGGATACTTCCGCGCCAACGACTTTTCTTGATGAGTTGGAGAACATTGAGGCAGCTGAACGTTACAACGGTGATAACAAACCGCTTCCAACACTCACGCCAATTCAGCGCGGCGCGCTCCTGGGTGTCACCTTGGGGCCGGCTTACGCAGCGCTTACGACATTCACGTCATTCGACCCATTCAGTCTCAGTTATTGGCCCGGACTGATCGCGCTAATGACTGGAGTCTTTCTCTTCTTCTGGCAGATGAAGCCAGATTCCGATTCTGACGATGGAATCGCTCTCTAACTCCGAGCTAGGTTGGCCGCGCCAATCAAGCCAGCATCGTTGCCAAGTTTGGCTGCGACCAAATCAGGGAGCGGCCGCTTCCCGCCGAAAGGCGACAACCGTCCCATCGATTCACGGATCGGCTTGAGCAAGATCTCTCCAGCTGCGACAACGCCACCTCCAATCACAACCTTGGCGGGATCAAGGGCCGCCTCAAGGGAGGCGATTAGGGCGCCAATCCATTGACCGGTGGTATTAAAGGCAGCTATCGCAACCGGATCGCCATCTTGCGCGGCTGCGGTCAGATGTGCACCAGTCAACCCATCAACCGTTCCATCACCGCGGGCTAGAAGATTCCGTGACAACTCAGGTGATGCCGCAATCGCCTCTTTTGCATGGCGCAATAAGGCATTGCCCGATGCGTACTGCTCATAACAGCCACGGATCCCGCAACCACATAGATGGCCCTCCGGTACAGCGCGCATATGGCCAAATTCGGCCGCAGCGCCACGCGCGCCATGATAAATCGCACCGCCCGTAATCAATCCGCCACCTAAGCCCGTTCCGATTGTTAGCAGAACTAATTCATCAGCTCCTTGGCCAGCGCCAAATTGGCGTTCGCCCCAGGCTGCGGCATTCGCATCGTTCTCTAGAACCACCGGACGGTTAATCAATGCTTCAAGATCGTCAGCTAACCGAACCCCATTCCAATTTGCGATATTGGGATTGGCAATGATGCTTCTTCGATCTGCAGCGAAAAAGCCCGCCGAACACACACCGATTCCAGTTACATCATGACGCGACTTAAGATCGATAATCATCTCAGCGATTATCTTGGTCAGGGCTGCGCCGCCCTCCCGAGGCGTATCTCTTCGCGTTCGCTCCAAGATTGCGCCGTTGGAATCAACTACGCCAGCAAGAACTTTCGTTCCGCCGACATCGATCCCAATCTCAAACGACATCTAGCCTTCAAGCTTCTTCTTCAGCTGACCTAGAGCTGCGTCGATAGTGGCGCTCTCTGCCTTCTTGCGCATCATCTCTGGAACTGGCATCGAAACTTGGACATTCAAGGAATAAATAACGGTCGTCGTATCATCACCGTTATCTTTGATCGTGTATCCCCCGGACATCTCAGTCATCAAATCAGCCTCTTCAAGGCTGAAGGAAATCTCATTGGGCAACTTCGAATAGTCGTAGTTGAGCGTGGCTTTATCCTTGAGGACGCCAGCTTCGATCTTCACCGTCACTTTGGTCGCATGGTTTGCGCCATCACGCTCATGAACCTCAACGCTCTTGATTGCTGAGGACCATGCTGGAAAACCCTCGATATCGGCGAGGACTTTGGAGACCTCGGCTGCTGGGGCATCAATACTTATCGAATTAGAAGACATTTCGGCCATGGCGGGAGGCTACCTCTTCCGATGGGGAAAGGTAGCCGCTACTTTTCGCCTATGACCGAATACTTTGTCCCTGCCCTCGAGCCCGCGGCTACCGCCGGCAATCTGACCAACCTCGTCGCTGAACGCGCCTGGTTCGAACCAGAACGAATCCTGGTCTCCCGGCCACTCGGTGATGGCTGGCAACCAGTCACCGCGCGCGAGTTCGAAGCGGAGATTCGCGCCACCGCTAAAGGTTTGATCGCATCGGGCGTTGACATCGGCGACCGAGTCGCCATCATGGCGCGAACTCGTTATGAGTGGACGGTATTGGATTTCGCCATCTGGTTTGCTGGTGGTGTAACGGTTCCGATCTACGAAACATCCTCTCCCGAACAAGTCGACTGGATTCTCTCCGACTCACATTCTGTGGCGATTATCGTCGAGACTCCACAACTACGCGATGCGGTAAAGCCAGTACTCCCTACCTTCACCAAGAATTGCTGGACTATGACCGAGAATGTCTTGGCACAACTCGAGTACCTTGGAAAAGATATTTCAGATTCCGAGATTGATCGGCGTCGAGCAGCGCTAACGCCAGATTCACTTGCAACTCTAATTTACACATCGGGAACTACCGGAAGACCTAAGGGTGTACAGCTGACACATGGAAACTTCCTCTCTGAGTGCAGCAATGTTGTTATGGGAGCGGCCGATCTATTCCTAAAGCCTGGCGGTTCGACTCTGCTCTTCTTGCCAGTAGCTCACGTCTTTGGTCGAATGGTTCAAATCGGATCGATTCGTGCCGGACTACATCTCGCTCATTGCGGCGATGTCCTAGGCCGACTGACAACTGATCTCGCGTCATTCAAGCCGACATTCGTCCTGGCTGTTCCGCGAATCTTTGAAAAGGTTTACAACGGCGCCGAAGCGAAGGCTGAAGCTGCTGGTAAGGGGGCAATCTTCCGAAAGGCCGCAGATATCGCGATCGCGTATAGCAAGAGCCTAGATGAAGGAAATACTCCGGTTGGCCTCAAGGTCAAGCATGCGCTCTTCGATAAGTTGGTCTATTCGAAGATTCGCCATGGACTTGGCGGCCGAGTTGAAGCTGCGATTTCCGGAGGTGCCCCGCTTGGCGAACGCCTTGGCCACTTCTTCCGCGGCGCAGGTATTCGAGTGCTGGAAGGTTATGGATTGACTGAGACTACAGCTGGCGCAACCTTGAACCTGACCTCTGCTCATAAGGTTGGCTCAGTTGGCCGACCAATTCCCGGCACCACGATCAAAATCGCCGAGGATGGTGAGGTTTTGATCAAAGGGCCGATCGTTATGCGTGGTTACTGGCAGAACGATGATGCAAATAAGGAAGTCTTCACCAATGATGGTTATTTCCGTTCCGGCGATCTAGGTCAATTGGATGATGAGGGATATCTATACATTGTCGGTCGCAAGAAGGAATTGATTGTCACTTCCGGCGGAAAAAATGTCGCTCCGGCAGTGCTTGAGGATCGACTACGCGCTCACCCATTGGTAAGCCAGTGCATTGTTGTAGGTGATAACCAGCCGTACATCGCAGCTTTGGTGACTATCGATCAAGATGCAATCAAGGGATGGATTACGGCAAATAAGAAGGATGGTGCGACGCTCGCCGAACTCACCAATGATCCAGATCTGATCTCGGTGATTCAAACTGCGGTAGATGAAGCGAACAAGGCAGTTAGCCGCGCTGAGTCGATCCGTAAGTTCAAGATCCTGCCTGTGGACTTCACCATAGCTGGCGGTCATTTGACTGCGAAACTTTCGGTCAAGCGCCACGTGGTTCATAAAGAGTTCGCATCAGAGATTGCTGAGCTCTTTGCCTGATCGTGCAAATCGCTTAGAACTAGCCCGCCGACTTCATGACGGGCTAGCGCAGGACCTCGCCGCGTTGGGTTACCGCCTAGATGATTTGATAGCTGAGCAATCTAGTTCGCCAGAATTGAAAAGTGAACTACGGCGGATCAGATTCGACATCATCTCGGTAATCAATAAGTTTCGCGACGAGATCTATCTGCTCCGAAGTATCAATTTCGAAGAGCTAGCCGAGACGCTCCAGACCCTTCTTAAAGGCCAAATTCTCGACTTAGAACTCCCCCTAGGGCTCCTTACAACTGAAAAAGAAGATGCTCTATCCAGAGCGATTCTTGAGATTGCACGAAATAGTGTGCGCCACTCCGGCTGTACTAGGTTTTCGATTGCGTTCACCACGAGCGCCAATAATCGATTGGTCATTCATGTATCTGATGACGGCGCCGGCAAGATCCAGAATCGGATTGGATCCTTCGGGCTCAGTTCGATTGCGGAAGAGATTTCCCGGGCCGGTGCCACATATGAACAACGCACTGACGAGACTGGGAATCACTACTTTATAGAGATCGATTGAGTATGACGACCAAAGTTTTGGTGGTCGACGATCATCCAATCTTACGAGCCGGTATCCGACGTGCCGTCTCAAGAGTTGAAGATCTAGCTATTGTCGGTGAGGCCGCGACTAAAGCAGAGGCTTACGCCCAGATAAATCATCATCAGCCCAATGTCTTAGTGGTGGATATAAACCTTCCCGATGGAAGTGGCTTGGAGGTTATAGCGTGGGGGCGCTCTCGCTACCAAGATATGGGAATTGTCGCTCTCACTGTCTTCAATCTGCCTGAACACATTATTGCCTGCATGGAATCCGGGGCGAGCGCCCATGTCGATAAGGCAGCTCCAATCGAAGAGCTAATCGAAGCAATAAAACGAAGTGCTGCTGCGCCACATAATTTCTCTGCCAGAAAGATTACTGAGGCGATTTCCGCCAAGAATCGAGTTGTTGGATTGACGCCACGTGAGATTGAGATTCTGGAAATCTTGCCGACTGGAGATACCGTTACTCAAATCGCTGCTCGACTATTCATCTCCGTATCAACCACAAAGACTCATTTGGCTTCGATTTATCGAAAGCTTGGTGCTGTTAATCGAGTGCAGGCCATCAATGCAGCACGTCGAGCTGGATTACTTCATCAGTAGCTCGTTGAAGCGGCTTGACCAGATCTCCCAACGCCAATCAGCTAGTACCCATGCTCGCCCATTTGCCCCGAATTCTTGCCGCAAATTAGGGTCTTGCAGCAAGGTGATTGCGCGTTCAGCGATAGCTTCGAGCGAGTTTCCATCAACCACATAGCCGGTCTTCCCATCGATAAGAGCATCTGGCGCTCCACCTGATGCCCCGCCGAGAACTGGCAATCCCGTAGCGCTGGCCTCCAAATAGACGATGCCAAGCCCTTCGACTTCGAGCCCAAATAATCTTGATCGCGATGGCATAGCGAAGATATCCCCGATCGATATATATCGTGCAAGTTCGCGATATGGGATTCGACCTAGGAAGAGGACTTCGTTAACCAAGTTGAACTTCTTTACCAAGCTTTCCAATTCACTCCGATAAGGGCCTTCGCCGACAAAGACCAGGGCGACATCTGGAATCGCTCGCTTGATCTCGGGGAGCGCCGATATCAATCGATCCTGTCCTTTCCTATGGACCAATCTGCCGACTGAGACGATTGTCGGGCGCTCACCAACTCCTAACTCCCTACGGAGTTCAGTTGCATCTCTGGGTGCGAAGTTATCGATATCGATTCCCGGAGCGATTCGGACCAATTTCGATTCTGGAGCGACTCTGAGTAAAGCTCGTTTTGTAAAATCACCGAGATAGGTAAGAACATCGATATTCGCTACAGCCTCCCGAAGTAGCCAGGAGAATGGCGGAATCTTCGACCACCAGACCTCATGTCCATGGGTCAGGGCAACTATCCGCTTAACCTTGCCGATTCGAAGCCATCTTGCAGCAATTCCTAATGGCGCCGCAGCACCGAACCAGATTCGCTCGATTCCATCGCGCCTAATCAAATGGCGGAGCGCCGCGATCACTCGTGGCGTTGGAAGCAGGATTCGAGCTCTATCTCGGATTACTTGAATGCCGCGCTCTGCTAGCCAATCTGCGTCATAGGCTTCGCTATCTTCTTGCCTCGAGGTGTAAACCAGCACTTCACCCTCAGGTAAGCGCTCTAATAAACCAATTACAAAACTCTCAATCCCGCCCGCGCGCGGGCCGAAATCGTTTGTGATGAGAAGAGTCTTTGCCACGAAGAGCGTATTAGAGGCGGCGAGCGCCTACATACTTCTTTCTTCCGAAGAAGTTTCCAAATTCTGCAATCTGTACGCGAGCGCCAGGGCGCGGTGCATGCACCATCTTGTTCTTGCCAATATAGATACCAACGTGCGAGATCGGGGAGCCGAAGAAGACGAGATCACCTGGCAAAAGGTTGCCACGTGAAATAGTCCGGCCATATCCAAATTGCGCACGAGATGAATGAGGTAGGCGAACGCCTGCCTGCTCATAGGCGCGCATCGTTAGACCAGAGCAATCCCATTTGATCGGACCAGCCGCTCCCCATACATAGTTATCGCCAATCTGCTTTACCGCATACCGGAGGGCAACGCCGGCGCGTCCAGATACCGCATTGGCTAACTTCGCTTGCTCTCGCGAATAGCGCTCTCGCTCTGCCTCATCCATCGCCTGTAGTTTCAGGAGTCGTTCACGATCTTGCTTCTCTAATTTTGAGAGCAACTTCTCTGCCTGCTCCAATTTATTCTTTACCTGGGCAGCCTGCGCTCGATAGCGAGCCTCAGCCGCCTTAACTAAGCGCAATTTATCTCCGACGGTAAGTGAGGTTGCATCCAAGCGTTGCTTGGCAGTCGCATAACGCTTCAACTCCTGCGCCTGCTTACGAGTCACATTCTCAAGACTTCCAGCTGCTGATAAATAAAGTGTCGGATCGGAGGAGAAAAGAAGTTCAATACCCTCACCAAGTCCGGTGGATTTGTATCGCGCGATCGCAATGGCAGCTAACGAGTTCTGTATCTGATCCACCGTCTGCTTCTGAGCAGCGGCCTCTTGTTGAACCGAGGCCAATTGGCGATTAAGCCGTTGGAGTTGGATCTTGGCAGCCTGGGCATTCTCCCCAGCTTCCGCGGCATCTTCCTGAAGTCGCTCTACCTCGGCCCGTACTCGCAATAACTCGGCGCTCGGCGCAGCAACCGCCACTGGCCCCATTGAAAAGAGGAGTGAGGTGGAGATTAGCCCGACGATGAGGCTACGTGGGATACGCATCGGTTTAGGCTAACGAGGAAGTAACTCCAACCTCAACCTGAGCGGCTCTTTTGAGCCTGAGAGTCCTCCGAGTCGGTGAATCTAAGCGGTGGAACCATCCCTCTCGAGGAGAGGAGATCGATGACCCGGGCCTCCTCGGCGTTTAGTTGGTTTCCGTTCGAGCCAGGCTCAATTGATGCTGGAGTAGGTGAACCGATGAGGACCGAAACAACGCAATCCCCACACGCGATATCCCTTACCAGGCAGTTGTCGCAGTCGATGATCATGGATAGAGGCTAGGCGGGGGCACTGACATCTTGAAGAAGTACCTTTTCTCCGTGTCCGGTTCAATCTTGGCAAACCTCGTCATCGGCAGCAATGGAGCGACCTCGATTTCGGGGAGTTCCCGCGGCCTTAGCTTCCCTGAAGATAGATTGAGATTTCATGGATTGCGTAAAGCAGCCAAGGCGATTGCGATTGGTGGCGCCACCTATCGAGCTGAGCCATATAAGAATCCCATTCTCCCCCTCTACATCTCATCGAACGGTGCAAGTGATTTCGGAGAGGGAATTCAAGCTTTCGAGATAGCCCCAAAGGATCTCGTAGCGCGAGCCCTGGCTGAGACTGGCGGCCCGGTCTTGATTGAAGGTGGCGTTAATTTCCTATGTGACTTACTTCGCGAGGGCTTGGTCGATCTCCTATACGTGACGAGATCACCGAAGGCTGGCAATGGTGATTTCGTTCCATCAGACTTCTTTAAGAGTTATGAACTGACTCAATCCGAAGAAATCGGAGATGGAATCTTCGAAATCTGGCGGCCGACTAAGCGATAGAGATCAAAGCTACGCCTGAAATTGCGAAGAAAATTCCAAGATATTGAATTTTATGAAGTCGCTCATGTAAAAACTTGAAAGCGAGCAACACAGTCACAATCGGGAAAAGTGATCCTAGAACCATGGAAACGGAGACCAAACCTTTGGTCGTGGCAACGCCGAGGAAGAAGTTGGCCATGAAATCTGCAACTCCGATGAAAATCAGAAGCGGCAGATTAGCGAGCTTGAATCCGCCGATTGAACGATAGCGAAGCGCAATGAGCAGGCAGATTGTCACTGATGCAACGCGCATTGAAGTCATCGTATGCATCGAGTCAATCTGTGAGCCGATAGCAAGGAAGGTAAGCGCCCCACCAAAACCAAATGCTGCGATCAAGGCGAAGAGAATTGGCTTTATCGGTAAACCACCTCTCACCTCCGGACCGCTAGCAAGGAATGCGCCGGTGATTGCGACTGTGATTCCCAATACTTGGAGCGAGGTCGGCCGCTCCCCATCGGCGACAGCGACGCCAAGTGGTATCAAGACAGATAAGGAACTTATTGGACTTACAACCCCCATTCGACCGGTAGCTAGACCGGTATAGAAGGCCCAGAGTCCGATGAAGCCGGAGATTCCTGCAATCACTCCAGGTATGAAATAACCGTCAAAATCAAGAGTGGGCTTAATGAATGGCGACCCGAGAACTGTTCCGATAGCGATGATCGAGATGCCGAAGCAGAGCCCGAAGAATTGAGAGACCCCTGTGACCGCGATGGCGCGGAACCGCTTGGAGAGGTTTCCGGCAAGATAATCAGCGGTTCCCCAGAGGAAACTCGATAAGAGCGCCAATAACGAACCCATGATTACACCCTACCTGCTCGCGCCTCCCAAATGGCCAATTACCTCTCTTCTACCCTTATCTGATGGCACGCGATATCGATCGCTTCGAGGAGTTTTGCGCCCAGGCGCGCGCCTGGAAAGTTAGAAGCGAGATCGAATTAAATGAAGTGCCCGCGCCGCAGAGGTTAGCACCGCACGCTTTCGCACTATCAGCTGATGTAGAAGTTAATGGTGACGATGTTGCAACGGGAAGATTTGTCATCCTCCACGACCCCGATGGTCAAGATGCTTGGGCGGGTAATTTCCGTTGCGTTACATTTGTCAGATCTGCAATCGAGGTCGAATTGCAGAGTGATCCGATGCTCGCCGAGGTTGCTTGGTCCTGGGTATTGGAGAGCCTGGAGCGCTCCGAGGCAAAGTTCACAATCCCAAGCGGAACTGTCACGCGAGCTGCCAGCGCTTCCTTCGGACAACTTTCCGAAAGTGAAGATTCGTCGGAGATTGAAATTCGCGCATCTTGGACACCGGATGGAACTGAACCTTTGATCAAACAGGTTGCTGGTTGGGTTAACTTAATCGAATCAGTATCTGGATTGACCCCGATTGCCGATGGAGTAAGCGCCCTCCGATCGCGTCGGTAGACGATGGAGTTATTGACCGCCCCAGTAGGTGGCACTCCCCCCGTAATAATCGATCAAGCAGCCTTGCGTGAAGCGATTTCAGAGCTCCGCGAAGGAACCGGACCGATCGCAATCGATGCCGAGCGAGCCAGCGGCTATCGATACAGTGCGCGCGCGTATCTGATCCAACTATTCCGCCGTGGCGGCGGGCTCCATTTGCTAGATCCGATTGCGCTCCGAGACCTTCCAGAGATTGCGGAATTGCAGAAGGTAATTGCCGAGTGTGAATCCATTATCCATGCGAGTACTCAGGATCTGAGTTGTTTGCGTGAATTCGGACTCGATCCACAAATACTCTTTGATACTGAATTAGGAGCGCGGATAGCCAATTGTCCAAGAGTTGGCCTAGGCGCCTTATGCGAGTCACTTCTTGAGATCTCCCTGGCGAAGGAACATAGCGCGGTTGACTGGTCGATTCGGCCGCTACGCCCAGAGTGGCTTGATTATGCAGCTCTCGATGTTGCAGTTCTGGTTGATCTACGAGATGAAGTAGCAGAACTACTTGAAACGCAAGGGAAATTGGATTGGGCAAGGGCAGAGTTTGCGCATCTGCTTAAGCAACCGCCAGCCAAACCTCGAAAAGATCCCTGGCGAAGGACTTCTGGAATGCACCAAGTCAAAGCCCGCGCCGACCTCGCCATAGTTCGAGCACTTTGGAATGCTCGTGATCTTCGCGCAAGTAAATTGGATTTAGCGCCAGGGCGACTCTTATCCGATTCTGTCATCGTGGAATTAGCGCTGCGCAAGCCTTCTGATGAGGCCGAATTTCGCGCTCTGCCTATAATGCGGGAGCGAATTAGAAATGAAGTACAACGTGAACATCTCTCCGAGTGGTGGAGCATCTTGCAGAGCGCATATGGATTGCAGCCTGCAGAGTGGCCGGAGCTACGAGCTCGTGGCGAAGCGCTGCCGCCGCCGCGGATTTGGCGCGATAAGTTCCCACTTGCATATGCGCACCTACAACATGCCCGGCGATTATTGACGGAAATATCAACTACTCAGGAGATCCCACTTGAAAATCTGATCTCACCAGAAGTTGTCCGACGAATTACCTTTGATGATGGCAAGGAGCGGAATTTCAATCTTTCCGCAGATCTAACGGAGCAAACTCGCGGGACACTTCGCGAACTTGGTGCCCGTGAATGGCAGATTTCACTCACGGTTGATGCGATTGCGCAGGCGTTAACCGAAACCGAGCCGCCACACATCGTCCCTGAGGTAAGCGAGTAGGTGATGATTTACGCAACACTTATGTTGCGTAAATACCGCA
>JBEGNC010000067.1:0-7325 GCA_041182705.1 Actinomycetota bacterium | reverse complement strand
CTCCTATCTGTCGCGCCGCGCTTCGGGTCGGCGTAACGGCCAACGGAGTCTCCATCTTCGGAGCTTTTGGAGTGATTGTCTCCGCACTTTATTTCTTTCCGAACGGCGAACTCTTCCTGGGGACTCTGATTGTGACGATATTTGTCCTTAGCGATCTCTTTGATGGAACGCTTGCTCGTTTGGCAAATCAATCGGGAACAAAGTGGGGTGCGCTGTTGGACTCGACACTCGATCGAGCAGCGGACGCCGCTATATGTCTAGGAATCTGGTGGTTTTTAAATAAAGCCGAAGATCCGAGTCAAATGTTAGCGCTAGCCGCACTCTTCTTTAGCGCTTTGATCCCATACATCCGAGCGAAAGCAGAGAGTCTTGGGATTGAATGTAGCGTCGGCATGGCCGAGCGGCCAGAACGTTTGATAATCCTGTTGACGGGCACGGGTTTAACTGGTCTTGGTGTCACGGGCGCATTATCGATTTCACTCTGGTTATTGTTGGTGCTTAGTTTGATAACCGTTGCGCAACGGATGCTTATCGTCTATCGAGGTAAATAAAGTGCAAGCTTGGGCCTCATATCTTCTTTACAGTGCAATGTGGCGAATCGTTCGCTGGCTGCCCGAACGGGTCGCTTATGGCGGATTTCGGTTGGCTTCACGATACATCCACCGAAGAAATGGAAAGCGAGTGAAGCGGCTTCGGGGAAACTATGCCAAAGCCCGACCAAACGCCACGCAACTGGAACTAGAGCGTTTAGTCGGTGAAGGTTTATCCAATGCGATGCGTTACTGGTGCGACACTTTCCGAATTGCCGATTGGGATGAGCGCCGAATCGCCACGACCGTGTCCACGAATCGCGAAGAGCTTCTATTAGAAGGCGTCAAGTCGGGGCGGGGCTTGGTGGTTGCACTGCCGCATTCTGGTAATTGGGATTATGCGGGACTCTATTTCTGCTCCAAAGGAATCACGGTTCATACGGTCGCTGAGCATTTGAAACCGGAGCGACTATTTAGGAGGTTCTTAACTCATCGCGAGGCTATGGGGATGAAAGTCTTGGATATTAAGGCGAATGTCCTCGATGAATTGAATGGAATTCTCTCGGCAGGTGGCTTAGTTGCGCTAGTAGCAGACCGTGACCTCTCGCGATCCGGTATCGATGTCGATCTTTTGGGAGCGAACGCCCGGATGCCAGCGGGTCCGGCGCTGCTGGCTTATCGAACCGGCGCTGATCTCATTACCGCTTTTGTCAGTTACACATCCTCTGGAATAAATATCGACTTCTCTGGTCCGATTGCAATCGAACGAAACCGTAATGAACGAAGTGAAGTTCAGCGGGTGACCCAGTTACTTGCAGATCAATTTAGTCAAGACATCTCGAAGAATCCAAGTTCGTGGCAGATGATGCAACGAGTTTTTGTATCCAAATTGAGTGAGGACGTTCGATGAAGATCGGCATGGTCTCGCCATACGCCTGGGATGTCCCAGGCGGCGTCCAAGCACACATCAGAGATCGTGCTGAACATTTTCAAAGAGCGGGTAATGAAGTTTCGATTCTTGCACCGGCGCTCGACGGGAGTTCAATCAAAGAGGATTTCGTCGTAACTGCGGGGAAGCCAGTAGCGATTCCCTATAACGGAGCAGTGGCGAGAGTTCTATTTGGCCCGGTGGCCGCATCCCGGGTGCGCCAATGGATTAGTAATGGTGATTTCGATGTTCTACATCTCCATGAGCCAGCCATTCCATCATTGTCGTTATTAGCCTGCTCAATTGCGGAGGGGCCGATGGTGGGCACTTTCCACGCAGCAGCCCCGCGGCAGAAGGTCGCATTCGCAATTGCACCGCTATTGGAGCCGGTAATAGAGAAGTTGCGGGCCAGGATCGCAGTCAGTGAAATTGCTCGAGAAACATTGACCATCCACTTGGATACCGATGCCGTGGTGATTCCAAATGGCATTGATGTCACCCACTTCCAAGATGCGATCGCTAGGTCTGATTGGCAACGGGATTTCACGATCGGCTTCATCGGTCGATTCAACGAACCGCGAAAGGGCCTCAAAATCCTGCTCGATGCCTTACCCAATATCGCTCGAGTGGTGTCCCAAGCTCGAATCTTGATTGCTGGGCCGGGCGAGGCCCTTGAGGTAATGCAAGAGGTCTCACCAAATCTAAGAAATAGATTGGTATTTCTCGGCCGATTGAGCGATGCCGAGAAGGCGCAATTCCTCAAGTCTGTGGATGTGTATGTCGCACCAAATACGGGTGGTGAATCCTTTGGAATCATCCTTGCCGAAGCGATGGCCGCGGGTACTCCGGTAGTTGCGAGTGACCTGCCTGCCTTTGATCGGGTCCTAGGCTCTGGAAAATTTGGCGATCTATTCGCAAATGGAGATTCAGGGGATCTAGCGCGACTTGTGATTGCACTTGCAAGAGATGAAGAATATCGAAGAGTCAGGGGAGAAGACGCTCGAGCGGGCGCGGATCGATTTGATTGGAGTGTAGTCGGGCCTGAGGTCATGAATGTCTACCTGCATGCGATTGGTTCTGGAGAAAAAGTTGTCGTCGGTTCTGAACAGCGTAGTTGGTTACGATTATTTAATAGAGAGGAGGAGCGATGAACCTTTTTGCACTCGGTTTAGCGCTCGCTCTAATCTTGATCTGGTATCTGACCTCTTCAGCGAATCGGTTAGATCGATTGCATCATCGAGTTGAGACTTCATGGGCCAATCTCGATGCGATACTCCAGCGCCGAGCAGCCATCGCCCAAGAGATCGCCCACCTCGCTGAGATTGATCCTGCGACAAATTTGATACTCACAGGTGCAGCGCACAGCGCGCGAGAAGCAGAAATCTCTGAGCGTAGTCAGGCCGAAAGTGGTTTATCTGAGGCGCTTCGCCTGTTACGTGAAGAGAGTGATATTCCTGCATTACATCCCGAGATCTTTGACGAACTTGCCCAAATAAACGAGCGAATCAGAGTTGCCATCGCAATCCATCAAGAGGCAGTACGAGCTACCTTGAATCGACGAAGGAAATTGATCTACCGGATCTTCCGCTTGGCTGGCCATGCGCCATTGCCAGTTACCTATCCATTTGAAGATGATGTTCTCTAGAAGTTACGCGTTAGCCCTTCTTTTAACGCTTTCGTTAACGGCTTGCGGAAGTGTCAGTTTGCCCAGTTTCAAGAGCGAGCCTGAAGTTGAGCGCAATATCCTCACAGGCCTCCCTGGGGCGAATGGCGAAGTATTTGCAGTTAAATTTGATGATACTAAGAGCGCTCGTCCTCAGAAGGGCGTTGAATCTGCCGATGTTGTCTTCATAACGCAAGTTGAAGCTGGATTGACTCGGCTGATGGGTATCTACACCTCGAGTTATCCGACAGAAGTAGGCCCAGTTCGATCAGCGCGAATTTCAGATATCGACATCCTTGCCCAATTCGGTCGCGTTGGTTTCATGTATAGCGGTGCCCAAACCAAGATGCGTCCGGTTTTGGCCGCTGCCAATATAGTCAATCTCAGCGCTGAACGTAATCCACCGACTATCTATGTCAATGATCCGGCTCGCAACGCGCCATATTCCATGATGGTGCGAATGCCAGAACTTATTGCGAAGAGTGAAGGCGTCGACTCAGTGAAAAGCGTCGGTTGGTCGCATGGCGAGATTTCACCATTCGCAGTTCGAATCGACTCGGTGAAAATGACCTGGCCAAACGCCACTTATGAAGCGATCTGGCAGAAAAAGACGGACCGGTTCTTGTTGAACTTCAACGGCGAGCCCAATCTTGGAGTGGATGGCTCTCAACTCGGCTCTCCTATGATGGTAATCCAGTTGGTGGAAATAGTCCCTTCAGAGTTCGGAGATAAATTCGGAGGTATCACTCCGAAATCAAAAGTCGTAGGAAGTGGCGTCGCATATCTCTTGCGCGATGGAACAATGACAAAAGCAACTTGGTCGCGAGCCGATGCCGAAAGTCCTACGGAATGGTCCCTGCCTGATGGGTCGACTGCAAATTTCGCTCTTGGGCAGGTATGGGTATTTCTCACCGATCGTGAACCAACCTTTACCTTCCCACCGCCACCTGAGAGCAAATAGCCCGAGGAAAAGCTCGGATTCGCACAATCGGAACCTTTAAGTAGAATTCCGCCATGTCCGATAAACAGATCACCGGTACCGCTCGGGTCAAGCGCGGCATGGCCGAAATGCTCAAGGGCGGCGTCATCATGGATGTCGTCAATGCCGAGCAGGCGAAGATTGCAGAGGATGCTGGCGCTGTCGCTGTAATGGCGCTGGAGCGCGTCCCAGCAGATATTCGCGCTCAAGGCGGAGTCGCGCGAATGTCGGATCCGGGAATGATCGAAGAGATTCAGCGCACGGTGACAATCCCAGTAATGGCAAAGGCCCGTATCGGACATTTTGTCGAAGCGCAGGTACTTCAAGCTATCGGGGTTGACTACATAGATGAGTCAGAAGTACTCACTCCAGCCGACTACACCCACCATATAGATAAGTGGAACTTCACCGTTCCATTTGTCTGCGGTGCCACAAATCTCGGTGAAGCGCTACGCAGAATCAATGAGGGTGCTGCGATGATTCGCTCGAAGGGCGAAGCTGGTACCGGCGATGTATCCAACGCCACGACTCATATGCGTTCTATCTCCGATGAAATCCGGAGATTGTCTTCAATGCGCGAAGATGAACTTTATGTGGCGGCAAAGGAACTTCAAGCTCCGTATGAACTGGTTAAAGAAGTAGCGCAGAATGGGAAATTGCCAGTAGTTCTATTTACGGCTGGCGGAATCGCTACGCCTGCTGACGCTGCGATGATGATGCAACTCGGTGCTGATGGCGTCTTCGTGGGTTCTGGAATCTTCAAATCTGGCGACCCAGCCAAGCGAGCTGCTGCGATCGTAAAGGCAGTGACTTTCTTCAGTGATCCCAAGGTCGTTGCAGAACAGAGCAGAGGGCTCGGTGAGGCAATGGTTGGAATCAATGTCTCTGATATCCCCGTGCCACATCGCTTGGCCGAAAGAGGCTGGTAGAGAACGTGATTGTTGGAGTCTTAGCGCTCCAAGGTGATGTTCGCGAACACATCGCCGCGTTGCGCGAATGCGGTGTATCAGCGGTTCCGGTAAAGACTGCAAGTGAGATTTCAGCGGTTCAAGCGCTAGTAATCCCTGGTGGCGAATCAACAACAATAAGTAAGCTCGCAAGAGCATTTGGGGTCTTTGATCTTATTGCGGAGCGGATTCGCGGCGGATTACCTACCTATGGATCCTGCGCTGGTTTGATACTGCTTTCGGATCGGATTCTGGATGCCATGGCGGGTCAGGAGAGTTTCGGCGGCCTTGATGTGACCACGAGGCGAAATGCATTTGGCCGGCAAGTTGATTCATTTGAAGCCGAGATCAATTTCAAGGGTTTGACGGCTCCGGATTTCCGAGCAATCTTTATCCGAGCGCCTTGGATCGAGGAGTGTGGCGATTCGGTAGAATTCCTGGCCGAAGTAGATGGCCACGCTGTCGCGGTACGCAAAGGAAATATCCTCGCCACTTCCTTCCATCCGGAATTGACCGGAGACAATCGAATCCATCGTTTCTTTGTTGAGACGGTGTGCCGCGAAGCGGTGGGTGCATAGATGTCCGGTCATTCCAAATGGGCCACCATCAAACGGAAAAAGGCCCTGATCGACTCGAAGCGTTCGAAAGCCTTTGCGAAATACATAAAAGCAATCGAAGTTGCCGCGCGAAATGGCGGCGCTGATCCCGACGGCAATCCCACACTTTATGATGCAATTACCAAGGCTAAGAAGAATTCAGTTCCTAGCGACAATATCGATCGAGCTTTGAAACGTGCGTCTGGTGTCGAAGATGGCGGGGCGGCTTGGGAAACCATCATGTACGAAGGTTATGGTCCAGGAGGAGTAGCGATTCTGATCGAATGCTTGAGCGATAATCGAAATCGCGCGGCCTCAGAAGTACGGGTTGCCGTAACGCGAAATGGCGGAACGATGGCCGATCCGGGATCTGTCTCTTATCTCTTCAATAGAAAAGGCGTTGTCATAGTTCGTAAGGCGCAAAGTGGGTCGACTTTGAACGAAGACCGGATTCTCGAATCGGTGCTGGAGGCTGGTGCAGAGGAAGTCAATGATTTAGGGGACAACTTCGAAATAGTGAGCGAAGCTGCTGACCTGGTTGCAGTTCGAAATGCTTTGAATGCTGCTGGTATCGAATACGAATCAGCTGATACTTCTTTCCTCCCTACAATCTCGATACCTATCGAAGGCGATACCGCTCGCGCGGTTTTCGAACTCATAGACGCTATCGAGGATCTGGATGATGTGCAGAACGTCTACGGGAACTTTGACGTCTCAGCCGAGGTGATGGCGAGCCTCGCATAACTAGGGAATTACCGGATTAGGCTCGCGCCATGCGCGTCCTCGGTATCGATCCCGGCTTGACTCGCTGCGGCATCGGCGTGGTTGAACGCACAAACAATCGCCTCCAGCTTGTGGCGTGTTCGGTAATTCGTACTGATACGGAGGCCCCCCTTGAAGAACGGTTATTGCAACTGGATCAGGAATTACATAGTTGGATAGAGAAGATTCAACCCGATGCGATTGCTGTGGAACGGGTCTTCTCTCAATTAAACGTTAAGACAGCAATGGCAACTGGACAGGCGGCTGGGGTTGCTCTCTTGCTCGCGGCAAAGAGCGGTTTGCCGATTGCGCTTCACACCCCAACTGAAGTGAAGGCTGCTGTGACTGGCTCCGGTAGGGCTGGTAAAGCGCAGGTTGCGACAATGGTGGTAAAGATTTTGAATCTTAAGGAGACGCCTAAGCCAGTTGATACAACCGATGCCCTAGCGCTTGCAATCTGTCATCATTGGCGTGGCTCTGGAAATAACAGATTAGCGGCTGCAGCGGTGAAAGAGCGGAAGCGATTAAGTGGATTGCAAGGCAGAAATCGAATGGCGAGAAAATGATTGCTTTATTACGGGGTCGGGTAGCTGAGATTCGACTGACATCGATAATCGTCGATGTTTCAGGGGTTGGTTACGAAGTGAAAGTAGCTCCAGACATAGCATCTGGAGCAGAAGTGGGCCGGGAGATCGAAATTGCCACTTCACTGGTAGTCCGCGAAGATTCTTGGACCCTCTATGGTTTTCGAAGTTCGGATGCACGCTCGCTCTTTGAAGAGCTGCAGAGCGTTACTGGCGTTGGGCCGAAGGTCGCCCATTCACTCCTTGCCTTCTTCCGACCAGATGAACTTCGGATGACGATCAGTGATGGAGATCTTGCAGCGCTCGAAAAGGTTCCGGGGATCGGAAAGAAAGTCG
>JBEGNC010000066.1:0-6767 GCA_041182705.1 Actinomycetota bacterium | reverse complement strand
ATCACCATTCCAGCGAGATTGCCACCAACTTTTTGTAGGGTTGCACGCCAACCCGAGTGGGTCGAAGCGCTACCTATGTAGTTTGTCATGCAGTTTTCCTCCCTTTTCGAAAAGGATTACGGGAATTTCCCGTATTCGCGCTCCGCGGTGCGAAGTGCGAATTCTTTGGTTGTCTTGCCGGAGAAGTCATACGCGCGACTCTTCGGCATCTGGAAGCGCCACGATCCGCTTCTCATTGATTATTCGAGATACGACCGATTCGTGGACCGAGATATTGAGGTGAAGATTCTGGTTGGTGATGGTTGCCTCTGCCCAAGCAGTCGCCGAGGCGAGCGCTTGTTGCGCACCAGATTCATATTCGCCGAGGAAACCGGCCAGGAGTGCATCGCCAGCGCCGACGGTATTTTGAACCTTCAATTCGGCAGGCTTTGCTAGAAAAGTTTGCTTGGCATCGGCGAAGATGCTGCCCATTGCGCCCAGGCTTAGCAGAACGCTCTGAGCGCCCATTGCCATCATCTCGCGTGCAGCTTCGGCTCCATCGAGAACATCTCGAATCTGCGATCCCAATAACTCTTCGGCCTCATCTTTGTTTGGTTTTATCAAGAAAGGTCTTGCACTAACGGCTTCTCGCAAGGTCGCACCGCTGGAGTCGACGACTACGCGGGTCTTTGACCCGGCTTCAATAATCAATTCGGTAATCCACCCAGGGGCAGTGGATGGTGGGAGCGTCCCGCCTATGACCGCGAATTCGCTCCGTTTGGCATAGGAAATGAACTCCTCAGAAATTCTGCGAGCTTCCTTTGCAGACCAAGGTCGTGCAGCGCCATTAACTTTGGTGGTTTTGCCTTCGTGGAGGAGAGTTGTGTTGAATCGAAGTGGACCATCTACCGGGACAATCTCGAGATTAATCCCATCTCGCTCAGCGCTTGAAACGAAGGTTTCGCTCGAAATCTCCTCGAGTGGAACTATTGCTACCGCGTCGACGCCCATCTGGGTCAATACTCGCGCAACATTTAACCCTTTACCGCCAGCGCGAATCGAGGAGTAATTGGCCCGATGTAGGGCTCCGGGGGAGAGTTCCGTAATCTCATATTCCAAATCGAGTGAAGGGCTGGGCGTGAGGGTGACAATCATGCAAGCACAACTTCCAGATCATGAGATTTCAGCGGCTCGAGCGATTGAGAGGATGCGCTCAAATCGGTGACCAGGCGATCTACTTGTCCTAAGGTCGCGAATCGAGTTCCGAATCGCTGACCAAACTTTGAACTATCTGCCAATACGATTGATTCCTGGGAATTCTTTATCATAAGCCGCTTTACTTCGGCCTCTTCGATATCAGGAGTGGTGAATCCAGCTTGTGGATCGATGCCGTTTGTCGCAATAAACGAAACGGAGGCAAATACTTCGCTGATCATCGCAACAGCCAGCGTGCCTACCGTACTCAAGGTAATCGGGCGCATCTTCCCGCCGACCAATACGACATTCGTAGTTGACTCACCAATTGCAAGAGAAAGGTTTAGGCTATTGGTCACCACTGTGAGTTCAGGGTTGTCGCGAAGATATGGCGCTAAGAACTCCGTGGTGGTACCCGCATCGACGATTATGGTTCCGGATTTAGGAATGTATTGGGATGCGACCTGGGCGATTCGATTCTTAACTTCGCTATTCTGAGTTCGGCGGATCGAAACTGAATATTCTGATTGGATTCGATCAACCAAGATTCCTCCGCCATGAACCCGGCGCATTACGCCTTGGCGTTGAAGAATCTCTAAATCGCGACGAATAGTTTCTACGGCGACCTTTAGTCGAGCTGCAGCCTCAGAAGCATCTACTCGTCCCTCATTTCGAGCAAAGGAAACGAGGTGGAGGCGGCGTTCCTCTGCCAACATGGAGCTCTCCCAATCCTCGAGATTTGTGTGCCCGAATCTGACTGTTTAGGCGAAGATAGCCATGAATCGGGCAGAAAACAACAACCGACTCGGTACAAATCAAAGCCCCCTCAGCCACGGGCTGAGGGGGCTTCAAACCCTCCTGGAGAGTAGAGGGTTAGACCGTCACACTGTCTGGGGTGCGACGGAGATGCATGAAGCCGAGGATGGAGAGAATCAGCATGATCACCCCGCCCGCCAGAGCCGCCCAAGCGGCGTACATCGCTATCTGTCCTACCTGCCAAAAAGCGTAGGAATACCCGAGGAGACCCTTGAGAGTCTCTCCCATGAAGAGGCTCTGACGTTGCCCCATCAAGGTTGCAGCTTCTGCTGCCAGCGCAGTGTTTGTTGGATCAGCTTTTGAAGCAGCGCTAGCCGCCAATGCAGCTCCGCTCACTTCGCTGTAGGTCTTTCCTCCTGCAATTCCTTTTACATGTGCGCCGATGTAGTGATCGGCATAAGCCTTTGCTTGCTCCCCGGTTGTCAGCTGCATTCCGGCAAATGGTTCAATGGCTACTCGATCCTCGTCAGCCAAGTTCTTGAAACTATCTGAATCTGCGGCAGGGAATGAAATCCTTTGGGCAGCTAACTGTTCCGTTACAGATTTATCAGCAAAACTGTATCCCCAATTCAAAAGGCCCGCTGCGACAAATAGAAAGACTGATAGTCCAAGACCAATCAGACTTACAATTCGATCAATAGTTCGTCTTTTCATGACTTCTCTCCTAAGTTAAATCGGTAAGCGAATCAATCGCTCTGGAACCCCGACTAGGCTCCTACAGAGGATGTAACTCCGTTTTCCTCTCGGAGAAATCATTTTTGCGAGTGCTAGCACCTCACAGAAGTTGGCTGAGTGCTAGCACTTTGCTTCAAGTCACAAAATTTGAGTCTTTCTCTCAATCGATATGGCGGGCGCAGATTGCATGACCATCGGGCCCGATCTCCAAATGGCGACATGGGACCCCGAGCTTCTCGAAGGCTTGATCGCCGAAGTGAGAGCGATATGAGAGAGCAATCAGAACTCTGATGTTGATATCCGGCCCAGAATGGACCCCCAATGCCTTCGCCATTCTTGAAATCGTGTTCTCTATGACTTTTTCGCTATGGGAGGTCTCTCGGGCGATAGCGGAATTTGATAACCCATCACATAGATGACCTGCTACTAGATGTTCGAAAGGGGTCAAATCTCGAGTTAGTATCGTTAATCGCACCATCACACTCCCTTGCTTTTAGAGCCCCCCGCTAGGATTCTGCGATGGAAGAGATCCTTCGCGAGGTCAGCGGCCCAATTTTAACCCTTACCCTCAATCGGCCAAGTAAGCAGAACGCGCTGACTCGCGCTATGTACCAGGAATTAGCTGATGCACTAACCGAAGCGGATAAGAATCCCGAGATTCGCGTAACGGTCATCCGTTCCTCCTCTCAGAATTTCACAGCAGGAAATGACATCTTCGATTTCTTAAACGATCCGCCACTGGAGGAGGGGTCGCCAGTCAGTAATTTTCTCGCAGCTATTTTGGATTTCTCTAAACCTTTACTAGCTGCAGTATCTGGAAACGCGGTTGGTATCGGAACCACAATGCTCTTCCACTGCGACCTGGTTATAGCGGCACCCAATTCGAAGTTCTCCATGCCCTTCGTATCCCTTGGATTGGTTCCCGAAGCAGGCTCATCCCTCCTGTTCCCGAAATTGGTCGGACATCAGGCGGCATCGAAGGTCTTTCTGACCGGAGAGGCATTCACAGCCGAGGCCGCGCTTTCATTCAATCTGATTGCTGAGATATCGGATGAACCCCATGAGCGAATCTATCAATTCGCGACTCAGATCGCAGAACAACCTCCAACAGCGGTGATTCGCACAAAAGCCCTTTTGAAGAGCGAGAATTACGAGAAATTGAAAGCGGTGATGCGAGCCGAGGGTGAGCTCTTCCATTTAGCGTTGCAATCCGATGAAGCTCGCGAGGCGTTTATGAACTTCCTGTCGAAGAAAGGTAAATAGATGTCACTTGCTGGAAAGCGAATCTTTATAACTGGTGGTTCTCGAGGTATCGGGTTAGCGATTGCCTTACGGGCCGCAAAAGATGGCGCATCGATTGCGATTGCGGCTAAGACCACCGAGCCACACCCCAAGCTCCCTGGGACAATTCATACGGCTGCCGCAGAAATCGAGGCCGCTGGCGGTAAGGCATTGGCAATCCAATGCGATATCCGAGATGAAGCACAGATTGAGAGCGCAATCGCGCAAACAGTCGAGGCCTTTGGCGGTCTGGATATCCTCATTAACAATGCAAGCGCCATAAACCTGACACCAACACTTGCCACTCCGGCTAAACGCTTTGATCTGATGTTCGATGTAAATGTCCGAGGAACTTTCCTAACTTCCCAGGCCGCTATCCCACACCTAAAGGATTCTGCGAAGGGAGGGTTCAATCCACATATCCTCAATCTCTCACCTCCCCTTTCCATGAAAGCTAAATGGTTTAAGAACCATGTGGCATACACGATGGCGAAATATGGGATGAGTATGTGCGTTCTTGGAATGGCCGAGGAGTTTAAGCGAGACGGCATCGCCGTAAACGCTCTCTGGCCAAGGACTGCAATCGATACAGCTGCGCTCCAGATGATTCCGGGAATAGACACGGCTGTCTGTCGTAAGCCAGAGATTCTCGCTGACGCGGCTCATGTGATTCTCAATCGACCTGCTGGAGAGTGCACCGGCAACTTCTTCGTCGATGACGAGGTGCTCGCCTCGGTTGGAGTCACTGATCTTGATGGGTACTCAGTGGTGCCAGGCACTACTGATTTCTTGCTCGACTTCTTCCTTGACTAATCAATCCTGAAGCTTCAAGTCGGTGTGATCATGCTCGGTCTCTTGAACGCCGGAGGGATATCGACTCTCAAATTTACCCCAACGCCAGATAAGAACTGAGGCTATCCAAGCAATTACGAAACTTATAACGATGAAGTAGCCGATTCCACCAAGTTCCACGGCAGCAATCCGATCAAAGACCGGAAGATTCTCGATATCAGTCTTGGTCGCAAGTACGTTGATGATTTGAATGGTTCCAATCACTAACGCTACGAATATCGAGATAGAAGTGGTGGTTAGGTTGTAATAGATTTTTCGCAGCGGAGAGGTGAATGCCCAGCCATAAGCCTTGGTCATAAATATCCCATCCAGGGCATCCATTAATGACATTCCTGCCGCAAATATGAATGGAAGAGCGATGATGGCAAGCGGTGGCAATACGCCACCAACCGTGCCGATTGCTGCGGTTGCGGAGAGTCCCAATATGGCCACTTCGGTGGCAGTGTCAAAGCCAAGTCCAAAAAGAACTCCAACTGGGTATATCTGGCGGGAGTGGTCAAAGCCCTTCTTGAATCGCCCGCGGAAGATTCGTCTCATCAATCCTCGGTCGTTGAGCAAATCCTCTAGATGTTCGTGGGAGAACTTGCCAGTTTTCGCTTTCCGCCATACACCTACAATTCCTACCAAGATAACAAGATTAAGAATCCCGATCAGATATAGAAATATTCCCGAAACGGATGTTCCGATGATTCCACCGGTTTCGGCGAAATCCTCTTGAAATTGGACCGCCTTGGTTGCAGCGAAAGCCACGCCGACCGAGAGCGCCAGAACTACAGTTGAGTGACCTAATGAGAAGAAGAGTCCGACCCCCAGTGGTTTCTTACCTTTGGCGAGCATGAGACGCGTGGTGTCATCAATCGCGGCGATATGGTCTGCGTCAAAGGCATGGCGAAGTCCGAATGAGTAAGCCAGAGCTCCGGCTCCGGCATATACGAGGGCGCCCTTTGAATCCGCTAGAAAGTGGTATTCAGGATTAGAGTTGTAATAGATGAATAGGCCCCAGCCGATAATGTGGAGCAGCGCGACCGTTCCGAGAATTCCCACCAAGGACGGGATCTCACTCCGTTCAAAGCGGAGATGTTCGCGGAGGGATTTTTCCTTTGTGGCCATAGCTGGATCTTATTGCAAATTATTCGCATTTGCAAAGATATAGCGGATACTTCTATCCCCAGACTTCTACATTTGCGAGGTGGAGCTGATGAGCCAGAAGGGTAAGACCTGGGGCTCGCTCTGGGCTGTCTATCTCATCTGGGGTTCCACATATTTCGCCATCGCCAAGGTGATTGAAAGTATGCCGCCGTTGTTGGGTATGGGTATTCGATTCACGATCGCCGGAGTTCTCCTATCGGTTCTTGTTCTGATTCGAGGGGGAGTTGCAGAATTCAAGATTCCGATCGCAGAAGTTAAGTCCGCTGCAATTCTTGGTTGCGCAACCCTTGCTATGGGTATCGGCGCTGTATCGATAGCTCAAGCTCACGTTCCGTCAGGGGTCGTCTCATTGATTATCGCGGCGCTTCCGCTTTGGATCGCGCTCTTTCGCACCGTTTCGGGAGAGCGAATAGCGAAGAGCGGTTGGATTGGGACGATAATCGGTTTCCTCGGCGTAGTCCTACTATTGAAACCTGGCGGAATCGAATCGGTCAGCGGCGAAGACTCGACCGGCGTATTGCTCTTCTTCATGCTCTTAGTTCTGATTGGCAATATCAGTTGGGCACTTGGCACCTATCTAGCACCTCGATTTCCGATTCCAAAGAACTCATTCCTGTTCACAGCCATAGAGATGTTTGCCGGTGGGATTTCACTGATTCTCGTCGGCTTGGTACGAGGTGAGAAGATTTCGGAGTTTCTTGATGCGACCGGGGAATCCTGGTTCTGGTTCTGGTATTTGATATTTATTGGATCAATCGTTGCCTACTCAGCCTACCTATGGTTGGTAATGAACGCTCCAGTCTCCTTGACTGCAACTTATG
>JBEGNC010000065.1:0-19984 GCA_041182705.1 Actinomycetota bacterium | reverse complement strand
ATTCCCAACATGATGTCGCTCTAACTCTTGGGCTAAATCAATTCCAGAGCTTCAGACGTGTAATTCTGCCTCATATTCAGGGATCACTCACTGCAGGATCACTTCTCGTCTCTCTCTATGTTCTGAGTGATTTTGGTGCAGTCTCCCTACTTGGGGTAGACACCTTCACTAGAGCTATCCAGAACACTTATCAAGGTTCATTTGATAGAAGTGCCGCCGCGATACTTGCACTGCTCTTGGTATTGATTTCCTCCTCAATCATCGCCTTGGAAGTGCGAACCCGCCGGGCCCCACAATCCAACCGGGCCGCCGTTTCTAGCGCTCGGATAAGCCAATTTCAGTTCAGCAGCCGTGCGAAATTCTCGTCGCTTGCGTTGATCTACTCCTATTTATTCTTCGCCCTAGTAGCACCTCTTTCGATCCTGGTAGCGAGATTTCTGAATCGTCCAGAAGCGATTGATCTCCAAGAGCTCTCTGGAGCAGCCTTCGCTACCTTGTTTGTCGCGGCGATCGGCGCCATCTTGGCTATCACGCTGGCGATGCCAGTTGCGATAATTGCTGCGCGCGGGCTCCTTCTAGGAAAACTAGCGGAACGTGGTCTCTTAGTCGTTCATGCACTTCCTGGCATCGTCATGGGTCTTGCTCTGGTCGCGTTTGGCTCCGATATTCCGTGGCTCTATCAGACCGTCGGATTACTAGGAATTGCCTATGCGATTCTCTTCATGGCCAAGTCGGTCGGAGCAATTCGAAGTGCGATAACTCGTGTTCCATCCAATCTACTTGAGATATCGGCTACATTGGGCAAGAATCGCAGAGAGACTTTTCGCCAAGTAGTGCTGCCGTTAGCGGCTCCAAATGTCTTGACCGGTACTCTGCTCGTCTTTTTGGCCGCCATGAAGGAATTACCCGCCACCTTAATGCTACGACCGACCGGTTTCGAGACTCTAGCCACTGAGATGTGGACTTACACCTCAATCTTTCGCTTTAGTGAAGCTGCCCCGTATGCACTCTTATTGGTATTGCTCGCCGCTATTCCAACGTTCTTGATCACGCGACCGGATAAATCAGCGGATGGATCTGGTGAGCTCACATGACATCACTTGAGATAAAGGATCTTGCCGTAAGGCTCGGTGAGCGAGAGGTCCTTCATTCGTTAAATCTCCAAGTTCCAGCAGGCTCCTTCACGGCCATTCTCGGCCCCTCTGGTTGTGGCAAAACGACGCTGCTCCGTGCAATTGCTGGCCTGGTTCGACCATCAGCTGGGGCAATCAGGTTTGGCAAGCAACTAGTGAGCGTTTCATCTCTGGTACTTCCACCTCACAAGCGAAATATCGGATATCTACCGCAAGATGCTGGCCTATTCCCCCACTTAACCGTCGCAGATAATGTCGGCTTCGCACTCGGCAAGATTCCGAAAGAAGATAGAGATCAATTAATCACAAATATGCTCGATATGGTTGGCCTACCCGGTTTTGCGAATCGAAGACCGACACAGCTGAGTGGTGGCCAACAAACTAGAGTCGCACTCGCTCGCGCACTAGTGATGAAGCCATCGCTTGTACTTCTGGATGAGCCATTCTCGAATCTCGATGAGGCGCTCCGCGAAGAGATCGGCGATGAAGTCGTTCGTTTATTGAAAGATACCGGCACCACAACCCTCATGGTTACGCACGATCGGGAGGATGCTCTTGTCTCTGCCGATCTGATCGCATTGATGCGGGAAGGAACGGTCGTGCAGACTGGCAGCCCGGCTGAGGTATATCTGAAACCACTCTCCGCTGATATTGCGGTAAGTACCGGAGATATTTTGACTCTGCCGGCGATGAAGTATGGAGCAAAGGTTTTTACCTCTCCGCTCCACCAGGCACGCATCCCTTCCCGGAAGTCAGGCGAGCCTGGTGAACTATTGGTTCGTCCAGAGGAGATTCGGGTCCACCCACCTCGCCACCGTGGCGCTAAAGCGGTCATTTCGCGGATCCACTACTACGGCCACGATGCAGTCCTAGAACTTAAGGTCGCAGAGCTTGCACGGGAGTTGAAAGTCCGAGTGGCCGGACCGCTCGAATTCGCCGTTGGGGACGCTGTTTCCCTCGAACATATCGGCCCCATTAGGTGGGTGTCGAGAAAGGCTACTCGCGAGTAGGGTTGTGGCATGAACACTGCCACCACCTCAACCAATGTCGTCCTTGTTGATGCTGTCCGCACTCCATTCGGAAAAGCCGGGAGTCTGTATGCCGGCACTCGTGCCGATGACATCATGGTTCGCTGCATCCGCGGCTTACTGGAGCGGAACCCAAAGGTAAATCCAGCCGATATCGATGATGTCGCTATCGCTGCTGCAACTCAGAGCGGCGACCAGGGCATGAACTTGGGACGATCGGTAGCGATTCTTTCTGGGTTACCTAATACCGTACCTGGTTACTCGGTAGATAGATGGTGCGCTGGAGCGCTGACTTCTGTTACCACGATAGCCGGCGCGATAAATATGGGCGCATACAACCTTGCTATCGCCGGCGGCGTCGAGCATATGGGGAATCATCCAATGGGCGAAGGTCTCGATCCCAATCCGAGATATCTAGCGGAGAAGATTGTCGATCCTGATGCTTTAGCTATGGGAAATACCGCAGAACGGCTTCACGATAAATTCCCGCATCTAACGAAAGAGCGCGCTGATCGTTACGCACTCAATTCGCAGAATAAGACCGCCGCTGCTTACCAGGCTGGAAAAATCCAACCGAATCTCATTCCAGTCGCAGTTAGGAATGCCGAACAAGGCTGGGGCGTTGCAACAGCCGATGAACCACCCCGCCCTGGTACGACCATGGAAGCTTTAGGAGCTTTGAAGACTCCATTCCGTCCAGCAGGTCGAGTCACTGCGGGTAATGCAGCAGGCCTCAATGATGGAGCTACCGCAGCCCTTCTAGCCAGCGAAGAAAAGGCAAAAGAATTAGGTCTGCCAATAAAGGCGAAGTTAGTTACCTTTGCATTTGCTGGCGTCGAGCCAGAGATTATGGGCTATGGCCCAGTGCCATCGACTCTAAAAGCACTGAAATTGGCCGGTTTGGAGATAAGCGATATCGGACTCTTCGAGATCAACGAGGCATTCTCCATCCAAGTCTTATCTTTCCTAGATTACTTTGGGATTGCCGATGACGACCCGAGAGTCAATATCTATGGTGGCGCGATTGCCGTAGGCCATCCACTCGCATCTTCGGGGGTCCGGTTGATCCTAAATCTCGCTGAAGGTTTCAAAGAGCGGACTGATGTGCGCTATGGAATAACCACGATGTGTATCGGACTGGGCATGGGCGGAACAGTCATCTGGGAGAACCCAAATTACAAAGGGGCAAAGTGATGAGTGAGTTGAATACGCCTACCGGAGCACCAGAAGAGGTAGTAACAAAGGCGCTACTCCGCGAGATTGATCTAGCTCCATTCGGTTTCCAGGGCTCGCTCTCGCTGATCACGCTAGATAACGGCCTAGACCATACTCGGCCAAATACTCTTGGACCGAAATCTCTCCAGGAATTGGAAGCTGCTTTCACTGCCGCCGAAGCGAGTAATTCAACTGCTATCGCTATCACCGGTAAACCATTTATCTTCGCTGCTGGCGCAGATCTCTCCGGACTGCCATTTGTAACCGATAAATCCCAGGCTCTGGCAATTGGAAAATTTGGTCATGATCTCTTCAAGAGATTTAGTCGCAGTAAGAAACCTACCTTCGCCTTCATCAACGGCCTAGCTCTTGGTGGCGGACTTGAAGTTGGCCTGCACTGCAACTACCGCACGCTGGCAAGCACTGCATTTACCGCTCTGCCTGAGTGTTTCTTAGGTCTGGTCCCTGGATGGGGTGGCGCAACTCTGCTTCCTAAATTGATTGGTCCAGAGAAAGCCGTACAGGTCATAATCCAGAACGCATTGAATAACAACACGATGATGAAGGCCAATGATGCGCTATCTCTCGGCGTTGTTGATGCGGTCTTCGTCCCGGCAGATTTCCTGGAGAAGTCCTGCACCTTCGCAGCAGAAATCCTCTCGGGGAAAGTGAAAATCGAACGGATTGACCATTCTCAAGATGAAGCGGCATGGGATCGTGCTCTTGCAACAGGCCGGGCAGCGGTTGCTAAGAAGTATGGCGGCGCTGATATCGAATCGCCTCGTCGCGCGCTGGAATTGATTGCGGCTGCACGGATAAACACCCCAGATCAGGGATTTGATGCTGAAGATGAGGTCTTGGCAGATCTAGTGATGGGCAACCCCCTTCGAGCCTCGCTTTACGCCTTCAATCTGATTCAGAAGAAGCGTAAGAAGGTTGAAGGTGCGCCAAAGGCGGCGCTCGCGCGCAAGGTCACCAAGGTTGGCGTCGTTGGCGCCGGCTTGATGGCTTCTCAACTCGCGCTACTAATCGTCCGCAACTTGAAGGTCCCAGTAGTGATGACTGATCTGGACCAAGCTCGCGTGGATAAGGGCGTGGCTTGGGTAAATAGCGAGATTGAGAAGTTAGTTGCTAAGAAGCGACTCTCGGAGGAAGGTGCGCGTCGTCTATCTGGATTGATAAGCGGCTCGGTCGACCAGAAGGTCTTCGCAAACGTCGATTTCATAATTGAGGCAGTCTTCGAAGAGTTATCAATCAAGCAGAAGCTCTTTAAGGATCTGGAGGAGATCATCACGCCTGAATGCGTGCTTGCTACGAATACCTCTTCGCTATCGGTCGAGAAGATGGGCGAAGGATTAAAGCATCCGGAACGCGTCGTCGGCTTCCACTTCTTCAACCCAGTAGCCGTGATGCCGCTTCTTGAAGTGGCCCGTACCAGCAAAACTGATGATGCGACAACCGCTACTGCGATCAATGTTGGCAAGGAGCTCAAGAAGACCATGATTATTTGCAAGGATGCTCCAGGTTTCGTAGTCAATCGCTTACTCACTCGGTTCATGGGTGAAGTTACCGATGCAATTGATGAGGGAACTCCATACGATGTAGCGGATAATGCGCTGCGACCACTTGGCTTCCCGATGTCACCGCTAGAACTCTTCGGACTCGTCGGCCCAGGTGTGGCCCTCCATGTCTCCAAGACGCTAAATGCGAACCTGGGTGAGCGCTATCGAATTTCGCCGACGGTTCAACGCCTCGTCGAGAAGAATGTGAAAACCTTCTACTTGAAGGATGAGAATGGGAAGTTAGCCCCGAATCCTGAGGCGCTAGCTCTTGTGGAGAAAGGAACAAAGCCTTCGACCGCTGAAGAAGTTCGCCTCCGTGCGCTCTCTGCGATAGCCGAAGAAGCTCGGATGATGCTCGATGAAGGTGTGATTGCAACGCCAGCTGAGATCGATCTCTGCATGCTTCTTGGGGCTGGCTGGCCGATGCATCTCGGCGGAATTCTCCCTTATTTGGATCGAGAGGGAATCAGCGAGGCGGTTTCTGGTCAGCGTTTCCATCCACCTGGAGTCGCATCACTTCCGTAGTCTCGCCAGATTTGATCGCTACCAACTGGCGAGCGACAGCTTGCGATGTCATGCCGATATCTTCAAGTATCTGATTCCGCTTGGCATGTTCGAGGAATTCCAAAGGCACGCCGATGGAGTGGATCGGAATCTTGATGCCAAGTTCGCGGAAAGCATCCCCTAGGGCGCTGGCGATCCCACCGCGCTTGATGCCATCTTCGATTACTACAATCTGCGAATAGCGGTCTGCCATCTGTGTCAGCATTTCAATTGGCAACGGCTTAACCCATCTTGGATCGATAACCGTAACACCAACACCTTCGCGATAAGCCTGCGCGGCAGCTTCAACTGCAAGATGGGCCATTGCGCCGACCGAAACCAAGAGGATATCTGGGCTCTCACCTCGATATAGAAAATCGATGCCATTGCGCCGCTCGAACGCTGGAAGTTCTGGAGCGATCGCACCTTTTGGAAAGCGGATCAGCGATGGCGCATCGCTAATTTCTAGCGCTTCGCCTAGCTCTTCTCGAAGACGGATCGCATCGCGTGGCGCAGCGACATGTAGGTTTGGAACTATTCCAGTCAGCGATAGATCCCAGATTCCGTGATGTGATGGGCCGTCATCGCCGGTAATCCCAGCGCGATCCAGAACAAATGTAACGCCCGCCTTGTGAAGGGATACATCGAGAAGTAATTGATCGAAGGCGCGGTTGAGAAATGTGGAATAAACAGCGACAACTGGGTGCAGCCCTGCAAAAGCCATGCCCGCCGCTGATGCAGTGGCGTGTTGTTCGGCGATCCCCACATCAAAAGTTCTATCGGGGAACTTCTCCTGGAACTTATCCAGGCCGGTAGGGCCGAGCATCGCAGCAGTTATAGCAACCACATCGCTGCGTTTTCCACCCAATTCGACTAGCGCTTCAGAGAATTCCTGAGTCCATGTTTTTCCGCTCTTGGCCAGTGGTTCACCTGTCTCCGGATCCACTACTCCGACTGCATGGAATTTCTCCGCCTCATCATTAACGGCAGGAAGATGTCCACGGCCCTTCTCCGTTATCGCATGTACTAAGACGGGTCCGGCAAAGCGCTTTGCTTGGGTAAGCGCCCGCTCAAGCGCCTCGATATCGTGGCCATCAACTGGTCCGAGATACTTCAAGCCGAGATCTTCGAACATTCCCTGTGGGGCGACGATATCTTTCAAGCCCTTCTTCATTCCGTGCAAGGTCTCATAGATTGGTTGGCCAACAAGTGGCGTGCGTTCCAAGACGCCCTTCCCCCACTCCAAGAATTTCTCGTAGCCCTTGGTCGCCCTAAGGGTCGAGAGATATGTAGCGACGCCGCCGATAGTTGGTGAATACGAACGTTCGTTATCGTTGACGACAATCACCAACCGGAGATCATCAGATGCCGCGATGTTATTGAGAGCTTCCCAAGCCATGCCACCGGTGAGGGCGCCATCTCCGACTACTGCAACAACCGTCCGATCTTTCGATCCGGAGATTGCGAAACCACGGGCAATCCCATCAGCCCACGAGAGCGCAGTCGAGGCGTGGGAGTTTTCGATGATGTCATGTTCGCTCTCCCGACGATTTGGATAGCCCGATACTCCGCCGCGCTGACGCAATCTTTCAAAACCATTCGCCCTGCCGGTCAACAACTTGTGAACATAAGACTGGTGGCCAGTATCAAAGACGATGGCGTCATGAGGTGATTCGAATACCCGGTGGATGGCAATTGTTAGCTCAACTATTCCCAGATTTGGACCGAGATGTCCCCCTGATTGCGATACTTTCTCAATCAGAAACGACCGGATCTCTCCGGCTAATTCTATTAATTCCTCGTTCTCTAAACGCGCGAGATCGGAAGGCGACTTGATCCGAGATAGGAGCCTCACCGGCCCAATGGTAACTACCCCAGCAGGGATCTCAACACGTACTGCATGATCCCGCCATGGCGGTAATAATCGGCCTCACCTGGAGTATCGATTCTCACACGAGCAGTGAAACTTTTACCGCTGGCAACCACTTTCACCGTCTTCGGAACTTGGCCACCATTTAGCTCGGTGATCCCGGAAATTGAATAGTCCTCATCGCCAGTAAGTCCCAGGCTCTCTGCACTTTCGCCATCTAGGAATTGGAGCGGCAACACACCCATGCCAATGAGATTGGATCTATGGATGCGCTCGAAGGATTCTGCGATCACGGCTTTTACGCCAAGTAGCGCTGTTCCTTTCGCTGCCCAATCGCGCGATGAACCAGAGCCATACTCTTTCCCGGCGAGGATAACGAGAGGAATTCCGGCGGCTTGATAAGCCATCGAGGCGTCGTAGATAGTCGTTTGCTCACCGCCAGCCAAGAAGTTCTTGGTGTAGCCACCTTCCACTCCTTGTAGCAAGAAGTTCTTCAAACGAATATTCGCAAAGGTTCCACGGATCATAACTTCGTGATTACCACGCCGTGATCCATAGGAATTGAAATCGGCTTTTGCAACGCCATGTTCCATCAAATATTTACCGGCCGGCGAATCGACCTTGATCGATCCAGCTGGCGAGATATGGTCCGTCGTGACGGAATCTCCTAGTTTTGCCAGAACCCGCGCCCCCGCAATATCCGTTACTGGCTTAGGTTCGCGTGGCATCCCCTCGAAATATGGCGGCTTTCTCACATAAGTCGAGTTCGCATCCCATTCGAAAATCTCACCTGATGGCGTATCTAGTGAAGTCCACCGGTGATCGCCTGCGAAGACGCTCGCATAGTCGCGCTTGAACATATCCGATGAGATGACGTTATCAATGACGCCTTGAATCTCCTGTGGCGTTGGCCAGATATCTCTCAAGAAGACATCGCTACCATTGAAATCCTTGCCAAGCGCATCAGTCTCGAAGTCATGGTCCATGGTCCCCGCAAGTGCGTACGCCACAACTAGAGGTGGCGAGGCGAGGTAGTTCATCTTCACATCTGGACTGATTCGCCCCTCGAAATTTCGATTTCCGGAGAGTACTGCTGCGACGGCTAGATCATTCTCGTTCACTGCCTTGCTCACTTCAATTGGGAGCGGGCCGGAGTTACCGATACATGTCACGCAACCGTAGCCAACTAAGTTGAAACCTAACTTCTCTAGGAACGGAGTAAGTCCAGCTTTCTCGTAATAGTTTGTGACCACTTTCGATCCAGGAGCCAGGGTGGTCTTCACCCAGGGCTTGCTACTCAAGCCGCGTTCAACCGCCTTCTTTGCCAATAATCCGGCACCGATCATCACTGTTGGATTCGAGGTGTTCGTACATGAAGTGATTGACGCAATGACGACCGATCCGTTCTTGACTGCGCCCGCTCGATCATTTACGGATACTGGAATCTCGGATGTGACCGTCTTGTCGCTCAAATAACTGGTTACGCTCTTCGCGAATGCGCTCTTTGCCTCACTTAAGGAGACCCGATCCTGGGGCCGCTTCGGGCCGGCAATTGATGGAACTACCTTTGCTAGATCGAGTTCAAGATGCTCGGAGTAACGTGGCGAAGCGCTTGGATCATGCCAAATACCTTGGCGTTTTGCGTACCTCTCTACTAGATCTCGCTGCTCCTTCGATCTTCCAGTCAATTCAAGATAGCGGAGCGTCTCCTCATCAATCGGGAAAATTGCGACCGTCGAACCATATTCTGGCGACATATTCCCAATTGTCGCGCGGTTAGCCATTGGAAGTGCGCTGACTCCAGGGCCGTAAAACTCGACGAACTTACCTACGACGCCATGCTTGCGGAGCATTTCAGTGATAGTTAGGACTAAGTCGGTTGCTGTAGTCCCCATTGGTAGAGATCCATTTAATTTGAATCCAACAACTCGCGGAATGAGCATAGAGACTGGTTGGCCCAGGAGCGCTGCCTCCGCCTCGATGCCGCCCACACCCCAGCCAAGAACGCCCAAACCATTGACCATCGTCGTATGAGAATCGGTACCAACGACGGTATCTGCATAGGCGCGAGTGACGCCATTTACGTCGCGGACCATGACCACTCGAGCTAGATACTCGATATTTACTTGATGGACAATTCCCGTCCCAGGAGGAACTACCTTGAATTCGTCAAATGCCGTCTGTCCCCAGCGAAGGAAGCGATATCGCTCGGTATTTCGCTGGTATTCGATATCTACATTCTTCTCAAAGGAGTCTTTCGCTCCATAAGTATCCGCAATCACGGAGTGATCAATTACTAATTCGGCCGGTGCTAACGGATTGACTCGCGCAGGATCGCCACCTAACTCAGCGATAGCCTCTCGCATCGTCGCAAGATCCACAACGCAAGGAACGCCAGTGAAATCCTGCATGATCACTCGTGCTGGCGTGAATTGAATTTCGGTCTCAGGTTGAGATTCCGGATTCCAATTTGCAAGCGCCTCGATTTGTGCGGCGGTTATGTTCGCACCATCTTCGGTACGGAGGAGATTTTCGAGCAATATCTTCAGCGAGAATGGCAGAGTCGCCGCATTCGGCAATTTAGTGATATCGAAAATTTCGTATTTTCTACCATCGACATCAAGCTGCTGTTTCGTTCCAAAAGAATCCTTGCTCATGACCGAATCCTAACTGGGGCGATATATCGCCCCAGAATCAAGGGCTTCAGCCTCGGATGAAACGCGCCACACACTCAACATGATGGGTCATTGGAAAGAGATCGAAGGCGCGAATCGAAGCTAAGTCATAGCCACGTTGCCGCAAATATGCGGTGTCCCGCGCCAGGGCAGCCGGGTCGCAGGCAACGTAAGTCAGTGAATCCGGGCCGAGAGCGGCAATCAAATCGATAACCTTTTCGCCGGCGCCAGAACGTGGCGGATCAATAATCACCTGATCTGCTCTAGCCAACTTGCCGAGCACTCGTTCGACCTTCCCCTCCAAAATCTCGACATTAGGGAACTCGGCAAAGATTCGGCGAGCATCGGTCACGGCGCTAGCAGCCTCCTCAACCATCGTGATTCTGCCACCGGGGCCGATATCACCCAGGAAAGCGCTGGCGAATAGGCCAACGCCCGAATATAGATCCAAAAGATGTTCGCCCGTCTTAACTTCGGTGAAATCGCGGACAGCAGAAATCAAGACCTCTGGCGCGTTTCGATGGCTCTGCCAGAAACTGTCTGGCGAGATCTGAAATTGAAAGCCATTAACTTCTTGGGTTACCAACCGGAAATCCGAACGCCCCTCGATAGTTGTTACGACTTCATTATTGGAGTCAATTGCAACATCGACTTTCTTCCCGATCGGTAATCGATTTGCATTTAGGGCGGCTAAATCGATCTCGCCGCCCGCAATCTCACATCTTGTAATCTCAATCAAATCGTTACTTCTGGTTCGATGCATAGCGAGCTTACGCTCTGGCGATACGGTGAACTCCATCCGCGTTCGCCAATTCCAGATTGGTTCAACTTCTTCCACAATCGGTGCGATTTCCATCTTCGCTAATCGGGCGAATTGCTCGCGAATAACCGCAGCCTTCAACTCGCGTTGGTGACTAGGATCAATATGTTGGAAGTCGCAACCGCCACATCCTCCTGGGTTTGCATACTTGCATCGAGCTTCGACTCGATGTGGCGAACTATGGAAGACTTCAACACAATCACCTCGAGCGAAATTCTTTGTGATCTCAGTTATCTCGACGAGCGCTCTCTCCCCCGGTATCGCATGGCGAACGAATATGACTCTGCCTTCGGATCGAGCGATGCAATGTCCACCATGTGCGATTGCGGTAATTTCGACTTCGACTCTGTCGCCGACCTTCAAATTAGCCTCGATTCCCGCGCGGATTACAGGTGGCAAAGCCTAAAGGTGTAAATTGCTCCATTGTGCACATCGTGATTATGGGTTGTGGCCGTGTTGGCTCCACTCTCGCGAAAGACTTTCAAGCCCTTGGGCATTCCGTCGCAGTCATAGACCAGGACCGAGAGGCTTTTCGCCGTCTAGGCGCCGATTTCAATGGCCTCACAGTGGCCGGAGTTGGCTTCGATCGCGACACTTTGATTGAAGCTGGTATTGAGAAAGCCGATGCATTTGCAGCCGTATCAAATGGCGATAACTCAAATATCCTCGCCGCTCGCGTCGCTCGCGAGACTTATGGCGTGCAGAATGTGGTTGCGCGAATCTATGACCCGGGGCGCGCAGAGATCTATCAGCGTCTCGGAATCCCGACTGTTGCGACGGTGCTTTGGACAACCGATCAGATCATGCGAAGGATCTTGCCGACTGGAGCTCGTTCGGAATGGCAGGATGCATCTGGAAAAGTTCAGCTAGCTGAGATGGCCATGAATAGTGAATGGTTCGGTGAACCTGCAACCTTAATCGAGCGAAATACCTCTGCGCGAGTTGCATTCATTACTCGACTGGGTGAAGGAATCATCCCCGATGAACACACAGTGCTCCAGGAGGGTGATGTGGTCCACGTGCTCGTCTTGGATCAGCACCTAGAGGAGACTGCAAAATCTCTTGCTAATCCCCCGGGAGATCAAGGATGAAGATCGCAATTGCAGGTGCTGGGAATGCCGGAAGAGCAATCGCCCGCGAATTGATAGCAAACGGTCACCAAGTCCTACTGATCGATAAGAATCCGAAGTCCCTGAAGATGGAGAGCGTGCCTTCGGCTGAATGGTTGCTTGCCGATGCATGTGAGATCACAACTCTAGATAAGGCTGGATTGGATCATTGCCAGGTCATGGTTGCCGCCACTGGTGATGACAAGGTGAATCTGGTCGCCTCTCTACTTGCCAAGACTGAATATGGCGTGCCACGCGTGGTTGCGCGTGTCAATCATCCGAAGAATGAATGGCTCTTCGACTCCTCTTGGGGCGTTGATGTAGCGGTATCAACGCCACGAATAATCGCTGCGTTAGTCGAAGAAGCAGTTAGCGTTGGAGATGTCGTCCGGCTCTTCTCAATCAAATCGGGCGAAGCCAACTTGGTTGAGATTACCCTTCCAGATAACTCAATTTGCATTGGCAAATCCGTTGCAGAGGTTGAATTACCGCGGGACGCATCGCTAGCTGCGATCATCCGCGATGGCCATGTCATATCGCCTTCACCACACGATCTCTTCTCCGCCGGCGATGAATTGATTTTCGTCGCTTCTGCCGCGGCAGAAGACCAGATTAAAGGTTGCTTCGTAGCAAATTAAGTCGGTCTCAATTCCTCCGATAGTTTCGGCCCATTCTTCACAATCTGCCAAGTAAGCCAAGCTGCCAAGATGAAGAGTGGATAGCCCATAATCAATCGCGCCGTGCCAAGAGCATTTACATCCCCAGCAAGGTAAAGCGGATATTGGATTGCCAATCGGGTTGAGAATAGCCCAACCCAAATCCAAGTTGCCCGCGCGTATATCCCGCGACGAACCGGATCCTTTCGCCACCTCAAGTTCTCACCCAAGAGCGGTCCCAGGATCAGACCTACAACTGGCCAGCGAACGAAAACTGAAATGGCATAAGCAGTTCCGTAAATGGCATTGGTCCAGAGGCCGGGAAGATAGAAATCCTCCGCCTTCCCACTTCGGTTGGCAATCCAGACACAAACAGCGACTCCGATAACTCCAGAGATAGCGTGTTGAATCGTGTCTCGCTTTATCAGCCGCAAGAGCGTGACAGCTAAGGAAAATCCAAGTGCATAATAAGCAGAATTAGTGACATCCTTATTGAAATTGAAAGCTATCAAGAAAATCAAAGCAGGTGCGCCGGAGTCAATCAATCCCTTCTTGCCGCCAAAAGCCGCGATTATCTTCGCTTTATCGTCTTGGCTCATCGTTTCCCAGTCGATCCGAAACCATCGATGCCCCTACCCGAACCAGGCAAACTCTCAACTTCGACAAATTCCGCGCTCTCCACTCGCTGGATCACTAGCTGCGCGATTCGCTCGCCGCGTTTGATGCTAATTGGACTCTGCTGGTCATGATTGATCAGGATTACTTGCAATTCGCCCCGATATCCGGCATCGATAGTTCCTGGGGTGTTGACCATACTTAATCCCTCTTTGATCGCTCTTCCCGATCTAGGATGGACGAACGCGGCATATCCCGGCGGAAGAGCAATTGAAATTCCAGTAGGAACTAGAGCGCGCGCTCCCGGCGCGATTTCGATATCTATCCGTGAAGCTAGATCGGCCCCCGCATCGCCAGCTTTTGCGTAGCTTGGCATGGGCATATCCGCATCCAATCTTGTGACCAATACCTTCATGGATTTATCTCCAGCTCCGGCGCCTTGCCTGAACCCATCGGCCCGAAGAGCGCTTCGCGAAATCCTTCCGGGGCGTTTTCTATGAAGTGCTCGACCGGGACGATTATGAAGATTGCAGCGGCTTCTACAGCAATCGGCCCCTCACTTGAACCAATCCGGCCTTGGGCATGGCAATAAATCTTCCGCCCTTCTTGGCCAGTTATCTCGGCTGTTATGTAGAGAGTGCTACCAACTTGAACTGGAGCCAAGAATGATGTCTCAAGGCGGCCAGTGACAGCAGGTTCTCTTACCAACCACATCAACTTTCCGAGAGCCTCATCGAATGCACAAGAGAGTAATCCGCCATGAGCTAGCCCTGGCGCACCTTGATGATGTTCGGTGACTGTGAATTTCGCGGTTATGTCCATACGAGCGCCGGCATATGCGGTTATATGGAGACCAGTTGGATGCGAAGCCCCACATCCAAAACAATCCTGATTATGCGAACCCAATAGCGATCCTGCGGCAGGCGCCTTTGGATGTCTAGGTGGCACCTTTACGCCATCAGGAACTTTGATACTTAGGCCACGTGACATGGGGGGAAGATTACCCTGAGATTGAAGTACCCTCTTGGGCATGCGGGAGCGAATCGCTTGGCCAATCTGGCTCTGGCTTATGGTGCTAGCGCTGGATTTCGCCGTTGTGATTGCAGTCGGCGTCGCACTAGATGATCGAGAATTGCTCGTCGCTTTCGGTGCGCTATTTCTCTTCACAATCTACCTATGGGCGGTATCCCGCCTTGCAATCAGTGTCGGCGATGGTTGGCTACGAGTCGGCCGAGCTCGGATAGCGTCAATTCATATTTCCAAGGTAGAGATACTTAATGAAGAATCGATGCGTATTGAGCGTGGTCGCAATCTCGACCCGCGGGCCTTTCTTGCACTTCGCTTCTGGGTTAAGGGTGGCGTAAAAGTATTCATTTCAGATGAGCGAGATCCCACGCCCTATTGGTTGGTAAGTATGAAACACGGCGATAAATTAAAGGCCGCTTTAGCGAAATAATTTAAGCGCAATCTTGGCAGATTGCTTTTGCACCCTCGCCTCTTGCTAGCTGTGTATGGTGATGAACCAAGAAGCAGCGAGAGCAAGTGAACTCGTTCTCTTGTCGAGGCACGACTTTTACTGCCAACTCCTCGCCTGAGAGATCTGCGCCAGGAAGTTCAACATTCTCCTGGTCTTCCTCGTCGAGATCGATCTGCGCTGATTGCGCCTCAGCGCGCTTAGCCTTTAACTCTTCAAGCGACTCCTCATGGAGCTCCTCATCGGTTTTACGCGGCGTGTCGTAATCAGTTGCCATAGATCTCTCACCACCTCTGCTCGTTACCTCGGGGCGGATAATGCCCAATTACCCATGCATGTGTCCTGCCCAACGGCCGGCGTGTCGGGATTATTCCCGTTCTGGACCCCTTAACGAGGCTGTTCTCTCCAAACCCTGCTCTTTGCGCCACTTGGCGATTGCCCCATGGTTTCCAGATGTAAGAATCTCGGGCACTCGCAGGCCGCGCCACTCGGCCGGCTTGGTGTAGACCGGATATTCAACCTCGCCAATCTCATTATGTGATTCTTCCAGTAACGATTCAGGATTTCCCAAGACTCCCGGAATCAGTCGAACGACGGATTCGATTATTACCAGCGCCGCCACTTCCCCACCATTTAGAACGTAATCTCCGATAGAAATCTCATGCACTCGGACATTTTGCATTCCACCATAGAACTTCCCAACCCGAGCATCTATGCCTTCATAGCGGCCACAAGCAAAGATCAACGATCTGGCATTACTCAACTCAGCTGCATATCGCTGGTCGAATTTCCGTCCGCCAGGCGTCAGGATGATCAGATCCACCAATCCTTCAGATTCCGCAATTGCATTATCGAGCGCTTCGCCCCACGGTTCAGGCTTCATCACCATTCCAGCCCCACCACCATATGGAGTGTCATCGACAGTGTGGTGATTATCGTGTGTGAAATCTCTTAGATCTACGCTCTTGAATTCGATGATGCCAGACTCTATTGCTTTTCCGATCAAGGATAGTTTTACGACTTCGAAATATTCCGGGAAGATACTGATAGCAGTCAGTTTCATATCAGGCCATCCAGATTGGATAGGAAAATCTTGCGATTTGCCAGATCGAGTTCTGGGACATGATGCTTCACAAATGGAACCAACACTTCCCTCCCTTGATGATTAATCACTAATGTGTCCTGAGCCGGTAGTGCCAAGACATCAACAACCTCGCCGATTTCCTGACCATCATGCGTGATCGCTTTACATCCGAGAATCTGGGCGATGTGAAACTCGTCTTCGCCTTGATCGAGTGAAACATCCACTTCAGCCATCAAGTAGGTGTTCCGTAGTGATTCGACCGCGTTTCGATCAGTACGCCCGGCAAAAGACAGAAGTAATATCCCGTTATGCACTCGTAGGCTCTCGATTCGCAATGGGCCACGTTCCACCGGTTCAGTTGCGAATTGAGCGCCTTCGAAGAAGCGATCATCGGGGCGATCGGTCAGTACTTCAACGGTCACTTCACCGCGCACGCCATGTGCGCGGCCAATTCGCCCTACGGTCAGTAACAAAAGCCCGAACTAGCGAGCTTCATCCGCTTCGATGAGATCGACGCGGATACTTCGACCGGCCAGTGCGGAGACAACGGTGCGTAACGCCTTGGCAGTCCTGCCATTCCGTCCAATCACCTTGCCGATGTCATCGGGATGGACGCGAACTTCAAGAGTCGTTCCTCGCCGCCCGTCTTTTTCAGAGATGACGACTTCTTCTGGGTTATCGACTATCCCTTTGACCAAATGCTCTAGCGCTTCGTCGATCATGATTCTTGCGCAGGCGCTTCCGCCTCAGCTGCTTCGACAGCAACCTCTTCTACCGCTGGCGCTACTTCTGCCTCGGCTACTGGAGCTGGAGTTTCTACGACCGCCTCTTCAGCAGGAGCGCTCTTTGCTGCCAACTTCTCAGCAGCTCGCTTCTTCATCGTGGTTGCGCCATCCTTAGGCTCATTCATCGCAGCCTTAACTGCAGCTTCATAAGCAAGGCGCTTCTCTGGGCGAACCGGAACGCTCTTTAGAGTGCCTTCGCTACCTGCAATGCCCTTGAACTTCTGCCAATCGCCAGTGATCTTCAAGATCGCCTCTACGGCAGGAGTTGGTTGAGCACCATTCTTCAACCAGTGTTGTGCACGATCCGACTTAACTTCGATAAATGATGGTTCAGAAGCTGGCGAATAGCGACCAATTTCCTCGATCTTCAAACCATTTCGAGCCTTACGAGAATCGGCAACGACAATTCGGTAGTGCGGGGTACGGATCTTTCCGAGGCGTACCAATCTAATCTTTACGGCCACGCGGGCTTGCTCCTTAATTTCTTCGAATCGCTACAGAACCGCGAGTGGGATGCCACGGAGGACTGCAACGCTCATCGTTTACTTGTACCGGTCAAGAGGTAGAGGGCTCCTGAACAGGCTCTAATCCTGCCACGCGACCATCGAAACTCCCAATCCGGGCGCTAGCGCCCCTCTTCCTGGGCTCGTTTCGCTGGATTTCCAGAACGAGACTTCTTCTTCACCTGGGGCTGTGGCGATCGCGGCGGCGTCATGCCGGGCATCCCTGCTGGAAGGGATATTCCTGGGATCTTTGCCGCTCCACCGCTGCGCATCTGCTTCATCATCTTCTGGGCTGCGGCGAAGCGATCCACCAAGGAATTCACCTCCGTCACTGTTCGACCACTTCCGTTAGCGATTCGAGCGCGGCGCGACCCGTTGAGGATTTTCGGATCACGGCGCTCGCTTGGCGTCATCGATTGCACAATAGCCTGAGTGCGGACCAATTCATCATCATCCACGCTCTCGATCTGTTTGCGCATCGCAGCGCTATTTGCCCCTGGCAGCATCCCTAGGATCTTCGACATCGATCCCATCTTCTTCATAGCCTGGATCTGTTCCAGGAAATCCTCGAGGGTGAAATCCTCACCAGATACGAACTTCTCTTCGAGTCTCTTTGCGCTCGTGCCATCTAGCGCCTTCTTCGCCTGCTCCGCCAAGGTCTGGATATCTCCCTGACCAAGGATTCGCGAAGCCATTCGATCCGGATAGAAATAATCGAAGTCGCTCATCTTCTCACCGGAAGAGGCGAAGAGAATCGGCTTCTTCGTTACTTCCGCAATAGATAGCGCAGCGCCGCCTTTGGCATCACCATCCAACTTGGTTAAGACCACGCCATCGAATCCAACGCCATTGGCAAATGCCTCTGCGGTCCGAACTGCATCCTGACCAATCATGGAGTCAACTACGAAGAGGACTTCATCTGGAGAAATTGCGGCCTTTATATCGCTAGCCTGTTTCATAAGGTCGGCATCGATGCCAAGTCGACCTGCGGTATCGATGATTACCGTGTTGTATAACTTCGCTTTCGCAAATTCGACACCACTTCGCGCAACCTTTACTGGATCGCCAACGCCATTTCCTGGTTCCGGAGCATGGATTGGTACGCCAATCGAATCTGCTACTACCCGAAGTTGAGTCACCGCATTAGGTCGCTGTAGATCAGCGGCGACAAGGAGCGGAGTATTGCCCTGCTCTTTCAGATAGTTGGCTAATTTTCCAGCTAACGTGGTCTTTCCCGAACCTTGAAGTCCGGCGAGCATGATGATCGTCGGTGGATTCTTGGCAATCCTCAACCTTCGAGCTGCGCCACCGAGAATCTTGATTAACTCTTCATTGATTATCGTGTAGATCTCTTGTGACTGATTGGTGCTCTTACGTAGCTCACCTAGCGCTCCGAGCGTTCGCTCTCGAATCCTTGTGATGAAGACATCGACTACTTGAAGCGATACATCGGCCTCAAGAAGGGCGCTCCGAATTTCATTGGAAATCTCATCGATATCGCTCTCTGCAATCCTCCCCTTACCCCGGAGAGAGGCGAAGGCTGAGGAGAATCTCTCAGAGAGCGACTCGAACATGGCGCGAGCCTACTAAATGGCCGCGCTACCTCTTTCCCCGGTACGAACTCGGACCACTTCTTCCACCGCGGTGACCCAGATCTTTCCGTCACCAATTTCACCTGAAGAAGCGCTCTTCACGATGGTATCTATGATTCTGGGGACATCATCAGATTCCGCGAGAATCTCGAACCTGATCTTCTGTAACAGGTCAATCGGGAATTCTGCGCCGCGATAAATCTCGACATGGCCGCCTTGTCGACCTACGCCAGAAACTTCCGAGACGGTAATTCCCTTGACGCCAATCGCGCGCAAAGCATTCTTAACGTCATCTAACTTCTGTGGCTTGATAACTGCTGTAACCAATTTCATGACTACCGACCTCCTTTCAAGATACCGCCCATTTCATATGCGCTCTCCGCATGTTCACTCTGATCGACACCAACCAGCTCTTCTGTGCTATCGACCCGGAACCCAATCGTCTTTTCAATCAAGTAACCGATGATCAAGGTTGCGATAAACGAATAGGCCATTACCAATCCGACGCCCATAGCCTGCTTGGCTAGAAGCACGGTACCGCCACCGTAGAAGATGCCATCGAGGCCAAGGCTATTTACGGCGCTAGAACCGAAGAAGCCGATTGCCAGGCTGCCGATGATTCCGCCAACCAAGTGGACTCCCACAACATCCAACGAGTCATCGAAGCCAAATCGATACTTGAGTCCGACTGCGAGTGAGCAGATAGCTCCGGCAATCAAACCGATTACCACCGCAGCCCACGGCGCGACGAATGCGCAAGCTGGTGTAATTGCGACTAAGCCAGCGATGGCACCCGACGCTGCGCCGAGCGAAGTGAAATGTCCATCACGTAACTTCTCGATCAGGATCCAACCAAGTAGCGCACCCGCAGTTGCAACTTGCGTGTTGATAAATGCCAAGCCCGCAATGGCGTTGGCTCCCAAAGATGAACCAGCATTGAACCCAAACCAGCCAAACCAAAGCAGCGCTGCACCGAGAAGTGTCAATGGTAGCGAATGTGGTCGCATTGGACTGCGCTGCCAGCCGATTCTTCGCCCGAGGACGATTGCAAGGGCTAACGCAGCTGCGCCGGCATTGATGTGAACTGCGGTTCCCCCGGCGAAATCTTGCACACCGCGCGCAGCAAGGAAGCCAGCTCCGGTAACTTCATCGCCAACTTTGTTGCCAAATGCAAATACCCAGTGTGCAACCGGGAAATACACGATAGTCGACCAGAGGACGACGAAGATTCCCCACGATAGAAACTTCGCACGATCCGCAATTGCACCTGAGATAAGCGCTGGTGTAATGATTGCGAACATCAACTGGAAGACTGCAAAG
>JBEGNC010000064.1:0-8852 GCA_041182705.1 Actinomycetota bacterium | reverse complement strand
TGCATCTACTAACTCGCTATTTCATGCCTCGATTTATCGATCGTTCTGGCCTACACAGAGTCGTTCGAATCGTCGCATCTATTGGAGTGACTGGGTTTATCGCCTTCCATCTACTCGCGCTAAGTCTTCGAGATCAAAATTTGAACTGGGTGCTTATTTGCTCCTGTATCGCCTACGCATTTCTCGCTTTTGGACTTGGCGTCATGGTCCCTGCATTTGCAACAGCGGCGGGAGGAATCATCGGTCTACCATCTGCGCGAGCTCTGATGGTGCTTGGTGTAGCCGGTGCCTTAATACTTTGGATAGGAAGAACTCTGCTCTCATTCCTAGCCGAGAATTACTCTTTGCCATTTGCAATCACATTCTTTGCGGTTTTGGCATATGGCTCGGTCTATCTTGCCAAGTTTCTAGATCCGAAATATGGCGAGGAAAAGCGAATCAAGGATTAGATATTGGTGGGGCAGGTAGGGCTCGAACCTACGACGACCGGATTATGAGTCCGGGGCTCTAACCAACTGAGCTACTGCCCCCTGAGGTCGCAATACTAGCCAACTTGGTTGACGGTCAGGATCGTGCTTGGTACGGCCGGTCTAGAGGGATTGTTTTGTGCGGGTAATGTCACGATTGATGCTCCGGAGCTAGATCCTGGCGAGATCAGAAGTTGTACAAAGTCATTCGCGGCTATAGCTACGAAGAAATTCCAGGCGGCAACCTGCCGGGCGCCATTGCCCACGAGGTCGAGATTTGTGGCTGACCATGGCACATTAATGCAAGTGCCGGCACCATTTCCCTGGCAAATCCAGATGGTTATCACATCGGTACCTGAATCAGTCTTTGTAAGCTGCATAGAAAACGCAATGTTGTATTTGCCCGGGTGCTGGAATCTAATCTTCGTAGGCGAATTAAGTTCGTCATTCTCTATCGATATTCCACTCGCGAATTCAGTTACGTTTAACGGAACTGTATGAGTTTGATTAAGCGTTAATGTAACGGAACTGGTGTCGTAGAAGGAGCCGAAATAGCCGAAGCCGCCAGGTACTCCCTGAATACCCTGAATACCTTGCAATCCCTGAATCCCTTGTGGTCCTGGCAGACCCGTTGCACCGGTTCCTCCCGCAGGACCCTGCGGACCTTGTGATCCTGGCACACCTTGCGCACCTGTAGCTCCAACTGCTCCAGGTGGACCGGGAACCCCCTGTGCCCCTTGTTCACCCGGCGAGCCAGCATCACCTTTCTCACCCTTCTCACCTTTCTCACCTTGCGGACCCATTGGACCGATTGGTCCGGGTTTTCCAATAAATGAAATTCCAAAAGTTTGCCAATACGAATCCGTGACTTTCGGGCCATAAATCATCAGTGCGTCTTGATCGATATAGAAGTCACCACGTTTTCCAATTCCGGACGTGGGTTTGCCTTCGCCCGAAAAGAATTGCGTAGCTCGCTTAGTAAATGCTTGCGGTAGAGCGACTGAGAAAAGTCTTTCGCCAGCCCTACATTTCTTAGAGTTCGAGGGAACAAGTCTGGACTCGCCATTGCTAAGTCGAATGCAGTTCTTGATTAGTTCATATTCAGCACCCCCAGTCGCGCCAGCAGAAAGCACCGATGCGAATATGGTCAGGGTTAACAGTTGGCGGATTATGCGCTTCATCTCAGCGAATCTTGCCCGTGGCCTCCCCGGAAAATCAGGCTGGGTTGCTATCTTGTGCGGATTGTGATGAAGAAATGTGCCTTATTCATGTTCGCGTTAGCGCTTCTTGGTGCTTCAGCGCCGAAGGCGAGCGCTGAGTTCTCCTACGTTTTTCCAGTGACTGGTTGTAAATACACATATTCGAAGTACCACCATGATTATCCTGCTACTGACATCAATAAGGTTAGGAAAAGAGCAATCTGTGCCTTTGTTTCGCCAATTGGCGGAGTGATCCAAGATGTTAATCTGAAGGATCGCTGGACCTACAAGACGAACCGTGGCGAGGATCGCGGCGGGATATTCGTTTCAATTATCGGTGATGATGGAGTTCGTTACTACGGTTCTCATCTAGCTTCAGTAGAGCCTGGGATAGCTACTGGTGTCAGAGTAGAGATGGGTCAGCGTTTGGGCATTGTGGGCGCGACGGGAAGTGCTCGGGGATTGAAGGGACATCTCCATTTTGGAATCTCTTACCAAACTGAACCGGGCGATTGGGAGATTAGACGCGGTGTTATCTGGCCGTGGAAGTATTTGGATGCTTGGAGAGCGGGAACCAATCTCTCGCCGGCGAAAGCAGTGGAGCGAGCGAAGGCTAAGGCGCTAAATCAATAAGGCCCCGGGATAAACCCGAGGCCTTACTTTGAAGCAAAGTGGATTTAGTTAGGCACCACTTGGTCAGCCTGAGGACCCTTTGGACCCTGGATGACTTCAAATGTGACTGCCTGTCCCTCTTCGAGAGACTTGTATCCGGAACCCTGAATTGCTGAGTAGTGAACGAAGACGTCCTGTCCGCCGCCATCTACTGCAATGAATCCGAATCCCTTTTCAGAGTTGAACCACTTAACTTTGCCTGTTGCCATTAACTGTTTTTCCTTTGGTACTAATGGGGACAAACGAGATTTTCTAGCTTGCCAGTCTTCCCGTTCTCCAGACCGAAACAAGCAATAGCAAGCGGGTACAGATAAGCGTTGGACTAGGGATGAGCCTACCCCCTTGAGCCGGAGAGTAGAACCGGTCGCTCGATCCACTTGGCAAAAGCGCGAATTTAGGAGAAGAATCCGGCGTAGTAGATGGGCTGGGGAAGGTCGCATCTACCGGATGCGGCTTCATCTCCAAGGAGCTGCCATGACTGCTTTGCCAGGACCAGTGCTAATTGGGCCAGTTGGATTTGGCCCTTCGCATGGTCATCTATATATCTATTCGGCGCCGCGCGCCGTTCTCCAACATATCCAGTGGAGCGTCGCCGAGGTTTTGAAAACTCCCGTCACTCTAAATTGGCAACCGCAACCGATTGCTCCATCGACTTTTCGATGTGAGATTTCCTGGCAGGGGATAGTAGGGACGGGCGCACAATTAACCTCCACTTTGAAGGGTTGGCATTACCTAACTTTCGAATTACATGAGGCTGCGGCAAATGGAAGCGATGGATCTATCTTTATGTTCACTCCAGACCTTGGCCTGTTCCATGGAACAGTTGGGCCACATGGGGATTTGATGATTAATGAGAATCAGATTCGAAAGGCGCTCGGAATAAATGGTCGAGATAGCGCAGTCATCGAAGAAATCGAGAGGTTGCTGGGAACTAAGTGGGATGAACATCTCGAACCTTTCCGACAGGCGCGTGATGGCTTTGGTTTGGCTACTGCTAAAGTTTCGGTATGAATTCGGAGACTGATCGACAAAAATCCGTTGCCTTGATTATCGCCGCCGCCATTGTTGCAATCGCGATGGGGCTAGGACTCAATCAAGTTGGTAAGGGTTTTGCTTCTAGAGCGGGTGAGGGAATAACGGTAACCGGATCGGCACGTGTGGAAGCAACAGCGGACAAAGTTGTCTGGCCACTCACCGCTGAATTCGTTTCTCCGACACAGAGCGCAGCAGTTTCGCGGGTCACTTCGGCGGTAGCCAGTCTCCTTGATTACCTCAAAGATGGAGGAATCACCGATGAAGCAATCGAATTCGGATCGATGTCGGTCTATCCGCAAGAAGAGTATGTCAATGGAACTAGTACGGGACGAATCGCAAGCTATCGCGCTTCGCGAAATGTTACGGTTCGAAGTGAGGATGTGGAGTTAATCAGGAAACTGAGTATGAACTTGGGTTCACTCCTTGAAAGCGGAACCAATGTGACAAGTTGGGGACCACAATATTACGTCTCCAAGTTGAGTGAGCTTCGGCCACAACTACTGAAGCAGGCGATGGAAGATGCTCGAGTTCGCGCTGATGCAATCGTCGAGGCCACCGGCGGCGTGGTTGGGTCGGTTTTGAGCGTGCGATCGGGGCCATTCCAAGTCACCTCACCTGATTCAGTTGATACTTCGGCAGGCGGCTTCTATGACACTTCGACGATCGATAAAACCATCACTTCCACGGTCACAGTCGTCTTCAAGGTCAATTCTTAGATCTATTCACCAACCAAATCTGCGCGCTATGTGGCGTAACGGAGATTCGGTCGCTCGGTTCCTTAAGGGCGGGATTTAATTCAGAGCTTGAAACTGCCGAATCAAATACGGTTCGGAAAGAATCCCCCCAAGTCCGATTGGGTAAGGTGAATTCCCTTTCAAGCTGATCGCCGTTGAGAATCACGAAGATTCCCTGGTTCGATGTCGCTTCAATGAAGAAGGCCAAGTGTCGGAGCGAACCGTCTTGCCAGGTATGAGTGGTCATCTCAAGCCCATCGACATTGAACCAGGCGAGATCCTTTCGATTGGTTCCTTGATCCAGGGCGCCGGTGAAGAATTCGTCGATTGCGAGATACTTCTCTCGGATTCTTATAAGTTCACCGAAGGTATCGACAAGTTCATTTGCTGCTTCGGAAAGCTCCCAATCAAGCGCCCAACCCCCAAAGAAATTCTCCGGCGCGTTCCAATCTTTGGCAGGGTCGAGAGAATAAGCGTTATTCGATCCGTTCTGGGTTCGCCCAGATTCGTCGCCCATCGTAATCATTGGGACGCCAGAGGAGACCAGGAGCGTCGCAGCGAGTGAGCGCATCAACCTACGTCTAATCGCAAGAACATTTGGATCATCGGTTAGCCCTTCGACACCGACATTCCATGAGCGATTCTGATTACTGCCGTCCCGATTACCTTCTTGATTGGCCTCATTATGTTTCTCCTGAAATGAAACTAAATCACTGAGTGTGAAGCCATCATGAGCAGTAACAAAGTTGATGGAACTTGTAGGTCCACGGAAGTAGAAGATGTCATTAGAGCCAGCGATCCGCGAGGCTAGATCTGAGACGCCATTGCTGTGGCCGCGAGCGGAATCTGCCAGCCAGAACTGGCGCACTGCATCTCGGTACGCATCATTCCACTCACGCCAAGGGTGGGGAAACTCGCCGAGTGCGTATCCAGCGATATCCCATGGTTCAGCGATCAATTTTCGTTCGCGCAAAATCGGATCGGCGGCAAGCGCTGAAATGAGTGGCCCATAGGTATCGATTGCGCTGTCGTTACGCGAAATTGCCGTCGTCAGATCGAATCTAAAGCCATCTACACCGATGACTTCGCTCCACCAATGGAGGGAATCGACGATCATTCGAGTCACAAATGGCCTTCTAGTATCGATGGTATTTCCACATCCAGTTAAGTCCTCGTAATGATCGTCAGCGTGATGGCGATAGAAGGTCTTGTTATCTATGCCGCGGAACGAAAGCGTGGGTCCAGACTTGCCCTCTTCGCCAGTGTGGTTATAGACGACATCGAGTATCACCTCGATACCAGACTCATGTAGCGCATCCACTGAATCTTGTAACTCTTGGATCGGATCTGAAGTTGCGGCATATGATCGGTGTGGAGCCGAGAATGCGATGGGGTTATACCCCCAATGATTCACGCGCCCGCGAGATTGGAGTGCGACTTCGCTAACGAAATGGTGAATTGGAAGCAACTCAATCGCCGTTACACCGAGGCGCTTTAGATAAGCGATGGTGCTTGAGTGCGACAGCGCTTTATAAGTACCACGCTCATTTTCGGGAATCGCAAGATTCCGCGCCGTGAATCCCCGGAGATGCGCTTCATAGATCACAGTCTTGGACCAAGGGATGTTCGGGCGATGGATATCTCGCTTTGGCGTATCAGTCACTACAGAAAGTGGGATAAAGCCAGCCGAATCCCGCTCATCGATCTGATCGATAAAGCCATTTCCTAAAGAATCCGTAGCGTGATGGCCGAATATCTCCGGAGCCAGTACGAAATCGCCATCAAGGAGATGGGCATAGGGATCGATCAAGATCTTCTTTGGATTGAACCGCCATCCGCTCGCCGGTTTCCATGGACCATAGACGCGATAGCCGTAGCGCTGCCCAACTCCGATCCCGGTTAGATGGCCATGCCAGATTGGGCCATCACGATGGGCTAGCGAGAAACGGGTCTCAACCAACTTGCCATCGACATGATCAAAGAGGCAGACCTCGACTGAGTCAGCCGCCGGCGCCCAGATGGCGAAGTCGGTTCCACCCGAGACGGGGTGTGCGCCCAGTCGGCGGGGGTCAGCTGCTCTCACTTTGCTATCCAACCACCCGCTGCCCGACAAAACCTTCAATTGGAGCGCTGGGTTACTGGCGAGTAGCATCTCGACCGTGAAAATCGCGATCTGTGTAAAGCAAGTGCCTGATTCCTGGGCGGAGAAGAAGATGGTCGACGGGCGACTCGACCGCGAGAGCGTCGACGCCGTACTCAATGATCTCGATGAATATGCAATAGAAGAGGCGCTAAGAATCATTGAGCCACTAAATGAGGGCAAAGATACGCCGGAGCACACAATTACTTTGATCTCCATGGGTCCGGATCGCGCCACAGAAGCGATTCGAAAAGGACTTTCGATGGGCGCTGACTCCGGCATCTTGGTAACTGATCCCGCGCTAGCCGCCTCAGATGCGATCGCGACTTCACGCGTACTTGCGGATGTTATTTCCAAAGGTGGATTCGATCTCGTCTTCTGCGGGACAGAGTCGACTGATGCTCGGATGAGCGTAATCCCAGCTATGTTGGCTGAACGCTTGAGTTGGGCGCAATTGACCTTCGCCGGGTCGGTCAAGGTGGATGCTGCAGCTCGATCGGTAGAGATTGCGCGCGTAACTGAGAGTGGTGTTGAGACGATGTCTGCGAATTTTCCCTGTGTAATAAGCGTTATCGAGAAGATAAATGAACCGCGCTATCCCTCATTCAAAGGAATCATGGCCGCAAAGAAGAAGCCGATCGATGTGAAGGGACTTAGTGATATCGGTGTAGCAGCTGCTGAGGTAGGGGCGAGCGGCGCATGGAGCACCGTAGCGAGTGCAAATGCGAGACCACCTCGCGATAAGGGAATCAAGATCGAAGATAGTGGCGATGGTGGCGTGAAATTAGCGGATTACTTGGTCGAGAAGCGGTTGGTGTGAGATGGCTGATGTATTGATTCTGATTGACCACGATGGCTCCAAAGTGGCGAAGACTGCTGCCGAACTAGCGACCTTCGGAAAGCGCATCGGTTCCCCGGTGGGCGTACTGCTCTCGGATTCGGGTAAAGGTGAGGCTTTGGCAGTGCAATTGAATGGCACCGAATTTGAACGAGTTCTCTTGGTTGAAAATGATGAGATTGCTCGACATGGAATCGCTGCAAATGTAAGTGCAATCGCGCAAGTAGTAGCAAAGACTGCACCGACCGCTCTCTTAATCGCCTCATCGGCTCGTGGCAAGGAGATTGCCGGGCGATTGGCAATTCGACTAGGCGGAGGAGTCATCACCGACGCAATTGATATAGCAACCGATCTAACGACCACGCAATCGGTATTTGGCGGATCATTCACCGTTCAAGCAAGAGTCAAAGTTGGAACTCCGGTCGTAACTATTCGGCCGAGTTCCATCGAAGCAGTTACGAGTTCCAATAATCCAGCCATTGAGATGTTTGCTATCGAGCTTGATGCCATTGCGAAGCTAGTTAATGTGAGTGAGATTAAGCCACCGGTCAAAGGTGGTCGTCCAGAATTAACCGAGGCGAAGATCGTCGTATCGGGCGGCCGAGGGACAAATGGAAACTTCGCCGAAGTAGAAGCAATGGCCGATCTCCTGGGCGGCGCAGTTGGGGCTTCCCGCGCGGCAACTGATGCGGGTTGGTATCCACACACCCATCAAGTTGGTCAAACTGGAAAGACCGTGAGCCCGCAGCTCTATATCGCCTGCGGAATTTCTGGAGCGATTCAGCATCGCGCTGGAATGCAAACCTCGAAGACCATCGTTGCTATAAATAAGGATCCAGAGGCGCCAATCTTCGATCTCGCAGATTTCGGTGTCGTCGGTGACCTGTTCGCGGTGCTGCCTCAGGCTCGCGAAGGCATCAAGGCTAAACGAGCCTAATCTCCGTCCCCGACGGGTTTTAGACTTCACCCATGCCCCGCGTCTATTTCGATAATGCTGCAACAACACCCATAAATGATGTGGCGCTCCAGGCATTTGTCGAGCAATCGCGTGAGATTGGAAATCCTTCTAGCCTCCATGGTTATGGACGTGAGGTTCGTAAGCGAGTCGAGGAATCCAGAGAACGAATTGCGAGCCTGGTTGAGTGTCATCCAAGCGAAGTCATCTTCACTGGCAGTGGCACAGAATCAAATAACCTTGCAATCAAAGGAATTTATTGGCACCGCCGAGCGGAAGATCCCAAGCGGAAAATCGTCGTAATCTCGGCATTCGAACATCATGCGGTTCTTGATCCCGTTCAATGGCTCCGTGATGCAGAAGGCGCCGAAATCATCGAAATTCCGGTCGATCCTTCGGGCGTCATAAACCTTGAATTTCTAGAGTCTGCGCTTGAAAATCGTAAAGATGAGATTGCGCTAATCAGCATCATGCACTCCAACAACGAGGTTGGCACACTCCAGCCGATTAGCGATGTTGTCGAAATCGCAAGACCATATGACATCCCGGTGCATTCTGATGCAATCCAGAGTTTTGGAAAAGTGCCGCTCTCTTTCGCCGAGCTAGGTTTATTTGCGATGACGATCAGCGCCCATAAGATCGGGGGACCGGTAGGTGTAGGAGCGCTGATTCTCAAGCGAGGCGTTGACATTACGCCACTACTTCACGGCGGTGGACAAGAGCGGGAGATTAGATCGGGCACAGTGAACGCTGCTGCAATTGTTTCCTTCGCTACGGCAGCCCAGGCTACGATGCGGAATCGAGAGAAGAGC
>JBEGNC010000063.1:0-11607 GCA_041182705.1 Actinomycetota bacterium | reverse complement strand
GATTGGGGCCTTTGCGAACACCCATGTGAAGTCGGCCGGCTTCACAAAATCTGGTTCCCTTTATTTCGCCCGAAATAGGGCACAACTCTCTCGCTTGCGACAGACAGTAGATGAGGACCACCATTTCCTAAATCAGAGCGAGCTTGGCGATTTGATTGAGATTGAAGGCGCGCTCGCCGGTGTCATGAATCCCAATAGCGCCACGGTGAATCCATATGAACTATTGCTTGGCTTAGCAGGTTACCTGGAAGCAGTAGGGATATCGATCTTCTCGGGTTTCCGCGCTACACCGATTGCCGGTGGCGTACTTGTAAACGCCTCATCGGTCGCTGCCGAGGTTGTAATCCAGGCCACCGAAGCCTTTGGAGATCCAAATCGAGATTTCATCCCACTTTATTCCTTAATGGTGGCTACCGAACGATTGCCCGATAGCTTCTGGAAGCAAGTGGGAAACCACCAACGCTTCACTTTCGCGGAGAATTCTCATCTAGTCAATTACGCCCAGCGTACGACTGATGGTCGACTTGCAATCGGTGGCCGAGGTGCGACCTACCCATTTGGCTCGCGGTTAATCGAAGCCAAGGAGAGCACATATCGGGTGCATGAACAGATCAAAGCGCTGGCAAAGTCCTGGTTTCCGGACCTCTCTGAATTCCAATTCACCCATCATTGGGGTGGCCCAGTAGCAATAACTAGAGATTGGGAGCCTTATGTGATCTGGGATCAAGCGCAAAGTTTTGGCCGACTCGGTGGATATGCTGGCGATGGTATGACGCTCAGTTATCTGGCTGCCAAGTCACTCGTTAACGAAGTCCTCAAGCTAGGTTATGAACGTTTACATTTTGTGAATCGAAAGTTTAAGAACTGGGAGTTTGAGCCGCTCCGATATCTTGCAGTAAACGCGATGGTTAAGTTAAGTGGGATATCAGATTCGGAAGAACGCCTAACTGGAAGAGCGAGCCTGTTAGAAAGGGCTATTTCGCCGGTGACTCTTCGCTGAGCCGGTCGGTCTCATCTTGAATCCGGGTTGCAGCATTAGCCAGACCTTCTTGATACTTCTTGGCATGGTGGCCACAGAAAAGCAGTTCGAATCCATTTGCCATCACAGCTCGCACATATGCCTGGGCGCCGCAGCGATCACAGCGGTCTAGCGCGTTCAAAGATGCCGACTCGAGGACTACGTTCTCTGTCATTGCCCTGCCTTTCTTCCTGCGACTTGTTGCAGGGGAACATCAAACCATCATCACTTTATTCCCCGCAGGTCGAATTGGCTTTTTCTCTGCCCGGGAGTGTCATTTATCGAGCAATATCGACAAATTCACAGCAATTTCGGCGCGTAATCCCGAAATGTGGAAGGGCGCTAGATACCCTTCGCCGTCGTGGCAGAAAAAGAAGCAAGTTCAGTCGAGAGCGCCTATACAGCGAAAGATCTCTCCGTACTCGAGGGTCTCGACGCGGTCCGCAAACGTCCAGGTATGTATATCGGCTCGACCGATGGACGTGGCCTCATGCACTGCCTTTGGGAGATCATTGACAATGCCGTTGATGAGGCGTTAGCTGGCCATTGCAAGAAGATCGAAATCAATCTTGAGAAAGATGGCTCGATTGAAGTCCACGATGATGGTCGCGGCATTCCCGTTGATAAGGAGCCGAAGACTGGGCTTACCGGTGTCGAAGTAGTCATGACCAAGCTCCACGCTGGCGGAAAGTTCGGTGGTGGCTCTTATGCAGCAACTGGTGGATTACATGGTGTCGGCGCATCAGTCGTAAATGCGCTCGCCTCCCGACTTGATGTCGAGGTCGATCGCGATGGAAAGGTCTATTGGATGTCCTTCAAGAGAGGCGTCGCTGGAATCTTTGAAGGTGATGGACCGAATGCGCCATTCGAGCCGCAATCTGGCCTTCGAGTCATTGGTAAAGTCTCAACGAAGATCACTGGCACTCGAGTCAAGTGGTGGTCGGATAAGCAGATCTTCATCAAGGATTCTCAGTACGACCTAGAGGAGATCTACTCCAGGGCGCGCCAGACCTCTTATCTAGTACCTGGATTGACCTTGATTGTGAATGACAATCGAAGCAAAGATAAGAGGAGCGAGACCTTCTTTCATAAGGGGGGAATCTCCGAATATTGCTCATTCATCCAGCCCGATGAGCCTGTCGGCGATGTAATTCGATTGATTGGTAAAGGTCATTATCAAGAGACAGTGCCAGTCTTGGATGAGAAAGGCCATCTCGAGCCCAAAGAAGTTGAGCGCGATATGGATGTAGATATCGCAGTCAAGTGGGGGAATGGCTACGAAACCACCATTAGATCCTTTGTAAACATCATCGCCACCCCAAAGGGTGGAACCCATGTCCAGGGATTTGAACGTGCCTTGACTAAGAGCTTCAATGAATTCCTGCGCTCCACTGGAACGCTGAAGAAGAACGAAGCAGATGTGATCAAAGATGACATTCTTGAAGGATTGACCGCAGTGGTTACCGTTCGGATGCAAGAGCCGCAATTCGAAGGACAGACCAAGGAGGTCCTTGGTACACCTGCAGTCGCAAAGATTGTCCAACAAGTTGTGTCGGATGAGCTAAAACGCTTCTTCACCTCATCAAAGCGAATCGATAAAGCAAATGGGCGATTGATCCTGGAGAAAGTAGTCAACGCCGCGCGAACAAGAATATCGACTCGCACTCATAAGGAGTTGCAACGTAGGAAGAACGCGCTGGAGAGTTCTGCGCTTCCAGCAAAACTATCTGATTGTCGCTCTGAGGATGTATCGCGTACTGAACTATTTGTTGTCGAGGGTGAATCTGCTCTTGGCACAACCAAGGCCGCGCGAAACTCAGAATTCCAAGCGATTCTTCCGCTCCGCGGAAAGATCCTTAATGTGCAGAAAGCTTCGCTCTCTCAGATGTTAGATAACGCAGAATGTGCAGCAATAATTCAAGTTATCGGCGCTGGTTCCGGTAAGTCCTTTAACCTTGACGACGTTAGATATGGTCGGGTAATCCTGATGTCTGATGCGGATGTCGATGGCGCTCACATTAGATGCTTGCTACTCACATTGATCTATCGCTATATGCGACCGTTAGTCGAGGATGGTCGGGTATTTGCAGCTATCCCGCCGCTTCATCGAATCGAGGTGTTGGGTTCAGGTGGAAAGAAAGGCGAAGTTCATTACACATACTCTGATGATGAGATGAAGCGCCTTCTTGGGGATTTGAAGAAGCAGGGTAAGAAGTGGCGCGAGCCGATCCAGCGCTATAAGGGACTTGGCGAGATGGATGCCGATCAGTTACGAGAGACGACGATGGATCCAGACCATCGAACGCTTCGGCGGATAACCATCAAAGATGGCGCTGACGCAGAGAAGATATTCGAACTGTTGATGGGCAATGAGGTTGCGCCGCGAAAGGATTTCATCTCAGCGGCTGATATCGATAGAGAGCGAATCGACGCCTAAGCGATAACGGTTCGTCGCGGGGTTGCGAATTTACTCGCTACTGCCGCTAACTCCTCAGAAACCTTACTTCGAAGGGCTTCATCGCTCTTCAGTAGCGCCGTCAAAGCGGCGATCTCGCTCTTCAACGTCTTCTGCTCACCTTCCAGCTCGATCTTGGACATCTTGGTCAATCTCCGGAGTGGCATATCGAGGATATGCGTGGCCTGCTCGTCGGTTAACTTGAACGCCTTGATCAATCCTGCCTTAGCCTCGGCTGCGTCATCGCTTCCGCGGACGATTTTTACGACCTTATCGATATCGATGATTGCCTTGAGCAAACCTTCCACCAAATTGAGTCGGGTGGCCGCTTTCTCTTTCCGGAAGTTCGACCGGCGGGTAACTACTTCGATCCGGTGATCGATGAAGACTTGTAGCAATTCGCGAAGACCAAGCGTTCGCGGTTTGCCACCAACCAGGGCTACCGCGTTGATTGAGAATGCATCCTCAAGGGGCGTGAGTTTGTAGAGGTTTTCAAGTACCTGCTCCGGCTCGAATCCATTCTTCAATTCGATGACTACTCGTGTACCGCTCTGTCCATCGGTCAGATCGACGATATCTGAGATACCTTGGATCTTTTTTCCTCTTACTAGATCGCTGATTCGCTCCACGACCTTCTCTGGCCCGATGTTGTAGGGAAGTTCGGTGATTGTGATTCCTTGCTTCCTTGAGGTGACTTTTCCAATCTCGACTTTGGCACGGACTTTGAAGGCGCCTTTCCCACTGGTATACGCATCAAGTACGCCCTCTTTGCCAACTAAAGTTCCACCAGTAGGGAAGTCCGGTCCCGGCACTAACTTCATCAATTGCTTGACCGTCGCATTGGGGTTCTCGATCAGATGTCGGGCGGCAGCGATTACCTCGCCGAGGTTATGGGGCGCCATATTCGTGGCCATTCCAACTGCAATTCCAGTAGCGCCATTGACGAGAAGATTTGGATAAGAAGCTGGGAGCACAAGTGGTTCCAGGATTTGACCATCGTAATTCGCGCCAAAGTCCACCGTGTTCTCATCAACCTCATCGACCATTAGCAGGGCGGCTGGCGCCAATCGCGCCTCGGTGTAACGCATTGCGGCTGGACCGGCATCCAATGAGCCGAAGTTTCCATGTCCATCTATCAATGGCAATCTCATCGAAAATGGTTGGGACATTCGAACTAAGGCATCGTAGATCGCGCCATCACCATGCGGATGTAACTTACCCATCACTTCGCCCACTACTCGAGCGCTCTTAACATGGCCGCGATCTGGCCTTAGCCCCATCTCGGACATCTGATGGAGAATCCTTCGCTGCACTGGCTTTAATCCATCGCGTGCATCTGGGAGAGCTCTGCTGTAAATAACGGAATACGCGTACTCCAAGAAAGAATCGGATAACTCATTTGAGACATCGACATCGACGATTTTGCCGGGGAATTCACCGGGCTTTGGTCCGACGTTCTTAGGGGTCTTTGCCACGGCGTGATTCTGCCAATGGGTTAGGTGGAAATTAGGGATTGACGCTCGGCCGGGCTCCGATAATTGCGACACAACGAGCCGAAGTTTCGATCGCTGCCGCTAATGAGGCGGAAAGGTCATGGTTTTCTACCCAATGATGGATGAATCCCGCATTGAAGGAATCTCCAGCGCCGGTGGTATCAATAACGTGTTGTGTCAAGGCGCTCTTCTCGATAGCGCTCTCACCTCGCTTAGCTACCAGTGCGCCGGAAGCACCACGTTTAATTGCAACGATTGGAGTAGATTCCAACAATCTAGATAGCGCTGCGGAGATGTCCGCGCAATCGGCAAGGAACTTAGCCTCGGATTCGTTTAGGATACAGATATCGAATTCTTTGAGAGCCGCGCGAGCCGCTTCGACGCCAAAGGCGCTCATGGTTCCGACGGAAGCTGGATCGAAGATGATGGGAACACCAGCGCTCTTCAAAGATTCAATCATCTTCCTCGCCTCACGATTCGTTTCCGGGTTGAAGAGCGCGTAGCCGGAGAGGAAAGCTGCGCTGAACTTCTCGAGTTGAGGCAAATCCGAGTGAGTTAATCGCGAATTCGCGCCAGAATCCGGGAACATCGTCCGTGCCCCATTCCTGTCGACTAGGACTACAACCATCCCGGAGGAGATATCTAAAGATGGGGCTATGTCGTAAGCAACTCCGACTCTTGTTAGCTGGGCAATCAGTTCTCTACCAATCGAGTCAGATCCGACTTTGCCGACGAATTGAACAGGGCGGCCAAGTTCTGCCAGCCAGGCAGCAGTATTTGCAGCTGCGCCACCGCCGTGCGTCGTAATTTTGGATTTCGTGTCGCTATCGAAATTTATCTGGCCATCGAATTTAACAACCACATCGAGCATCACATCGCCGATGCAGAGAATCGACTTCATAACGCAACGGCAATCTCGGCTGCGAGCGCTGCATTGGCTTTGATGATCTCCTCATTGACTCTAAGCGATTCACCGTCACTGTGGCTATGGAAATACTCCAGTAGAAATGGTGTGACTTCCTTCCCTTTAATCTTGCCGCGCTCCGCAGCCAGGAGACCGGACTCTAGGAGCCGAGCGTGAAGAGCTGGATCCATCTGATTAACCACTGGATTGGCTACGATCAATCCGGTCGATGAAATTCCCAATTCATCGCGCTCTTGCCAAATACCTGCAATCTCGGTCGCGCTCTCGACACGGTGCTCAAGTGAATATCCGCTGTCGGATAGATAGAAGCCGGGGAAGCGATTAGTTCGATATCCCAAGAGCGGGATAGATAATGTTTCTAATCGCTCTAAAGTAGCTGGAATGTCTAAGATCGACTTTGCGCCAGCAGCTACGACGATGACCGGATTACTTGCGATGGCCATGAGATCGGCTGACTCATCCCAAGTCTCAATGGCTCCTCGATGCACGCCTCCCAAGCCCCCGGTAGCGAAGACTTCGATTCCGGCGAGATTTGCAATCTTCGATGTCGCTGCAACAGTAGTCGCCGCAGAAAGACCCTTGGTTGTGATGATCGGAAGGTCACGAATCGATGCCTTCAAGATTCCATCTTGGTTTGCGATCTGATCCAACTGGGATGGCGATAGTCCGACGCATACTTCACCTTCGATGATGGCGATAGTTGCGGGAGTTGCACCGCGTTCGCGGACGATGGTTTCAACCTCTTGGGCAACTTGTAGGTTCCGTGGTCTGGGTAGGCCATGCGAGATGATGGTGGATTCGAGCGCGACGATGGGGGCTTTTGCGGCTCGGGCTGCTTCTACCTCTGCTGAGAATCGAATCATAAGATGGAAGGTTACTGGAAGGATAGGCGAGTGACCTACACGTTGGCGGAGTTCGCTCAATCCATCTTCGCATCACTTGAGTTAGTCGACTGTGAAAATCAACTAGGGCTCACCAAAGACAGTGATGCTCGCCATTGCGTTTTACTTGTTGATGGGTTCGGCAAGAATGCCTTCGATGAATTCTCCCAAGGTCTTGCGCTGGCAAAGTTGGATTATCGCCAGACATTGCGGGCAACCTTTCCATCGACAACGGCTACAAGTCTCACATCATTCGGCACCGGAACAGCGCCCGGTGAACATGGGATGGTGGGCTACACCATGTTGGTGCCACATAGCGGCAGTCCAGAGCGGGTTCTCAATGCCCTTAAATGGGATGAACGAATCGATCCGGTTACATGGCAGTCGATCCCAACCCTCTTTGAGCGCGCTATCTCCCAGGGCATCGAGGTAACGCATATCGCTGGGAAGCGTTATGCGAACACCGGATTCACTCGGGCAGCTCTACGTGGAGCGAATTACATCGGCGTAAATGATCCAGATGACATGGTCTCAGCGGCGCGAAACGCGCTTGGAAAGTCGAGGAGCTTCGCATACCTCTATCTAAACGATGTTGATGAAGCATCCCATGGATCTGGTTATGGGTCAGAGCGATTTCTTTCGGCGCTCAAGCGGGTTGATCATGCTGTTGCAAAACTTCAAAGGGACCTTCCACCCGGAACTACATTATGGATTACTTCCGATCACGGCATGATCAATCGAGGAGATGCAGTGATCATCGGCCAAGACAATCCACTCTTATCTGGTGTAAGAGTCATGGCTGGTGAACCGAGGGTTCGCTACTTATATCTAAATGATCCAGCCTCTGCCGAGACCGAGCGAATCTGGCGGGAATTCTTCGGTGACCGAGTAACAATTCTTAGAAGAGATGACGCGATTGATTCAGGCTTATTCGGCAAGACAGTATCGCAGCGAATCAGGGAGCGAATCGGGGATTTAATAGTCGTCGCAAATAACGATCTTATTCTGGTCGAGAGTGAGCGAGCGGTCCAACAACTTGCAATGGTTGGCCACCATGGCGGCATGACGAAAGCTGAGATTGAGATACCGCTATTAATGAGCAAGTCCTAAGACTCGTCTTCATCCTCTTTCTTCTTACTTCTTCCAAACATAATGTCATCCCACGAAGGTATGGAGATTCGACGAGTAACGCCATCCTTTTTTGCATCCACTGGCAGGTCACGCCCCGGCGTCGACTCTTCGACCATGGGATCCGTGCGAACAGCAACTAGGCGCGGTGGCTGACCATCTCCTTCGACAGGGAAGAGGACGCCATGATCACTCATTCGATCCGGCTTATTGGCTTTTGGAATCTCCTCGCCGTTAATCCAGCGGGCGCCATCATCTTGCGAGGTCAGCGTCCGCTTATTCGAATCGAAGTTCCAAGTTGCTTCGCGAACACCTTCGTTTGAAGGGTAGGAAAGTACGAGGTGCCAACTTCCATTATCTAGTCGCCAGGTGTTCCAAGAGATCTGATTCATGTTCACACCTCGAGGCGCGAGGCGATGGACGATCAATTCGCGAAGCGTCAGCGAAGCGCCCTTCGGCGAAGATTTCTCAGCCAACTCGATGATCCATGCCCGTTCTTGGATTATCGGGCTTGCGTATCGTTCAATCTTCTCGATTGCCAGACCGGAGATTCGCGCAACGTCGACAAAACTCTCTCCTGCTCGAAGTCGAGATTGGATTTCCTTGATCGAGAAGGTCGGCGCATCCTCAACTACCGCGGTGAGTCGCCGTTCATTCACAGCACTCCGGAGCGCATCATCGATATTGACCTTGTAGGAATTTCCCTCGACATCGGTCAATTCGATCTCGTTGCCATTTTTGCCAACGAATCTCAGATCGGTCATGGGCAAAGATTGCCATAGGGTGGGCAGAATGAGCGGTAATTCAGCTAGAGATTCCGCTTGCTTTTAGCCGCCAGAGGCGAAGATAGGGAATCAAGGTCATCAGCGCCGTTCCCATGGCTGTGAGTGGGATTAGGAATGCGACAGTGACGCCGCGATTGTCAATGATGTATCCGGTAATGGCTGGAGTAATGGCGCCACCCAGATTGAGCGCGGAGATAGCCCAGGCAAGAACCTCAGTCTTACGTTTATCGTCGACCGATCTCTCGGCTGCGGCGAAACCTGAAGCCAGCATCGGGGCGATCCCTAAGCCATTGAGAAAGAGAGCAATTCCCATAACAAATAGATTGCCACTAGCCAAGATTCCGGCAAGATAGATCGGGATTGTAAGTAAGAAGAGAATCGCCAATGAGAGCAAGAAGCGATAGGACTCGTTTCGACGCCATTTTATGGCACCCATAACGAGAGCGGAGATACCACTACTCATCGACCAGAGAGCCACAAAGATCCCGCTCCACTCTCGATTACTGAACTCATCCATGTAAGCGACGATGACCAGTCCAGTAGAACTAAAGAACGAACCACAAAGGATCAACGGCAGGAAGAGTGCGCGGATGAATCGCTGGCGAATCAACAACGAGTGATCGCCATCTGGCTCACGTGGATGCAATGGCGGCTCCGAAGATCTCTGTGCTGCGAAAAGTAAAGCTCCGGCTGCGACAAGAAACATCGAGGTATAGATGCCGTACTCCGGTGCGAACGTAGCGGCCAGGATGGTGGCAATAACTGGTCCAGAAGTGAAGATAACTTCGTCGACGAATGCTTCGAAGGAATAGGCAGTATCAGTGAGATTTCGATCCTCACCGATTACATGTATCCACCTTCGCCGGACCATCTGACCAGAGCCGATTACAAAGGCTTCGAATAGGAGTGCTGAGATAAACCAGAACGGAGTGGGCGCATCGTTCTTCAAGAGAAAGACGAAGAGACCCATGAAGGTAATGTGCATTGGAGCGGTAAGTGCCAGAATTCGGCGCTGGCCATACTGGTCGGCCGCGCGCGACCAAAGTGGTGAAGCAATCGCCAGAACTACAGAAGCCGCCATAGATAGCAGCCCCGCTGTTGTGTAAGAACCAGTTTCCGCAACGACAAATAGAACTATCGCAAGATAAAGCATCGCTATCGGAAGACGCAGTATGAATGCAGCTAGTGAGAACTGCCAGCCTCCTGGAATGCCGAAGAGTTTGCGATAGGAGTCAAGCACTGCGAGAGTCTACTTGTGATTAGATTCAACTATGTTCGAAATTGAGCGTCTGGCCGATTTGGCAGAGCAAGTTGCTCGAAAAGCTGGAGAATTGCTCTTAAATCGACCGAAGAGTTTCGATCTCGACGAGAAGAGCGGTGTCTTCGATTTTGCCACACAGATGGATCACCAGAGCGAGGCGCTAATAGTCTCGCTTATCAAAGAAGCTCGACCAGAAGATGGCATCTTTGGCGAAGAGGGCTCAGCTCTCCCAAGTAAGAGCGGTTTGACTTGGGTGATCGATCCAATCGATGGGACTGTCAATTATCTATATGACCTTCCCGGATGGTGTGTGAGTATCGCTGTAAAGCATGAAGGCCGAGCCATCGTCGGTGTCGTGTATGCGCCTTCACTTGATCTGATTTGGCGCGGCATCCGAGGTCGTGGCGCTACATGCAATGGCTCAAAAATTAGGTGTAACGATCCGGTAGCTCTAGACCGCGCACTGATAGCGACTGGATTTGCCTACGATGTTGAGCGAAGGGTTGGGCAAGCCGATCTGGTGAATCGACTGTTACCTAAGATTCGCGATATTCGCCGCACTGGATCTTGCGCGTTGGATATCTCATTGGTTGCATCGGGATCAATCGATGGCCAATTTGAATCAGGTATCAACGAATGGGATTACGCCGCAGCGGCATTGATTGCATCCGAAGCCGGGGCGAAGGTGACTGTGGTGGAAGGTATCTGGAATGGCGCTAAGAGCTTCACCCTCGTGGCGGGCCCCACCCTCCACGGCGCCCTAAGCAAGGAGTTGGCGCCGAGCCTCCAATTTCCCATCTCCTAAGGCCGATTTAGCCGGGACCAGGGTCCTGTGGCAAGATACGCAGGTCAATAAGTCAGAACTATCTAAGGAACAAACCATGAATCTCCTCGATACGGTCGATGCCCGCTCCCTGCGCAAGGACATCCCAAATTTCCGCCCTGGCGATGAGTTGAAGGTTCATGTTCGCGTCGTTGAAGGAAACAAGTCCCGAATTCAGGTCTTCCAAGGTCTAGTCATAGCTCGCCGTGGCTCTGGCGTAAGCGAGACGTTCACAGTCCGTAAGATCTCTTACGGTGTTGGCGTCGAGCGCGTGTTCCCCGTCCATGCCCCAGTTATCGAGAAGATTGAAGTGGTCCGCAAGGGTGAAGTTCGACGAGCAAAGTTGTATTACCTGCGTGATCTGCGCGGTAAGGCTGCCAAGATTCGAGAGCGTCGCAGCGGCGAAGATCTAGAGGCGATTTATGCTGAAACATCAGTAGCCCCGACTGAAGTTATCGCGGAGGTAGCTGTTGAGGCTCCAGAAGCGCCAGTTGCCGAGGCAGTCGAGACGCCCGTCAGCGAAGAAAATTCCGAGAAGCCACAAGCTTAACTTCTTGATGGCAAAGGGACGGAGCGGTTCGACCCTAAAGGAATTACCGCTACTCCTGGTTTCTGCGCTCATCCTTTCGATGATCGTCAAGACTTTCTTCGTTCAATTTTTCTATATTCCATCTGGCTCCATGGAAAACACCCTGCTCGTCAATGATCGAGTCGGAGTTAACAAATTCGGCGCCCACATCGTCTCTGATGGCGGGACTCGGCCATACCGGATGCATTTCCGCACACCTTCTTTTAGCAATCTCCAAGCAACTTCTGCGATGTGCGAGGGCTCTTTGAT
>JBEGNC010000062.1:0-6663 GCA_041182705.1 Actinomycetota bacterium | reverse complement strand
CGGTAAGGTCAGAACGAAGTTCGCTCCTTTGTTCGATTCACCCCAGACTCTTATCTCGCCACCATGCAATTGCGCATCCTCACGTGCAATCGATAGCCCCAAGCCAGTGCCACCCCGGATTCGGGCACGAGATGGGTCGGCTCGCCAGAACCGATCGAAGACTCTGCTCCAATACTGACGGTCTATGCCAATTCCATAATCACGAACCGATACTGCGACCGCGTCTTCGTTCTGGCGTACCTTCACATCAATCGGCTTACCTTCACTATGTTCGATTGCATTACTCAGCAGATTTCGGAGGATCCTGCCTAGTCTTCTCGCGTCGCCAGTCAAAGCAACTTCTTCATCCGGAAGTTCCAGATTTACCACCACAGCCTTCTCCTTGGCAAGGAATACTGTGTCACTGATTGCCTGCTTGATAGCAGAAGAGATGTCTATTCGAGTCGAAGTAAGCGCAGCTACTTGCGCATCGAACCTACTAACTTCCAGAAGATCTTGTAACAATAATTCAAAGCGCTCTATCTGCGAGACGAGTAGTTCAGCGCTCCGCGCTACTACCGGATCGAACTTTTCACGCTCGGTAAAAATTACATCTGATGCCATTCGAATCGTGGTGAGTGGGGTTCGAAGTTCATGAGAGACATCTGAAACGAATCTTTGCTGGACTCGCGAGAGATTTTCGAGGCGATTGATCTGGTTCGAAACTGTCTCAGCCATCTGATTGAACGCATTTCCAAGTCGGGCTATCTCATCTTCGCCCTTGACTTGCATTCTGCGCTCTAAATTCCCCGAGGTAAGGGATTCGGCTACCTCAGCAGCAATCTGGACCGGTTTTATTACGATTCGCAACACGAGCGACGCAGTCAAAAGTATCAGCGCAACCAAGAGGATTCCCGTTCCCCAAAGCGCCCGGCCAGTCAGATCAACTGACGATTGTTGGGCCACAAAGTCGTAACCGACATAAACTTCATATCGTCCACGCTCTGGGATATCGATGACGCGGCCGATGAATATCCCAGGGATACTCCTGCCATTTACATATTCCAGATTGCCACGTGCCCAAACAAGTCCGCCACTACTCCGCACCTCATCTCGTAGGACTTGTGGAATTGAAGAGTATTTGAGGAAGTTTGAGGTAATCCGCGACGGGATTCCATCTACCTTCTGACCCTTAAAATTGAATAGAGCCACTTCTCTACCGGACTCTTCAGCGCTTACATTGGTGGAACTGACCAACTCCTTGGTCAACTCAGCAAAGTTGGTGCCTGGGTTAAGGCTTGCGATATTAAAGCGAAACTCAGTGAATTGGATGGCAGCTCGCCCCTCCGAAATCGCTGCTGCAATTTTCTCTTCAAATATGCCATCTCTGATGCGATTGTAGAGAGTAGATCCGACGACATATATGACGAGGATGGAGACGACTGCGGATAATGAGAAAACCTTGAGGAATAAAGACCGACGAAAGAGCTTTCTGATGCTCTTCATTATGAGCGATGACTCGAGCCGCCCGCCTTATAACCGACGCCCCGAACGGTGATGATGATTGCCGGATTCTCCGGATCATGTTCAATCTTCGCGCGTAACCTCTGGATATGGACATTCACTAATCGAGTATCCGTTGAGTGGCGATATCCCCAAACTTCCCCCAAGAGCGCTTCACGAGAGAAGACTCGTCCTGGCTCCTTGGCCAAAGCAACAAGCAAATCGAACTCGAGGCGCGTTAGCGGAATCTCCTTACCGCCACGAGAGACAGTGTGTTCGACAATATCAATAGCAAGGTCTCCAATCGTTAGAGAACCGCTTATCTCACCACCAGTCCTGCGAAGTCGAGTTCTGATGCGAGCAACTAACTCAGAGGGCTTGAATGGCTTGACCATGTAATCATCAGCGCCAGCCTCTAGTCCCTTTACGATGTCATGAACATCGCTCTTCGCCGTAAGCATCACAATCGGCACTCGGGTAGATTGCTTGCGAATCTCACGGCAAACTTCGATGCCATCTGTCCCTGGCAGCATGATGTCAAGAAGTACCAAGTCCGGTTGGATATTCCGAAAAACCTCTATCGCTTCATCGCCGCGACTAACCAAGTCGACCTCCATGCCAGCACCATTCAAAACGATACCGAGCATCTCTGCGAGATCTTGATCGTCATCAACGACCATAACTGAAGTCATTAGCTACCGTGCTCCCAGGAGTTCAAATATTCTTCTTGGACAGAGGTCAAAGTATCGATCTGCGCCCCCATACTCTTCAACTTCAAACGAGCGATATCCCGGTCGATAGACCTGGGAACTTCATGAACGCCAGCACTCAACTTCTCGGCTTCCTTGAGGAGCCACTCAGCGGCCAGCGCTTGGTTCGCAAATGACATATCGAGAACTGCGGCTGGGCTTCCTTCGGCGGCGCCCAGATTCACCAATCGACCCTCGGCAATCAACAAGATCCGATTTCCAGTACTCAATAGATACTCATCGGTTGCATGGCGAATCTGTGAGCTCTTCTTTCCATTCGCCTCTAGCCAGGCAACGTCGATTTCGATATTGAAGTGACCAGCATTCGCGAGAATCGCACCATCTTTCATCAACTCAAAATGCTCTTTACTTAGGATGGTTCTGTTACCCGTGACTGTTATGAAGATGTCACCGATTTTTGCCGCTTCTTTCATCGGCATAACGCGATACCCCTGCATCAAGGCATCAAGCGCCTTAGTCGGATCGACTTCGGTAACAACAACGCTCGCACCCAATCCTCGGGCTCGTTCGGCTACGCCTTTGCCGCAATAACCAAAACCTGCGACAACGAATACTTTGCCAGCAATCATCTGGTTTGTCGCTCGGAAAATCGCATCCATGGTGGATTGGCCGGTACCGTAGCGATTGTCGAACATATGCTTGGTGTCAGTATCATTCACGGCGATCATTGGGAATTTCAACGCGCCATCCTTCGCCATCTGCGCCAACCGGATTACACCAGTCGTAGTTTCCTCACAGCCACCAGTTACCGTTCCCAGGAGCTCGGTTCGCGTTGTATGAATTGTGTTCACCAGATCGCAACCATCGTCAAACACTTGATGAGGCTTGATATCTAGCGATGCATTTATGTGCTTGTAATATCCATCGCGATCTATGCCTTTCTTTGCATAGACACTTATTCCGTACTCAGTCACTAGCGCAGCAGATACATCATCTTGCGTCGAAAGTGGATTTGATGCACAGAGAGCAATCTCAGCGCCTCCTGCCTTCAGGGCGCGCATCAAATTAGCCGTCTCGGTGGTTACGTGCATACATGCAGCGAATCGAATTCCGGTAAAGGGCTTCTCCTTCTCGAATCTACTTCTAATCTGGGCAAGGACCGGCATATTTCGATCGGCCCACTCGATTCGCTTTCGTCCGCTCACGGCGAGCGATAGATCGGCGACATCATGGCTTGGAAGCTGGGAATTCACGGTTCTCCTCTGGATTAGGACCAGCGGAGTTTACTCGGTTCGAATCAGCTCCAATACCTGATCTCTGACCTCAGCCATGAGGCCGGGTTCTTGAGCTTCGACATTGAGTCTCAATAGCGGCTCAGTATTCGAGGGGCGAAGATTGAACCACCAATCTCCGCTAGAGATTGTCATGCCATCCAACTCATCTACCGAAAGTTCACCATTTTTCGCCAGGAAATTTGAGCGTACTCGTTCAATTGTGGCCTTTGGATCCAAGACCTTCTCATTGAGTTCTCCGCTTGATGCGTAGATCTCAAATTTCGCCATAATCTCGGAGAGTTGAATGTTGTTATCCAATAGTGCAGCAATAGCGTGAAGCGCAGCCAACATCCCAGAATCTGCTCCCCAGAATTCCTTGAAATAGAAATGTCCAGAGTGTTCACCGCCAAAGATAGCGCCATGTTCAGCCATCAATTTCTTGATAAAGGAGTGGCCGACTCGGCTTCGAATCGCGACTCCCCCATTTCGTTCTATGACTTCCGGTACGACTCGTGAGCAAATCAAGTTATGTATGACCTTAGCGCCAGGATGGAGTTGCAGCTCGCGCTCGGCAATCAAAGCCGTCAAGGCAGAAGGGGAAATCGCTCGACCCTTTTCATCAACAATGAAACAACGATCAGCATCGCCATCAAAGGCCAATCCGATATCTGAATTGGTCTCTAACACAGTGCGTTGTAAATCAACCAGATTCTTTGGTTCAATCGGGTTGGCCTCATGATTCGGGAATGTCCCATCTAGCTCAAAGAAGATTCCGGTCACTTCTGCATCTATCCGGCTCATGACCGCCGGCGCAGTATGCCCCGCCATCCCATTTCCAGCATCAATAACAATCTTTAGCCGTCTTCCTTGGAAGTTCCGTTGAAAAGACAAAGGCGGAAATAGAGTGATGAGGAAATCAGCATATTCAGTGAGTAAATCGCGATCTTTCGAGATTCCAACGTGGCGTAATCCAATCGGCGATCCGCCAAGAATCTCGCGCTTGATCCATTCCAATCCCGTGTCACGACCTATCGGTCGCGCTCCACTCCGACATAGTTTTATGCCGTTGTATGCAGCCGGGTTATGGCTGGCAGTGAACATTGCGCCCGGGAGATTGAGAGAACCAGAGGCAAAATAAAGTTGATCTGTGGAAGCCAGTCCGATGCGAATCACATCGAAACTCTGTGAATTCACCCCATCTGCGAAGGCGCTGGCTAAATCCGGTGATGATGGGCGCATATCTTCGCCGATTACAACCGTCGCGGGCTCTCGCTCTAGCTCAAGAAAACGGGCAAACGCTACTCCAGCAGCAAAAGTGAAATCGGTCGTCAATTCTTCGCCAACAAGGCCACGGATGTCATAAGCCTTGATTAGTCGATCGATTGCATCCATCACTCTTGATTAGGAATTGCGCGCAGGTGTCCTCGCCGTCCAACTTCCGGCTGCGCTGGTTTCCTTACAATTTCAGTCCTAGCTACCTCTCGCACTGCATCGGCAATCGCCATTAGATCTTCAGCAGTAGGTTCATCCTTGGATGATCCACTCTGATGTTCGATAACTGTCCAACCTTTCGGGACTGTCATCCGTTGCATGTGGTTGTCGCATAGGTCGAATGCGTGCGGCTCCGGAAAGGTAGAAAGTGGTCCGAGCACAGCTGTTGAGTCGGCATAGATATAAGTGAGCGTGCTGGTGGCAATAGAGCTACATCCGGTGCGTGTACAGCGTCGACCTGACCCCGAAGGTCGTGGGTTCGGTTTTTGGGTCACATCGCGAGATTAGTATGAAACTCGATTAGATGTGGGATTCTACGAACGCGGCTGGATCACCGCGATATCAGCGATTGGTCGCGTTGAACTATCCAATGTGGTTGCCCGATAGATCGGTAGGTGCGCAACCCCATCCTTGCTCTTCCAATACATACCTGCCCGCGCATTTGAGCGGTTAGCGATGGTGATAAGTCGAGTATCGGGCGGAACCTTCCAGTTGAGAATCTCGCTCCCAATAAGGGTCTTACGCTCAACTTTGCCCGTTCGAGTCCGACGTTCGATGACTATATCGATGCGATCTCCGATAAATGTTATTACCGGTTCAAGTCCGTATAGATTGAATGCGACCTCGGTGAACTCAGGCGCCGCAGTGCTCCACATGAAGTCCGATACTGACCCACTTCTTACCTCGGTGAAAACCGAACCGACAATCGGCGAACTGCTTGAGATTCTCACTCCCAGCGATTTCTTGCCGAGATCGATATCTTTAATGGGGATATCAACCACTTGACGGCCTGGAATCTCAATCTCCCCTAGCCCTACAGGAACGAAGACGCCGGCCAGCGAAACTACTTCAATTGATACTGTCGCATCAACTTCATCCGTAGACATGACTCGAATCGAGTGCTTGATGCTATCTCCTTCGCTGAATCGCGCCGGGAGGGCTGGGATGATGATTTCGCTCGCTGGACGTTGAATCGGCGATACATAGTCACCGCCAACATTGTTCAATCCGCGAACTCGCTCATCGGTTAGATAGCTGGTTACTCGACCACTGATCACCTCAACTCTAATTACGAGCCGCTCGGCGCCAGGTTCGAATGAGTCGATCCTGATGCTCCGCTCCGAGAGTGGCTTAACCTCGTAAGTCGATGGTGTTTGTGGGCCGTTCTCCGAAAATGAAGTTACTTCTACTGCTGCAGCGCTAAGTCCACTATTTACTAATAGGAGTTTTCCTTGGCTGGTCACATTGGCAGTTCCACCAACAAACCATGAAACGGTCTCACCGGAGGCACAGGTAATGGCACTGGTCCACTTGCCATCTTTGGTTTGAAGCTCGATTGAACTTCGCGGATCCCCAGTAACAACTATGCCGTCATTGGAGATGACTTTGGTGCCACTTCCAGATCTTTGGAAGTCACTTCGCTGACTAGTTAGATTCCGAATACCAATGCTTTTGCTTGGAAGTAGGACAGTTCCTCGGGCGCCATTAACCGGACTTGGGCAGGTTACCGCGCTGTAATTTGCGGTTACATCCAAATCTGTATTGACCTGTGGCAACAAGTACGCGATATGAGCCGCAATTATGAATATTAATAGGGCAAATGCCGCACGAGTCTCTCTCACGATAGTTCCTCCAGCTCCATCTCACGCCTGCGGCGGCGAGCCGGAAGCGCCAAGATTAAGAGTGAAGTGAGGATGATTATCTGC
>JBEGNC010000061.1:0-2572 GCA_041182705.1 Actinomycetota bacterium | reverse complement strand
CGCAGATTCCTCGCAGATCTTCCTTACGTATTCACCGGCACTATGAACTGGGCGCTAGTGAATCGGGAGCAAGATTATTTCGAAACGATTGGCCGCCCACCATTGCTGCAACACACCTGGTCGCTCGCTGTAGAAGCTCAGTTCTACTTGATCTGGCCATTGGTACTTCTCTTCGTGCTCCGTTACTTCGGCAAGAAGAATATCTCTTACGTTGCACTCGGTATCGCGCTTGCATCTGGCGTTGCTTTATTCGCTTATTCGGTACAGATTGATATCCGGGAATCAGCGGTTAGCCATGTCTATTTCGGAACCGATACTCACTCAATCGGATTGTTCCTCGGTGCTGCACTTGCAGTGAGTTGGAAACCGAAGAACCTAACTCGGGAGATCACGAAACGTGCTCAAGACTTCATCGATTTGATCGGTGTATTCGGCTTCTTGGGATTACTCGGAACTTTCTTATTCATCAACGAGAGCGATCCGGCGCTCTATCGAATCGCTTTCCCACTTTCAGCGCTCTTTGGTTGTGCGGCGCTGGCGTCGGTCGTGCATCCAGCATCACGGTTTGCCCCACTCTTGAGCGTCCGTCCGATGATCTGGATCGGCGAACGCTCATATGGAATCTATCTCTGGCACTGGATTGTCTTTCAATTAACCCGGCCATCAATCGACCTAATCGGCGATGATTGGGCGCTCTACTCGTTGAGAGTGCTAATCGTCTTCGCCCTAGCTGATATCTCGCTGCGATACATCGAACTACCGATTCGCCGTGGCTATTTCGAACTCTGGTTCCGCGGAATGAAGTACCGGACCCCAACCGTCCGACTTCGACAGCGACTTACTGCGCTAGCAGCAATTGCCGTGACTGCAGCCGCCACAACGCTAGTCTCGATAAATGCCATAGACCGAGCCGATCAAATCGCCGCCCAAGAAGCCCGCGCCCAAGAAGAGACGGCAACTGGAGCAGATCAGTCAGATGTGGTTACCGAGAGTTCGACTCCAGGACTCTGGGTGACTGGTGATTCCGTGATTCTAGGAATTCGAAATGTCTTAGCTTCTTATGAACGGATCGAGCTCGTGAATGCGCGAGTCGGACGACAGATCGATGAGTTGATTGAAGTAACGAGGACGGACCAGAAATTTGTGGCCGATTCCCCAGTCGTCCTCAATCTGGGTAACAACAATCGCTTGATAGAGAGCGATGTGATAGAGCTATTCGAGATCGTTAAATCACAGCCGAAGATTGTCGTTGTAAATACGGCGGTCCCACGCGGTTGGCGCGATGAGAATAACTCGATAATCGCGCAAGTCTCAGCGCGCTATCCAAACGCGACGCTTGTTGACTGGAGCGCAATCTCCGCAAACCATCCGGAGTTTTTTGCCTCCGATGGCGTGCATCTAAACCCGCCAGGGGTTAACGCTTACGTATCGGCGATCTTGGAAGTGCTTGAACGAGGTTAGTTACTCGTACTTACCCTTTAGTGCGAATTTCGCACCATCTGCCTTCGTGCCATCTTGGTAGACGGATTGGATGAAGAACTGAGTTCCGCCCTCTTCGCCAGCCTTCGCGACATCAAGGCTAAATTGATCAGCCGGTACGGTCGCTACTTCCTGGAAATCGACTGCGTTGTAGGAGATCGAGATGAGGTATCCGGTTAATCCTTCAGTAGCAGCTGGTGCCTTCCAACGAAGCGTTACTCCACCACTTGCATTATTGATAGCGACAAATCCGGTTGGGGCTTCATAAGTCAGCGTTGCGGATTCACTTTCGCTCGGCTCGGCCGATGGTTCTTCACTAGCTGATTCCGATGCAACTGGTTTTGGCGCTGCGTCATCATCAGAAGAAGAGTTTGCCAAGGCGAATATTGCTAGCAATACAACGCCGGCGATAACCATGAATAGGACTCCGGAAGAACTCTTCTTAACAGGTGCGGGAGCAGCAGCTGCGCTTGGTTTAGCAACACTTGCTGTTGGCGCTGGCGTCGACGATGGAGTTACTCGTGAAGGAACCGGTGGAATAACAACTTTGGTTGCATCGAGAGTGGATCGCTTAGCAGCGGTGCGCTTGGCCGGAGCCTTCTTAGTCACGCTCTTCTTGGCTGCGCTCTTCTTGGCTGCGCTCTTCTTGGCTACCTTGCGAGTGGCGGGACGCTTGGCTGACTTCTTGGCTGCTGGCTTCTTCGCCGCAGACTTCTTCGCACTGCTCTTCTTCGCCACGCTCTTCTTCGCTACCTTGCGAGCGGCGGGACGCTTAGCTGACTTCTTGGCTGCCACGATTACTCCTTCTTCTTAAACTTCTTGCCCGAAGCCTACCTCCGGGTTTCGGAATAACTAGCAATCAACCATGGATAAATGGTCCGATTTTCGGAGCCAAGTCCCGTAGCGCCCGCGCGCGATGACTAATCGCATCCTTCTCCGCCGGCGCCATCTGCGCGAGGGTCCGAGTCTCACCTTCGGGCTGGAAGATCGGGTCATAGCCAAACCCATTCTCGCCAATCGCTTCGAATCGAATGGTTCCAGGCAACTCTCCGCGAGCAGTGATCTCTTCACCATTTGGAAGCACAAGTGAGAT
>JBEGNC010000060.1:0-3109 GCA_041182705.1 Actinomycetota bacterium | reverse complement strand
CCCATAATGAACCGATTGAATGCCCTTGCAAAGTGTTCAGAACGATGCTCTTTGGCGCAGGATCTATTGCGGCGATATGTGGGACAGCAATCACCCAGGCACCGCTGGTTCGTGCGGCCATCACTCCAGTGGGAGAATCCTCGAAAATAAGTGAATTCTCGATTTGCACAGTGAGTTGTCGTCCTGCTTGAAGATATGGATCGGGGTGTGGTTTACCTCGTGTCACATCGTCCGCAGAAATCGAGAGCGCAAAAGGATGAGTAGGTATCGAATCAAGGACTGCATCCACTAGGCGACGTGGGCTGGCAGAGACCAGTGCAGCGGGTAACTGGCGATCTGCTATCTCTTTGAGCAATTCAGCTATTCCTGGCATGAGTGAGATTTGCTGGAATTTTCCAGCCATTCGATCGATCAATTCGTTGGCAAACCACTCAGGTGACTCTTGTGCATTGGAAAGCTCAGACATATATCGTCCAACTTTTTCCATTGGACCACCGAGGCAGAAGAGTTGATTCTCAACCTGCCACTGAAAACCGAACTCAGCCATGAGTTCCCGTTCAGTCTCAAGCCAATAGGGTTCGGTATCAACTAATAATCCATCCATGTCGAAGAAGATCGCTTCGGGATGTTCATCGGTATTTCTATGCATGTGATGCACCGGGATCAGTTCGCATTGAAGTATTTGGCCTCAGGATGATGAGCGATTATCGCAGACGTGGACTGTTCGGGATGGAGCTGGAATTCCTCCGAAAGTTGAACTCCAATCCGTTCAGGATGGAGAAGTTCGCATAACTGCACCTGCTGCGAGAGATCGGGACAAGCAGGATAACCGAAGGAGTAGCGGGAACCCCGATAACCTTGGTCGAGAATCTCACCAATCAGTCCGCTATCTTCGATACCAAAACCCAATTCTTCGCGGATACGTGCATGCCAATACTCAGCGAGGGCTTCAGTCAGTTGTACTGAAAGTCCATGCAGCTCGAGGTATTCGCGGAAATTATTCTCAGCAAACAATTTAGCGGTTGCCCGGCTAACCGCCTCCCCCATGGTCACGACGTGGAAGGCTACGACATCGATCTTCCCACTTGATTTGCTCGCGTAGAAATCAGCAAGACATAGTCTCCGATCACGGCGTTGGCGCGGGAAGGTAAAGCGAGCAATCTCCCGACGAGCCAATGGGTCGACAGGGTCGAGAATAATCAGGTCATTTCCCTCGCTGAAGCATGGGAAATATCCATAGACGACAGCGGCTTCGATCCAATTATTCACCTGAATATCGTTTAACAGAGCTCGAAGTCGCGGCCTTCCCTCTTTTTGGGCCATATCTTCGAAACTTTTCCCACCTTTGAGCCCCCACTGACCAACAAAAAGCGCACGCTCGTCGAGCATACTGACGTAATCAGCCAGAGGTACACCTTTGATTACTCGAGAACCCCAGAATGGTGGAGTGGGAATCGGATTATCGGATGCAATCTCGCTGCGTTGGGTATCGATGGCCGAATCTTCATCATTATGAACCACCTTGGTCCTACGCTTGCGCAATTCAGGTAAGGCTGCACCAGGTTCACCACGTTTAATCGCCATGATTCGATCCATCAATTCCAGGCCCTCGAACGCATCCTTGGCGTATCGAACAGTTCCCGGATAGGCCTCTGCTAGATCTTGCTCAACAAAGGCACGAGTGAGCGCCGCGCCACCGAGGATGATGGGCCATCGCTGCGCTAATCCACGAGCAGTTATCTCTTCGAGATTCTCTTTCATGATTACTGTTGATTTCACGAGCAGGCCACTCATTCCGATGACATCGACGTTCTCTCGTTCCGCTTCATCGATGATCGTGTTGATGGTCTGCTTTATGCCGATGTTATGGACGCTATATCCATTATTTGAAAGGATTATGTCGACAAGATTCTTGCCTATATCGTGGACATCACCTTTTACTGTGGCAAGCAGAATCTTTCCTCGTCCTGAGGAATCGCTCTTTTCCATTTTCGGTTCCAAGTATGCGACGGCTTTCTTCATAACTTCGGCGCTTTGCAGGACGAACGGCAGTTGCATCTCACCCTTGCCAAATAACTCACCGACCGTCTTCATACCCTCGAGTAAGAGGGTGTTGATGATCTCTAACGGAGCCATACCCTCAGCTATTGCCTGCTCAAGATCGCTTTCAAGACCATTTCTTTCTCCATCGATGATCCGATGCATTAGGCGTTCACGCAGTGGTAATGCAGCTAATTGTTCAGCACGTGAATTGCGCGATGCAGATACCTCGGCTCCTTCGAAGTGCGCGAGGAATTCCGAAAGGGGGTCATAGGAGACATTCCCGGTCGATGGATCGTATTGTCGCCGGTCGTAGATGAGGTCTAGCGCAAGTTCACGAGAACGTTCATCGATGCGGGCCATGGGTGTGATCTTCGATGGATGGATGATCGCCGACGTTAGACCGGCGTTGACTGCCTCATGGAGGAAGACCGAATTGAGCACGATTCGAGCTGCTGGATTAAGACCGAATGAGATGTTGCTGACACCAAGCACAGTTTGTACTTCAGGATAGATTCGTCGAATCTCTTTGATGGCTTCGAGCGTCTCGATACCGTCTCGTCTAGTCTCCTCTTGTCCTGTTGCGATAGGAAAAGTCAACGAATCAATGAGGATATCCGAGGTATGCAACCCCCAAATCTTCGTGAGATCCTCAACTAGGCGACGTGCAATCTTCACTTTCCACTCTGCGGTACGTGCTTGCCCCTCTTCATCGATAGTAAGAGCTACGACGGCGGCACCATGTTCCTTTACCAATGGCATGATTCGAGCAAAACGAGAATTGGGGCCGTCGCCATCTTCATAATTAACTGAGTTGATAACTGCGCGTCCACCGATACGTTCTAATCCCGCTTGAAGTACGCCAGGTTCAGTGGAATCCAAGACGATTGGAAGCGTGGAGCTTGTTGCGAACAGTTCCGCCAGGACGCTCATATCCTTTATCCCATCGCGTCCTACGTAATCAACGCAGAGATCAAGCATATGTGCACCCTCGCGGATCTGCTCTTTTGCGATTTCCAGACATTCTTGCCAATTCTCTGCCAACAACGCTTCTCGAAAGGCTTTGGAT
>JBEGNC010000059.1:0-3004 GCA_041182705.1 Actinomycetota bacterium | reverse complement strand
CACTTACAGCAATCAAATCCTCATGAAGCGAGTGCTTTATCTCTGTAACAATCGAATCGTAGGAGTCGAGCGATTGCGCACCGACGCAGGGCGCGCCACATTTGCCGATTCCCAACAGGGCGCATGGGCTTGCTTTCTTCATACTTGAAACGGTGATTCGTGGAGTGCATTGGCGAATCGGGAAGATCTCATGGATCGCCTCAATAGCGCGAGTCGCCTCATCTCGCCCATTAAATGGTCCGCACCAACCATCGCTATCTGTAATCCCGGCCGCTCCGCGAACCTGAGTCAGCCGTGGAAAATTCTCTTGGGTGAGTTTTACCCAGATGGCCTTCTCTTGGAAGCGAGAACGTCGATTGAAACGTGGCTGTTGTTTTGCGATCATCCGAAGCTCGCGAATCTCCGCCTCGATGATCGTAGGCGTCTCGATGATTTCAACGCGGTCTGCTAGAGCGACCATGTCGTGTATTCGCTTACGGGTCTCGGCGGCAGTGAAATATGTCCGCACCCGAGTCCGTAGATTTCTCGTTGTGCCGATGTATAGCGGCGCGCCCTTCTCATCCTTGAATATGTAAACGCCTGGCCCTGCGGGCAGCCCTTCTGCAAAGTGGCGCTTCCTACGTTGAGCGTCTGTCACTCGATTCGTGAAAGTGCGGAGGTCCTCAATGGTTCGAACTCCCATCGATCCAAGTCGTTCGAAGACGCCATGGAGAACATCCGTTGTGGCGCGAGCATCCGCTAGCGCGCGGTGTTCTGGGGTAGTTCGGGCGCCGAAGAAAGTCGCCAATGAAGCGAGTTTGAAATTCGGGACCTCATCTCGGTTCAAGGCGTATCGTGCGATTCGCGCAGTGTCGATCACCTGGAAATTCGGCCATTGCACTTCAAATTTGGCAGCAGCATATTTCAAAAAGCCAATATCGAATGGAGCGTTATGGGCCACCAATACGGTCTCATCGGGCGATCCGAGGAATTCCAAGAACGAGAAGAGCGCTTCACCTATCTTTGGCGCTCCGATCACCATCGCATCGGTAATCCCGGTAAGAACAGTGATGAATGGTGGAATCGGCAGGCCGGGATCTATAAAACTCTGAAATTCTCCGATGATCTCACCGCCACGAACCTTTACGGCACCAATCTCAGTTATCTCAGAATCCTTGGGTGAGCCACCAGTCGTCTCGAGGTCGACGATGACAAAGGTAGTGTCAATCAGATCCTTACCAAGGTCATCGAAGGTCGGCTGCCATTGCTCGCCGGGTAATTCGTCGGATGCCACAGGAGGAAAATAGGTCCTTCCTATGACATCGGCTGGAAATGAAATACCCTCCAGATATGGCAACGGAAGGTGCGCCCGCTGGCTGGCTCGTTGATTACTACGCGAGCGGTTCCGGGGAGATGAAACGAGTTGGAGTACTGCTTCTACATGGCTTCACCGGCTCGCCAGCATCGATGCGGCCTTGGGCTCACTTTCTCAACGAGCGTGGTGTAACGGTTCGAGTGCCGCGAATTCCTGGACATGGTACGAGATGGCAGGACCTCAACAAGGTTAATTGGCAAGAGTGGCCAGCTCGCGCAGAGGCGGATTTGGATGCGCTGCTCCAAGAGTGTGATCAAGTATTCATCTTCGGCCTATCAATGGGAGGCGCGAATACCCTCCATGTTGCAGCCAAGCGGGCCAGTCAATTGACCGGCATCGTCCTGGTAAATCCCATGATCCATATCCCGGGCATCCAGATCAAGTTCGTTGAGATACTTAAATACCTGGGAGCAAAACGTCCATCCGTCGGAGATGACATCAAGAAGCCAAATGTCACCGAATGGGGATATGACGCGCTTCCAACAAAGGGAGTCGCACAACTGCATCGTTTCTTGAAAGTAACCAGGGGAATGTTAAAGAGAGTGACCGTTCCAACTCTTTTATTCCATAGCGTGGAGGATCATGTCCTACCGGTATCCAATACTGAGATCATCATGGCTGAACTTGGCGCGACTGATAAGACTAGAGTGGAGTTGGGGAACAGTTATCACGTAGCAACTCTAGATTACGATGCAGAGACGATCTTCGAAACTTCGTATCGATTCCTCGAGGCACGAATCAAGTCCGCTTAGGCTGAAATTACCCCGCTGCCGAGGAGTGCAAAGAGGGCAAAGCCGAGCGCGATTCGGTAAATGACGAAGGGTGCGAAAGTTCTCGTTGTTACGAATCGCATCAACCAGGCGATCACTAGATAGCCGATCACGAAAGCGGTAACGGTGGCCACTCCAGTTTCCAAAGCATTGAAAGTTGATAGCTCTGGCTCCCTTATTGAATTAGCCAATTCGAAGAAGCCGCTGCCGAAAACTGCAGGGATAGCGAGTAGAAATGAGTAGCGAAGCGCGGAAACGCGATCCAATCCAAGTATTCGGCACATCGCGATTGTTGCGCCGGAACGCGAGACACCTGGGATAAGTGCAAGCGATTGGGCAAAGCCTGCAAACAGCCCGTCGCGCGCTCGCAAATCAGCAAGATTACGGTTACTTCTTCCAAACCTATCGGAGAGGCCGAGGGCGATTGCAAAGACGATCAGAACGGATGCCACCAGCCAGAGGGAGCGGAAGTTCTCGCGAATCAGATCTTGGAGTAGAACCCCCAAAATCACGATTGGTAGTGAGCCGATTGCAATGAAGTATCCAAGACGCAATTGAATGCGGTCGTAATCTCTACGCACCAAGGCGCGAAGGCCTGCTCGTAAGATTCCGCTTATCTCACGTCGAAAATAGAGAACGACCGCTAATTCAGTTCCGATCTGGATGATGGCGGTGAAGGTTGCACCGGGATCAGCAGCTCCCGGAAGGAATTCACCAGCAATTCGGATATGAGCACTCGAAGAGATTGGCAAGAATTCGGTAAGGCCTTGAATCAATCCCAGAAATATGGCCTCTAGCACTCGGCTATCGTACAAAGCGGCGATTTACATCGGGGGAGAAGGGCCGAATCGCATCCGGCGAGTATTCTGATGAGCAGGAG
>JBEGNC010000058.1:0-5928 GCA_041182705.1 Actinomycetota bacterium | reverse complement strand
AAGATTGGCTTGGCGCAGAACCACAGAGAGCATTCCGAGATGTAGAAGTTGTCTGGCGAAACCCAGCAGATTTCGATGGTGAGACTGGAATCGTCTCGGTAACCTTAAGCACACCGAATGGGGACGTAGTCCTCGACTAGGCCCTCGCCGCCCTAGCTCAGTCGGTAGAGCGTCGCTCTCGTAAAGCGAAGGTCGCGGGTTCGATTCCCGCGGGCGGCTCGCAATAGATTCCGCTATTTCTCCAACTACCCCACTATCCTTCGGTTAAATCACCACTAGGAGATAAATATGGGATCAGTAGTAAAGAAGCGCCGTAAGCGAATGGCGAAGAAGAAGCATAAGAAACTACTTAAGAAGACTCGAATTCAGCGCCGAAACAAGAAGTAGCGTTAAAGCCGGATCAGGCTAAGTTTTCCTTTAACTCCAGCTACTAGATAGCGGGCTTTTCCGATAGTTATCAATTGGGCAGAGTTGGTGATCTGCTGCGCTCCATTGACGAGTCTCGTCTCTCCGGAATCCAGGCCAGCGCGACAGATTCGACCTGCACAACCGAATACGACCTCAGTCCCGTCAATCGAGAGTGGCCGACCCGGCGCCCCAAATGTGCTTGTTGTTATCTTCTCGCTGAAATCCGAATCAGTGATTCGGACAAAATTTATCTGGGAGGGATTAGGCAAGGAATCCCCTCGAGCGCTTAACCACGAAGCCTTAACTCGTCCTTTGCTTGTATGTAAAGCGGTTGCGTAGCCAGCAACTGCGTTACCTTGCTCTGGGCCATCAAGAGTGGTGTAACGCCAATCTTCCGGGAAGACGCTCCTCCGAACGGCAAGTCGGACCTCGCCTTCAGTGGCATCCTTATTGGAATTCAAGGTGAGAATTGAATCGTAAAGTAGGTAAACCAACTGACCATCCGAAATCGCAGAGAGTTGGAAAGCGACATCACCAGTAGTTCGATCATCAGTGCGTCGATCGCCATCGACTACTTCATAAACCCAACCAGCCTTCGTCTTAACAGCTCCTAGAAGTATTCCTTGCGTCTCATCACGGTAGAAGACTTGTAGGCCACTCTTGGTTACAGCGCAAGCATTTGAAACACTTACGTCAGCTGCGGTTTTGCGCCGATTCAGCTCTCGATAATCCTGGACATCGTCACCATCGCCATCCAGTGTTCCATGTACCCATTTTCCAGATTTCAAATTGGAATAGATGATGTCTTGCTTCTTGATATCCGCATAAAAGAGATGTAACTCAGCGCTGCTTCCACTTCCCGTGGTGCAGACGGAGATTCTGCCGACATCAATTCCTTTTCGGATTACTTGTGGGCGCCATTTACCGTTCGAATAAGAGAGTGACTTCAACGAGCGGTTCTTGGTGTCGCTATAGAAGATTGTGGGGCGGTTCTGGAAATCGATTGTCGTTAGATTCCCGACCTGGGATTTGCCATCCAGAATTCGCGACTTCTCGGAGGGCTCAGGCTTGATCGAGTTGCTCTCGACAGCCTCAGAGGATCCCTTCGAGTTCTCGGCAGATAGCGTGAATGAGTAGCGCTTTCCATTCTTTAATCCAGTGATCTTGATCGGAGCCGATTTGAATTTACGAACCTCGCCAGTAGGAGAGATCTTCACCTCGTAACTTGTTACTCGATCTGCGCGACTGCAATTTGGCGTATCGAATGTCAATAGCGCGTATTTGTCACCCACCAAAGCTTTTACATTGACTGGTTTTGTTGGGACGCCAGTTGCGGCACCGACTGTTGGTTTGGTCAACATATCTTCAATCATGGCGAGCGCAATCGGGCCAGGTGAGGTGAAGACCTCCCCAGGATTGAGTACGGGCGTCATCATCGAATCCGTACTTGATTTGCCAAATGTCTGCTCATCAAGATGAGTAACCGATGAGCCTTCTTCAAACTGTGGCGGGGTATATAGCTTCGGCTTCACACCGCCATTTGCCGCGCTTGCTTTTGGCCCAGACCAGAGAAGCGGATTGACCATGGCCTTGCCTAGTTCTATCGATCGCGAACAGAAATCCGCGAAAGTTCGACCATCCGGAAGTTCGGTGTAAGCATCGAATGCAGTTGCTTGAAAGATGTAACCGGTTCCGAAGAATCGATCATATTCGGCATTTGATAAGAACCCGAGCCCGTGGGCTAACTCATGGAGAACCACCGAGACTAGGTCATACGAACCTGGCGCTGGCTTTCCATCTGTCTCGATGTACCAGAGCTGATTCGAATTAATCGAAAGAAAGATCTCGGCTTGTTTGGGGTTTAGATCTCGCTTAGCAAGTGAATTAGCTAGCGCTGACGGATACCAAATTGTTGGGTCTGGGGCTCCAGGGAAAGCGCTGAAATAGAAACCTGGGCGGGCAGAACCAAGAACTGAGCCATTCGAATTGGTTTCCCATACGGCATCTACATTGATCTCGACATCAGATGCAAAATTCCTAGACCAGATATCAACTGCGTAATTGACGGCAGCCTTAGTCTCCTCGGGGAAATCTTCGAAGTTGACCTGCCACTTCGATTTCTGCTCACCTTCCAGAAGACCACGCTTTGGCTGCGTGATGAGATTAGAGCTCTCCTTACCCGCGCGGATCTCACCCCAGGTATTTGCTGGAGCCGATTTAAATGAGATCGCAGGTGCGCTTGTTGGAACCAAGATCGAGATAAGAGTTAATGCGATGGCGCCAAGCGCGATGGCTACCCGTCGCTGATTTCGCATGGCACTCATGCTAGTGCTCTGGGAAGATAGTTCATTATGACCTCAGGGAACTCTAGGGAAGCGTATTTGCGTGCTTCGCGTGAGAATCCTTTCCAGGGCATCGCAAATGGTCGCCGTCCTGAGCCCACCCTTGATGAGGCCCGCACGGAATTGGCCCAAGCGCTCAGTCGTGTTGCAAACTCGCTGTTGAAAGATCGGTACGGGCCATTAGTAGGTGCAGTGAGTGAGCCTGCGATAACTGAGTTTCTCAAAGGTTTTGAAGCGAACTTATCGCGAGCTAAAGGTGATGTGACACTTGTCGTTGAAGAGTTATTGGATCGTGCTCTGCCGCCGAGATCGCGCAGGCGCCGTTAACTCTTTGCGGTAGCCGGATGAATTACGAAGAGCGGTAGGTTCTTCGGGTTATTTATACGTTGGGACATAATCGCTTCGCAGCGTTCCTTCAAGATCTCGTAGGCTGGCTCATTCATCAATTCAATCAACTCTCTGCGATTGGAGAGATAAACCGGGTTCTTTCCGTTATGCGCCTCGGTATTTGAGGTGCAGTACCAATCAAGGTCTGCGCCACCTGGACCCCACGCTTCACGAGTGTATTCGCCAATGACAACAACACTGTATTTTGTATCGCCGACTTCACGCTTCTCCCAAGAGCGACGGAGCGGAAGCTGCCAGCAGATATCTGGTTTAGTTTCCAGATAATGGCGATCTTCCTTCTCTGCAAGATGATGTAACGCGCACCCAAAATACTTACTATCAAAATCAGATCGGTTGAAGAAGATACATGTGCCTTTTACCTTACGGGTCTTCCGATCCTCATCAAGTCCAATCTCAGTTATCTTCAGCGACTTTCCTTTATGAGCCAGGTCATGGTTCTGCCACATCTCTGGCGTTAGGCGCTTTGCCGCCGATGTCACTCTTCGTTCATCAGCTTTATCGAAGTAGTACGCACCATCGGAACAACATCCCTGGTCGGGAAACTTCTTATCAATACCCTTACAGCCAGCGCCGAAGATGCAATTCCAATTAGAGGTAAGCCAAGTAAGGTCACATTTGAATAGCTCTTTGGGATCGAGTGGGTTCTGGAACTCAAACCATTCACGGGGGAAGTTGGCCTCAAATTCAGTCATAAGGGGTCGAGGATAGAGATAGAGAGGTAGCCTTGTCATATGGCTTTCAATACGGCAGCAATCATGGGCGCCGGCGTCATGGGCGAAGCGATGATTGTCAGCCTTTTACGCTCCGGATTGAAAGCCGATGCGATCTTAATCCGGGAAAAACGAGCTGAGCGATTAGCGGAGTTGATTGATCGCTATGGGGTTTCAACTGGTTCGTTAGCAGATTGCGATTTAGTTATCGTTGCAGTGAAACCTCAAGATGTCGATGCTACGTTGACCGAGCTGGCAAAGGAGATCTCCGAAAAGACTCTGGTCATCTCGCTTCTAGCCGGAATCAAGTCTGCGAAATTCGAGGAAGGTTTGAAACCAGGTACTCGAGTAGTTCGGGTTATGCCCAATACCCCTCTACTTCTCGGTCAAGGTGCATCTGGTGTAGCACGTGGCAAGCACGCAACCGATAGCGATATTGAATGGGTGATTTCGTTGTTGAATAACTCCGGCGTCGCAATAGAGGTATCTGAGGATTTGATGGATGCCGTTACTGCGACGAGTGGTTCTGGACCAGCATATGTGTTTCGATTTGTCGAAGCCATGCTTGCTGCAGCAATCGAACTTGGACTAGGTGAAGTGGAGGCAGCTCTCTTAGTTAAAGAGACTTTGATTGGCGCTGCGAAGATGATCGCTGACTCTGGCAAGGATGTAGCGACGCTGCGTCAAAATGTTACAAGCCCAAATGGAACGACTGCTGCAGCGCTAGCAAGTTTCAACGATTCAGATATCGATGGGATTGTGCTTCGCGCGATGCGGGCCGCCCGAGATCGGTCGATTGAACTGAGTAACTGACTTGGCAAAGGTTGAGATCTATTCCAGAACCGGCTGCCATCTCTGTGAAATGGCAGAATCCATTGTTCGCGAAGTTCAGGTAGAGATAGATTTTGAGCTTTCCATCATCTATATCGATGAAAATTCGGAGTTAGAGTCTCAATATGGCGAGGAAGTACCGGTAACTGTTATCAATGGCGAGCGCCACGACTTCTTCCGTGTCGATCGCGAACGATTTAAGAGCGCAATACTTCGTCTGCGTCGATAATTCGGTAGGAATAACCCTGTTCAGCGAGGAATCGCTGGCGATTCTGCGCGAAATCCTGGTCGACGGTGTCTCGGGCTACCAGAGAATAGAAGCGAGCGGTACGGCCATCGGCCTTAGGGCGGAGGATTCTTCCAAGTCGTTGCGCCTCTTCTTGGCGAGAACCAAAGGTTCCAGATACTTGGATTGCGATTGATGCTTCGGGAAGGTCGATCGAGAAGTTCGCTACTTTGGATACAACTAGACATTTCAATTCACCAGACCGGAACTTGCCAAATAACTCTTCCCGCATCTTGACTGGAGTTTCCCCTTTGATAACTGGAACACCAAGCTCAGCCGCGATCTCATCAATCTGATCTATATATTGTCCGATAATCAAGGTCTGGTCATTGGCATGATGCTTAGCCAAGGCCAGCACTACCGCTTTCTTCGAAGCAGTAGTTGAACAGGATCGATATTTATCCTCTTGCTCGGCGGTCGCATAAGTCAATCGCTCATGATCGGTCAGAGTTACGCGCACTTCCACGCAATCAGCCGGCGCGATATAACCCTGCGCCTCAATTTCTTTCCAAGGCACATCAAAACGCTTCGGTCCGATTAACGAGAAGACCTCACCCTCCATGCCATCTTCACGCACCAAGGTTGCAGTTAGACCTAATCGGCGTCGCGATTGGATATCGGCAGTGAATCGAAATATTGGCGCCGGCAATAGATGGACTTCGTCATAGATTATCAATCCCCAATCATGAGAATCGAATAGATTCAAATGGGTATAGACACCCTTCTTTCGAGTAGTCATAACTTGGTAAGTTGCGATTGTTACCGGCCTAATCTCTTTCTTCGCCCCCGAATACTCGCCGATCTCATCTTCATTGAGCGTCGTTCGCCGTAATAACTCATCGCGCCACTGTCGGGCTGCAACGGTATTCGTCACAAGAATCAGCGTGGTTGCTTGTGCCAGAGCCATCGCCGCCGCACCAACCAAGGTCTTTCCGGCGCCACA
>JBEGNC010000057.1:0-2719 GCA_041182705.1 Actinomycetota bacterium | reverse complement strand
CGATCATTGCCGTGCGAGCCAGACCAACGCGCTGAGAAGATTCCGGGCGCACCATCAAGGGCATCGACCGCTAGGCCGCTGTCATCGGCAATCGCCGGATAGCCAGTTGCAACTGCGATTGTTCGCGCCTTCAAAAGCGCATTTGCTTCAAAGGAATCGCCCGTCTCTTCTACATCAGGTAGATCGAATTCGGCGACCGATTTAAGTTCGATCTCTAGGCCCACGTCATCAAGGAGCCGTCGGATCTCGGCGATTTTTCCCGCGTTTCTACTCGCGACTACAAGAATGGTCACGAACTGAGAGCTTGGCTCTGGAGTTCCGCTAACTCCTTGCAACCATTTGCGCCGAGGTCCAAGAGATTGTCGAGTAGAGAACGCTCGAACGGCTCACCTTCCGCAGTTCCCTGCACCTCGATAAATCGGCCATCACTCGTACATACGATATTCATATCGGTCTCAGCGCTCACATCTTCCTCGTAGCAAAGATCGAGCATCGGCGTTCCGCCGATGATTCCGACACTCACGGCAGATACCGAACCCTTCAGCGGAAGCGCGTTGATGTGGCCGACGCCCTTCGCCCAATTGAGCGCATCAACCAAGGCAACGTAAGCACCAGTTATCGCAGCGGTCCGAGTTCCGCCATCAGCTTGTAGTACATCGCAATCCAAAACAATGGTGTTCTCGCCGAGAGATTTCATATCGACTATTGACCTAAGCGAACGTCCAATCAATCGAGAGATCTCTTGGGTCCGGCCGCCAAGTTTTCCTTTTACGCTCTCTCGATCCGATCGAGTGTGCGTTGCTCGTGGCAGCATCGAATACTCCGAGGTGACCCAACCTTTTCCAGAACCGACCAACCATCTTGGGACTCCGGGAGTGAAAGAGGCGGCGCATAGGACTTTGGTATTCCCAAAGGAGACCAGAACCGAACCTTCTGCGCTCCGCAGCCAATTGCGCTCAAAGGAGATTTGTCGTAACTGCCCTGGAGTGCGGCCATCGATTCGCTTAACGCTCATTTGCTATTCCTTTTCGTAACTGACTGGTTCTTGACCGACTAGTCCTTCAGACTATCGCTGGATTTGACCTCAACTACTTCAGGTCCGAGAAATCGCCGAGCTAGTCTGGCAAAACTCTCTGGATCCCCACTTGCGACGAATTGATGCTTTGGGGGCTCGGAATTATCGTGGAGAAGATCGCGCTCAACTAGGACGCGATATAGATCCTTCGCCGTCTCATCGGCGCTGGAAACCAAGGTCACTTCATTTCCCATCACATAGGAGATGACTCCCGCTAGGAGTGGGTAATGGGTGCATCCCAGTACCAAGGTGTCGATCGCCTGCTCTTTGAGTGGAGTCAGATATCGAACGGCAGCTGCGGTCACATCTGGTCCGGAAGTCTCACCACGCTCGACGAAACTTACAAACTCCGGACAGGCCTTGGTGATCAACTCCAATTGAGGTGCGGCAGCAAAGGCATCTTCATATGCTCGAGAGTCAATCGTGGTCTGGGTACCGATCACGCCAACCCGTCCGGAGCGGGATGCGCTTACCGCACGTCGGACAGCCGGCTGGATTACCTCGATAACCGGTATGGAATATCGCTCCCGGGCATCACGGAGCATCGCGGCGCTGGCCGTGTTGCAGGCAATCACAATCGCTTTGACCCCAGATTCGATTAGCTGATCCATGATCTCGAGAGCGAAGTTGCGGACCTCGGCGAGCGGGCGGGGACCATATGGGCCACGAGCGGTATCCCCGAAATAGATGATGGATTCGTTAGGTAGTTGGTCGATGATTGCGCGGGCAACGGTCAATCCACCTACTCCGGAATCAAAGATCCCGATTGGGCGGTTGCGCTCAGCGGACACCTGCGAAGTGTAAAGCGCTTAGACCCATGTCCGTTTTGTCCGAAATAGCATAGATAAATCAAGGCTTAATCAAAATTTCCTTCGAAAAGGGTGGGCTAGAAGTTGAACAACTCACGAGTAAGGAGGACGCTTTTCCGTAATTGTGACTCGGTGCGCGCAATTCCAGCGCGGATCGGGAAGCAACGGCTCACTCCAAACCGGAGTTCGAGCAAGTCTAAAAGCCCACGGAGGCCATTTTGTTAACAACAATGGAGTTAACTTCAGGTGAGTGGAGCGCGGTATATAACGTCCTGTCATTCGGACTTATTTCGATGCTCGCAACCACCATTTACACCCTTGTTTCACAGAACCGAGTTCTTCCAAAGTATCGCAATGCGTTAGTGCTCTCCTCGATGGTCACATTCATCGCTGGTTATCACTACCTACGAATCTTCGATTCGTTCCACGCAGCATCGATGCTTGAAGGAAACGTCGGCAAGGTTGTAACTGCAGGACATCCAGATGCATTCAACGAGGCATACCGCTACGTTGACTGGATTCTTACCGTTCCCCTACTTCTAGTTGAAGTAATCGCAGTTCTCGCTCTAGCAAAGGAAGCATCAAAGTCCTTGATTATGCGCCTCGTCCCTGCATCTGCAGCGATGATCGCTCTTGGCTATCCAGGAGAAATGTCCGCGGATCAAGGTACCAAGATCCTGTGGGGCGTTCTCTCCACACTTCCTTTCCTCTACATCCTCTACATCCTCTTCGTAGAGCTAAGCAAGTCCCTTGATCGCCAGCCTGAGGGAGTCGCCGCAACTGTCGGCCGTCTCCGCCTCCTCCTCATCGCGTCATGGGGCGTCTACCCGATCTC
>JBEGNC010000056.1:0-27040 GCA_041182705.1 Actinomycetota bacterium | reverse complement strand
AGAGCGCTTCACCACCTTGCCAGATCCAGAACGCACTCCGCTCTGCCTTCTCTCGCATCGCAATCAACGCAAGTGGAGTTAGCCAAAGTATGTATTGTGGCGAGTACACCTTGCTCACGGTCACAAAGACTGCAACCGCTAGAAAAGCTGCAAGTGCAAAATTCTCAAACTCACTTCTGCCAAGTCGATTCTCGACGTATACCTTCCCAATTGCGAAGACAGCCAATCCAATCAATACAATAGAAACCAACCGAGATCCTGGTAACTCCCTACCAAGAATCTGGAATGAATACCAGAAAGATCCTAAATCGGTGCCGCGTTCTAGATTGAGTTTGTAGAACCGGAACCAGCCATCGAAATTAGCTAGCGCTACGGGAAGATTGATCGCTGTCCAGGTTAATGAAGTGACAGCTGAATAGCGGACCAATTTCAGTGGCTCCCGCCTAACTATAAAATGCAGTCCCACGCCAAGTAATAGAACTAATGGGAAGAATTTGGTTGCGATTGCAATCCCGAGCGCAATTGCGGAAAAGTTGAAGCGATTTCTTTGGAAGAAGAAAACAGATAAGAGCGCAGGCGCTACGGCCCAGAGATCCCAATTGATATATAAAGAGGCCATTGCCGCCGGAGCGAAGAGAAATAACGCCCAAAACTCCGGTTTGATTCGCCAGAGAATCACAGCGGCGACCGCCATCAATAACGCTATCAATATCGAATTGAGGTCGAAGTAGGCGCGATAGCCATTTGGATCGTCAATCAATAGGCCAGTAGCCCACATGACAACACCGGTAATCACTGGGTACTCCACCGAATTATCTGGCGATGCGTACGGCCAGCGATCTTGATTTATTTCGCGAGCTCCGTAAAGTGCAGATAAGTCCGAATAACACATATGTATATAGACATCTGGTGTGCCCCAGCCAGAACTTCGGCAATGTTGAAATTTCCCAAACGAGATCAGGGCCGCCAATAGCGCCAATAGCGCCACTGCTCGGGCGCTTTTCATGAGTTAGTAGATGGGGATGGATCTGGTTCCAAGTAACGCTTCAGGGCTTTGGTGCAGAATTCTTTGAGATCCTTCATCACACCATCTAGATCAGCAGTGCTACACCAATTCGCAGCTTCCGATGGCGAGATCGTCGGTACCGGATCAGGAATCGGTGCCGGCTCAGTACCACCAATAAAGGTAGGCGCGGCGAAATCCAATTTTGGCTGACCCTTTAGCGCGACTTTCATATATGCATTCCAGATACGCGCTGGGAAGCTTCCACCTGTCACCGAAGTGAGTCCGCCGATTCCATTTAACGATTGGGTTGCATCATCACGGAAGAAGGCGACAGCGGTTGCAAGTTGTGGCGTGTAACCGGTAAACCAAGCAGATGCATTCTGTTGTGAAGTTCCGGTCTTGCCGGCTGCTGGGCGACCAAAGCCGCGTAGAGCGGAAGATGCAGTTCCCGCGCGAACTACTTCGCCAAGGGCGTAGTTCAGATCTGCCATTACCGATTCATCGAATACCTGTTCGCTTTCAACACGCGATTGATATAGGACACCTTTATTCGAACCGAGTACCTCTTTGATCAAGATTGGTTTTGCGCGCACTCCATTTGCGGCAAAGGTGGCGAAGGAGTTTGCGACATCAATGACCCGCGGGCTTGATACGCCAAGAACAAATGAAGGAGATGGGAACATCACAACATCTTCCGGAATGCCAGCCCGGCGCGCTACATCGATTGCACGTTCGATGCCAACTTTGATTCCCAGCGGCACATAAACGGTATTGATCGAGTTAGCTGAAGCCTTCAGTAGCGTTACATCGCCAAAATCCTTATTTCCGTAATTGGAGACTTCATAAGGCCTGCCGATGAAATCATTGAAGATCTTCGGGCTATCGCCCAACCAGATACTAGATAGCGAGTACCCCTGCTCCAACGCTGCAACTAGTGCAAAGGGTTTAAAGGTTGATCCGGCTTGGGTGATCGCTTGGGTAGCGTCATTTAATTGGCGCTCCAAATAATCTCGGCCGCCATAAAGAGCGACAATCTCGCCGGTTCCGGGCCGGATTGAAACCAATCCAATATGTAGATCGGCTGGCGCATCCTTTGGCGCCTGCTTGAAGACCGCAGCCTCGGCAGCAACTTGCGCATCCTTCTCAAGGGTTGTGCGAACTACCAAGCCACCAATCATCAACTCTTCATCAGCAAAGCCGAGATTATTCAATTCTTTACGAACCGCTTCGATTAGATGTCCCTTATTTCCAGCAAGTTGACCGGTAGAAAGCCGTGGCCGAATGGCTGGCAACTTATCTTTCAAGCGTTCCGCCTCAGCTTCATCAAGCCAACCCTCTTCAACCATATTGTTCAAGGTGTACTTGTAGCGAGCTTCTAATCGTTCCTTATTTCCTTCGCGATACTCCGGGTCGTAATAGCCAGGCGAACGGAGAATCGACGCTAGAACGGCGGCCTGTGCAACATTTATCTGATCCACACCTTTACCAAAGTAGACCTGGGAACCAGTCTCTACTCCATAGGCGCCGCGACCAAAATAGATGGTATTTAGATAATCCTCGAAGATCTCATCTTTGCTCAGTTGATTCTCTAGCTTGATTGCGATTATCAGTTCTCTGATCTTTCGTTGGATAGTTCGATCAGCAGTTAAGAAAGCGGTCTTCGCGTATTGCTGGGTGATCGTCGAGCCACCTTGTAGACCTCGACCGAGAGCTGTGTTGATAGCGCCTCTCAGAATCGCGATTGGATTAAAGGCTCCTTGTGAGTAAAAGTTCTTATCCTCTGCCGCAAGAACAGCATTCCTGAGATCCATTGGAATCTTTGCTAGCGGGATGATGGTTCGATTTTGAGCTCCGATTCGTCCGACTTCATCACCGTTGGCGTATTGGATGATGGTCGCTTGCGAATTCACATAATCATTCGGATCTGGAATATCGGTTGTGAAATAAGCGACGCCAAACGCAATCGCACCTAGCGCAGTGAAGATTGCGGCGAGTTTGATGAGGATTTTGGCCCACTTGGAGCGCAGCCAATTCATGAATGAAGGCTACCTAGTCTTAGCTTTTCGAGGTGGTTTGCGAACCACGCCATCGCCTAATAGATATGAGGCGGAGAGATGGTTCCAGCCACAACCGAGACATACCTCGACCACATAGACTCGAAATTCCCCATATTCGCTCTGCATCTCATCGAGTTCTTCGTGGGTCTTGATACGGCCTGAATATTGACCTAGTTGATCGCCAAAGACGTATTGCAGTTCGGTGACTTTCTCCCGATGGCAGATTGGGCAATCTCGATCGGTCAGTTCACCGTGATGTTTAGCCGCCCTCCGTAGATATGGATCCGCATCACAGGCATCCGAAGTCGTGTTCAAGCCTCGGTAAATGCTCGCGACCGTTGCCCGTTTCTTGAGGGCAAAATCAACATACGAGCGCTTCGACCACATAGGAGAAGGATAAAGGTGAAATACAAACTACGCTTTCTTCTTGTGAGATTCTCAGCAGCAATCAAGGTGCCAGCAATTCGTCGCCTTCTTGCGCTGCGATGGACTGGCCAGATGACCGATGGCATCTTTCAATCGGCGCTCGCATCCTTCATTCTCTTCTCGCCAGAACGGCAGCCAGATGCCATGTCTGCGGCGGCGGCATTCGCCATCGTGCTGCTTCCATATTCTCTAATCGGTCCATTGGTTGGAACAATCCTCGATCGAATCTCACGACAACGGATCATTCTCTTCGCAAATCTCTTTCGATCGCTCACTTTGATATTCATCGCTGGATTGATCAGAAACGGTGCTACTGGAATTGAGTTGACGATTTTTGTATTGGTCGCATTTGGTGTTAATCGATTGATACTTGCTGGACTATCTGCCGGCCTCCCGCTCCTTCTCGATACCACTGGTGTAGAAGGGCGAACGCGATTGGTCTCAGTAAATGCGACCGCTGTAACTGGTGGAACAGTATTCGTAGTAATCGGTGGTGGAATCGGCATCGGATTAAGGAATCTACTGAACGCCCGAATGGGTGCGGATGAGGCGGATGCCCTCGTGATTCTGCTGGCTTCACTTACCTTCTTCATCGCCGCACTGCTTGCACTACTCCTGAAAAAAGGTGAGTTGGGGCCGTTGCCGCATGAGTTAAAGAACGAGAGCGTCACTCAGGCCTATCGCGAGATGCTCGCTGCCTTTAGATTTCTCCGCTCAATACGAGATTGTTTCCTTGGTATAACTGCTACTGCAATCCAACGAAGTGGGTTAACTGCTTTAACTTTGATGGCACTGATCTTGAACCGAAATACCTTTAATGACCCGGCGAATCCAGAGGCTGGTCTGGCGGGATTCGCGTTTGCCATCACAGTCGCAGGGATCGGCATCACAATCGGTGCGATTCTCGCTCCATTTGGCGTCGCAAGATTTGGTCGACATAGGTGGATTCGCTTATCTCTAGCTGCAAGTTCGGTTCTCCCAGTCGCACTGGCTTTCGAGCAGAACGAATTCTTCTTGGTTGCGACTGGTTTCTTTGCTGGAATGGCCGGCCAAGGAGTAAAGGTGACCAACGATGCGCTCGTCCAATCGAAGATTGCAGATCAATATCGTGGTCGAGTCTTTGCGGTTTACGATGTAATGGTCAATAGCGGAATCGTTACTGGTGCTTTGATAGCTGCATTGTTATTGCCAGCTGATGGTGTTTCTGGTCTACTTCCTGCCTTGATTGCTTTCGTCTATTTGTTGATTGCCGCACTGATGCTACGGAAAAAGAATTTCAACTCTGATTTTGCGACCACCAATTGATTAATTCCTCGCGCGCAGATTCTTCGCCCAGTGGACCGCGCTCAATTCGAAGTTCTAGTAGATACTCGTAGGCTTTACCTACTTTCGGTCCAGCTGGAATCCCAAGAATCGTCATGATCTGGTGGCCATCTAAATCTGGTCGGATCTTCATTAACTCTTCTTGCTCCATGAGCGCAGCTATCCGAGCCTCTAGATGATCGTAATTCGTAGCCAACATCTCGGCTTTACGTTTATTGCGCGTGGTGCAGTCTGCTCTGGTTAAGACGTGAAGATGGGTGAGTAGGTCTCCGGCATCGCGTACATATCGACGGACTGCCGAATCGGTCCATTCCCCGCCGCCATAACCATGGAATCTAAGGTGCAAAAAGACCAAGTTTGAGACGTCCTCCACGGTTTCGTGGTCGAATCTAAGTTTCTTCAATCGATCCTTGGTCATCCGCGAACCAACAACCTCGTGGTGATGGAAAGAAACTCCACCACCCGGAATCAGCGCCCGAGTCTTCGGCTTACCGATATCGTGAAGTAGCGCCGCTAATCGAATCGTTAGATTCGGGCCGGAAAGACGATCTTCAAGCGCCATCGATTGTTCGACGACTGTCAGGGTGTGCTCGTACACATCTTTATGATGGTGATGTTCATCGATCTCCAGACGAAGTTTTGGAATCTCTGGCAGGAAATGTTCGCAAAGACCGCTATCTACCAGGGTTGTAATCCCGATTCTCGGGTTTGGTGACATCAGAATCTTGATGAACTCATCCCGAATTCGTTCCGCAGAGATGATTGTTAGGCGATCTGCCATCTCACTCATGGCCGTCAATACTTCGGGAGCAATCGTGAAGCCGAGTTGGGCGGCGAATCGCGCTGCGCGCAACATCCGCAATGGGTCATCATCGAAAGATTGTTCTGGGGATCCTGGAGTACGGAGCACTTTCAACAATAGATCGCGCACACCATTATGGGGATCAATAAAGCTTGGTTCATCGCCCGTCAATTCGATTGCCATCGCATTTACAGTGAAGTCGCGGCGTAGCAAATCACCTTCGATGTTATCGCCAAAAGCTACATCTGGTTTACGTGAATCCTTTTCGTAGACTTCACTTCGATATGTAGTTATCTCAAATAGTAAATTGGATTTCTTAGCAGCGATTGTGCCGAACTTGATACCAACTTCCCAGAGATCATCACTCCACTTCTTCATGATTCGCTTTGTATCTTCCGGTCGTGCGCTGGTCGTGAAATCGAGATCATTGCCGAGTCGGTTTAACAATATGTCGCGCACCGAACCGCCGACTAACGCGAGCGTGTAGCCAGCCTCGCGAAATCGGGTCGCAAGCTCGAGCGCAGCCGGCACCTTCTCGCGAAGGGCGCTGATTGCGATTTCACTCGCCGCCGAAACTGGAGATTCCATTTGAGCCTAAGGCTACCGAGTAGGCTTCACTCCATGACCCCGGCACCTAGTGCGGGCGGCGAAGGAGTTAAGACCAAGCGCAAACGGCGACGTTCGCGTTCCAAATCCGCTACACGCACTAATAACAATCCAGCGAAGAAGAAGCGACGCCCGAACTATGCCAAGCGCGTCGACGAAATTAGCGCGGGCGGATTGGTAATAGATAAGTCAGGCACAAAGGGCTTGTTGATTGGTCGGATCGATGCCAAGGACCAGAACCGGGAGCGCTTGCTTTGGTCGCTCCCAAAAGGCCACATTGAAGAGGGTGAATCTCCAGAAGAAGCAGCCCTTCGCGAGGTCAAAGAAGAAACTGGTATAGAAAGTGAGATCTCAAAATCACTTGGCGTGATCGACTTCTGGTTTATGGCAGGTGGGAAGAGAATCCATAAGACCGTCCATCATTTCTTGTTCCGCGAGAAAGGTGGGCGGATTTCCCCACAAGTAAGTGAGGTTGATGATGTTCGTTGGTTTCCACTCGAAGAAATCGTTGATCGACTCGCTTATCCCGATGAGAAGAAATTGATTGCACGTTCGAAAGAGATGCTCTCGTGAAGCGTGTAGTTGCGATAATCCTTGTTATTTTTACATCCCTTCCGAGCGCTTCAGCAAACCAAGAGGTTCTGATAGCTGCTCCGAGTTACCGTACGGCCAACGGAGTATTCGTAAGTGATGAATTAGCGGTACGACTCTCTGCGTCGGGAGATTTGGGCGGCCGACTCTTTCAATCAATCGCTAAAGCAAATCAGGTTGCAATCGATATCGCCTTGATTGAAGAGATTCAAGATTTGATTGACGGATACTCCTACCTTGATGGTGAAGGTAAAGAGGTGGCAGCTGCAGAGTTTCCTACCGCCGCTATCTGGCTCGAAACTTTACGGCGCTCCTTGGCAAACAAAGAGGTAGTTTCGCTGCCGTATGGAAATCCAGATAGCGTTTTCCTAAAGCGAACCGCGCCTGTGGAGTACCGTTTCTATCGAGAGATTGCGGCCGCTCGTCTAAGTGGCTTTCTAGGCGCGCCGCTTGGCGATGTAGATAGCGTAAATCCAACCGATCGTGGAGCTGGGCAGACCGCGCGAGTGCTGCATCGCACTAATCGAAGTGAATTACGCCGGCTATATCAAGTGGTTCCTGCGCCAGAAGTTCTTTCATTACGCCTGGAGCTCGCGAAGATTCTCAACCCTATGATCCCGGCGGAATCTCTACCTATCCATGCCAAAGATCTTCGTGACGTTCTAGCTGAGAATTCAAAAAAGCTTCGCGTTGCAGTTGGCAACTACACAGTCACCGCTTCAAACTATGACTTACCAATAACTTTGATTAATGATTATTCACTTCCCGCAACAGTTGAATTGCGCGCCCAACCTGATAACTCTCGAATATTGGTAATTGACCGGGAGAGAGTGACCATTCCAGCGAACTCGCAGATTCAGGTTGCGCTTCCTATCCAAGTAATTGCGTCCGGCGATTCGGATCTACGAGTGGGGCTTTTTGCCAATTCTGGTAAGGAAATCGGTAAGGCTGGTGTGATACCCCTTCGCCTCGCCGTGATTTCGCCAGTCACAACCTGGTTTACGACTGGGATGGCAATAATCTTGCTTATGGCCGCGGTCATCCAGAGTATTCGCCGAATCAAGAATCGGAAGTCATGATGAGCGAAGACCAAAACATCATCCGCGCCTCATCTGTTATGGCACTTGGGACCTTGCTTTCCAGAGTCACCGGATTGATTCGCGGACTGTTGACAGTCGCGGTTCTAGGCACAGCGTTGTTGGGCGATACTTATAATGTTGGAAACACAACACCAAATATCATCTACAACTTGTTGATTGGTGGTGCGCTCACGGCTGTATTCGTTCCTCAAATCGTCCGATCATTTCGTGATCAAGATGGCGGTAGCGCGTTTGTCTCCAAACTAACCTCGTTGATTGGGACGTTGATTTTCGCAGTCACTGGTATTGCGATGATTGCTGCGCCACTGCTTGTTTCGCTTTATGCGCCGACATTCCAAGGTCGAGCTCGAGATATAACTATCGCTTTTACCCTTTATTGCCTCCCGCAAATCCTCTTTTATGGGCTATTCGGCGTCCTCGGTCAGATCACAAATGCCAAGGAGCGGTTCGGGCCGATGATGTGGTCCCCGATCGCCAATAATCTCGTCGTTATCGGGCTTTTTAGCTATTTCTTAATGGCTGTTCCCGATCTAAGGGCAGATTCCATAACTGACCAACAAGTCATGATTCTTGGCCTAGGAACCACGCTCGGTATCGCTATTCAAGCCGCATTACTTCTTCCATATATCCGGAAATCTGGTCTAGAACTTCGAATTAGATTTGATTGGCGTGGTAGCGGACTGGGTAAATCAATTCGCTTAGGGAGTTGGACGCTATTTTCAGTATTGGTTTCACAGATCGGCTTTTTGGTCACGGTCAACTTAGCTACACGATCCGGATTGAGCGCGCTTCAAAGTGGGATTGATTACGGCGTCGGCTACACACCTTACGCGAATGCATATCTAATCATGATGTTGCCTCACTCGATAGCAACCATATCGATCGTCACTGCGACTCTTCCACAACTCTCTAAATTTGTGATTGATGGGGATTTGTCTAAGGTGCAAAACAGTATTCGCAATTCGCTAAGGCTAGTCGCCATTATTACGGTACCTGCTGCGATCTTCTTCATGGTCTTCGGCGAATTGGTTTCGCAATCCCTGTTCTTCGGAATTGATTCGGATAGCTCAAAGTATCTTGGCCAAGTTCTTGTTGCCTTCGCCCTTGGTTTGGTACCGCTCTCGATTAACCTGGTCGGAATCCGCGCACTCAATGCTTTTGAGAACACTAAATTCCAATTCATCACAACCTTGATAAACAATCTACTCTCTGTTGGGTTATCAATCCTCAGTTTTGTGATTTTCGATCCCGAGGATGTGGTCATCGCGCTCGCTTGGGCATTCACGATTAGTTATTGGATTAGTGTCTTGGTAACTGATCTACTGCTGAGCAAGTTCACTAGAACATTGATTTTGACCCGCGAATTGTCGTTCTATCTCCGGGTCGCCGTGGTGGCTGGTGTGGCGGTGGGCTTAGCGTGGTTGGGAGATAACTCACTTATGCTGGGCGGGAATATCGGTCGCTTGGCATTGGTTCTTGTAGCCGCATCACTTCTTTACCTTGGCATCGCCCGATTGGTTAAGTTGAAAGAGGTCGGAGAGACGATAAAAGTCATTCTCCGAAGATAGGGTTCGCTCGTGAGCATTGATTACTCCAAGATCCACGACCTGGTAATTGTGGGATCTGGTCCGGCTGGCTACACCGCAGGTGTCTACGCAGCGCGCGCCCAACTCAAGCCGGTCCTCTATGAGGGCTCCGTTTCAGCAGGCGGCGCTCTGATGAATACGACCGAAGTCGAGAATTTCCCAGGTTTTGAAAATGGAATCATGGGGCCGGATCTGATGGATCAAATGCGCAAGCAAGCGCTCCGGTTCGGCGCTGAGTTAGTAACTGATGACATCGTTTCGATGAAACTCGATGGTTCGGTAAAGGAATTAGTGGACGGTGCAGGAAACACAATCCGCGCAAAAGCTGTTGTCCTCGCGATGGGCTCGGCTTACAAGGAATTGGGCCTGACAAATGAGAAACGTTTATCCGGTCGCGGAGTTTCCTGGTGTGCAACATGCGACGGGTTCTTCTTCCGAGAACAAGTAATTGCCGTAGTCGGTGGCGGTGATTCTGCGATGGAAGAGGCTAACTTCCTTACTAAGTTCGCGAGCAAGGTTGTTGTAATTCATCGTCGGGAAGAACTTCGCGCTTCAAAGATCATGGCAGAGCGCGCTAAGGCAAATCCAAAGATCGAATTCTTATTCAACACTGCGGTGCTCGATGTTTTAGGTGAAGATAAAGTTGTTGGTTTGAAACTGCAGAATCTTGTAACTGGCGAAGAAAGTACCCGTGATTTCACCGGGTTGTTCATTGCTATCGGTCATTTACCAAGAAGTGAACTCGTTAAGGGCCAAGTCAAGACCAATAGCGAGGGTTATGTGGAAGTAGAGGGGCGGACTACCAAAACCAACCTCCCGGGCGTCTTTGCCTGTGGCGACTTGGTAGACCACACCTACCGACAAGCGATCACAGCGGCTGGTTCTGGCTGCCAGGCTGCATTAGACGCTGAACGTTTCTTGGCAGGGCACTAGAGTTACAACCGATTAAGGAGAATAGAAATGGCAACCGAGAAGGTAACAGCAGCAAATTTCAATGATGTCGTATTGAAGAGTTCGACCCCAGTCCTGGTCGATTTCTGGGCAGAGTGGTGTGGTCCATGCCGCGCCGTAGCCCCAATCCTCGAAGAGATCTCAAATGAGTACTCCGGGAAGATCAAGATCGTTAAGTTGAACACTGATGAAGAAGGCTCGGTAGCTATGAAATATGGCATCAGCTCGATTCCAACCATGAATCTCTTTGTGGGCGGCGAGGTCGTGAAGAGCATCGTTGGTGCAAAACCGAAACCGGCCCTGGTTCGAGAGTTAGCTGAATTCCTTAACTGATGCTCCAGCCCGGTGATAGCGGGGAGGTTGTAACAGCAGTTACAACAACCCTAAATCGCCTTGGCTATCTCGAAAAAATCTCCACAATCTTTGATCAAGAAGTCGTCGATGCCATCAAGGCTTTCCAACAAGCCCGCGGGCTATCTGTTAGTGGTGCGATTGATAAACCAACAGAGGTCGCTCTCGAAGAGGCTCGTTGGAAGTTAGGCGATCGATCGCTGAAGGTTCAACAACCACTGATGCGCGGCGATGATGTAGCCGCACTGCAGGCGCGCTTAGTTGAGATGGGTTTTAATCCGGGTCGTGTCGATGGAATCTATGGGCTAGCCACAGAGAAGGCGGTCATTGAATTCCAACGATCGGTTGGGACGAAGACTGATGGAATCTGTGGTCCAGGAACTGTCATATCGTTGATGCGATTATTGCGAACTGTAACTGGTGGAGCGCCTACCGAATTACGTGCCCAGGCTGATCGAGCAAAGCGTGGCCCGGCACTCTCTGAGAAAGTAATCGTTCTAGACCCAAGTCCGCGTCCAGAGATTTCAGCCCTTACATATGACTTGGCGCAGAAAGTAGAGGGTCGATTAGTTGCGCTGGGCGTCTCGGTTTCATTGACACGGAGCGCTGATGGCGCGCCTAGTGAATTAGAGCGGATTGCAATTGCTAATAGCGCAACTGCTGATCTGGTGATCTCGATTGGAATCGATAATTACCCGAATGAAAAAGCTCACGGGGTAGCTACTTTCTTCTATGGCAGTGACCAACATGGTCTCCACTCTCTCGTAGGTGAACGCTTCGCAACATTGGTGCAGCGTGAGATTTGTGCGCGAACCGATTTAGCAAACAACCGAACACATGCGAAGACATGGGATCTTCTCCGGTTGACCCAAGCGCCGACAATTCGTCTGGAGTTGGGTTACATAACAAATCCCAAAGACGCGAATCGCCTGACCGACCCCTCGTTTCGTGACACGGTAGCCGAGGGCTTAGTTATTGCTATTCAGCGCCTATTCCTATCTGCTGAGGAAGATGCAAAGACTGGAACGCTGCGAATCGAGGATCTGCGTAAAGCAGGAATTCGCAACTAGTAATCAATTAGTTGTGGCAGAATTCGCAGATGTCTAGCGAGAAGATGGAACGCTACCGGACTCACGAGCCGGAGAATCTAACTGAACGTTATGCCCATCGCGCAGCCCATATGAAACCTAGCGAGATTCGCTCGCTATTTGCCGTCGCTTCCCGTCCGGAAATTGTTTCGCTTGCTGGTGGAATGCCTAATCTCTCCGCAATTCCGATGGATGTCATGGCCGCGCTTGTCGAGAAATTGGTTCGGGAACATGGAACTGAGGCGCTCCAATATGGAAGCGGTCAAGGACATCCGAAACTACGCGAACAGATCTGCGACGTGATGGCGCTTGAAGGGATCCGTGCCAATCCCGACGATGTAGTTGTAACAACCGGCTCCCAACAGGCGCTGGATCTAATCTCGCGAATCTTCATTGATCCAGGTGATGTGGTTCTAGTCGAAGCTCCGTCATATGTAGGCGCGCTCGGAACTTTCGCACAATACGAAGCGAGTGTTGTACATGTAGAGATGGACCAAAATGGATTGATTCCGGAAGCGCTTCGTCAAGCAATCAAGACGCTGCGCTATCAAGGTCGGCGGATCAAGTTCCTCTATCTGATTCCGAATTACCAGAATCCTGCCGGCGTCTTACTGACAGCAGAGCGACGGAGCGAGATCTTGGATATCTGTCGTGCGGAGAAGATATTCATCGTTGAAGATAACCCTTACGGCCTACTTGGATTCGATGGCCCTTCGCCAAACGCGATGCGGGCTGAGGACTCGGAGAATGTGATCTATCTAGGCTCATTCTCAAAGACGATCGTCCCCGGTTTCCGCATCGGGTGGGCCTTGGTGCCTCAAGCGCTTCGAGAAAAATTGGTTATCGCCTCTGAATCATCAATTCTCTGTCCATCGAACTTCTCCCAGATGGCAATCTCTAGCTACTTGGCTGACCAGCCTTGGCGAGACCAAATCACCTCTTTCTGCGGCCTTTATCGCGCCCGGCGAGATGCGATGTTGGAGTCGCTCGATGCACATTTCCCTAAGTCAGCGATCTGGACCAAGCCACAGGGTGGCTTCTATGTCTGGGTGACACTTCCTCCAGAGATCGATACAAAAGCGATGATGCCGAAGGCGATTGTTGCGAAGGTTGCATATGTGCCTGGGACAGCTTTCTATGCTGATGGTCTTGGTAGTTGGTCGATGCGCCTTTCATATTGCCACCCAACCCCAGAGCGCATCCGTGAAGGAGTGAAGGCGCTTGGCGCCGTTGTTACACAAGAGATCGAACGACGCGGCGGTCTTGCGCTCAACTAAGTTTTTTTGTAATTCTTAACAAGTCTTCACTATCGGCAAACTCAATCTCGATCTTGCCGCCTTTCTTGCCGCCCTTAATTCGAACTCTGGTATCTAGCGCATCACCGATCTGCTCTTCCAATTCCTGATATTTGCCAAGGGAGCTGCCAGAAGATTTCTTCGCGCTTTTCTTCTTTCCGCCTACGCCGATAGCGATCAGCTCTTCAGTTGCTCGCACACTCAAGCCCTCTGTAACAATCTTTGTTGCTAATCGCTCCATCTCATCTTGGTTGGCTAAGCCAAGAAGGGCGCGAGCATGGCCGGCGCTAAGTGCGCCACTTGCTACTCGCTTCTGAACCGATGGCGGTAGATTCAATAATCGGATTGTGTTAGTAATCAACGGTCGTGAACGTCCGAGCTTTGCTGCCAACTCATCATGTGTGAAGTCAAAGTCGTTTAGCATCTGGTTGTAAGCAGCAGCTTCTTCAAGAGCATTCAAGTTGCTACGGTGAATGTTCTCCACCAACGCCTCTCGAAGCAATTCGTTATCGGTTGTCTCTCTGATTATCACGGGGATCTTCGCTAAACCGGCCAATTTCGCAGCCCTCAGCCGTCGCTCTCCCATGATCAATTCATATTGATTCTCATTAATTTTCCGCACTACCGGCGGTTGTAGAACGCCGATCTCGCGGATCGATGCTGCTAATTCGGTTAGCGCTTCATCATCGAAGATGCTTCGAGGTTGTTTTGGATTCGGCCGAATTGATGAAACTGGAACTTCCAATCTTCCCGCAACTGGCGCTTCGACTCCTGTAGCGCGAATTGGTGTTGGAATTAGTGAGTCTAGATTTCGGCCAAGCCCGCCTTTCTTACCGCTCATCAACCGACCTCAGCGCTTGTAATAGTTGGTGCTCCACGATGTGCAATCTCGCGCGCAACTCGCGCGTACGCATCTGCGCCATTTGATCCGGGATCGTATGTCATTACGGTCTGACCATATGATGGGGCTTCTGAGACTCTAACTGCGCGCGGAATGGGAATATCAATCAATTCTTTTGGATAATGTTTTCTTATCTCTTCAGCCACATCATTTGCCAATCTAGTTCTACCGTCGAACATAGTTAGCACTAGGGTAGAAAGTTTTAGATTTGGATTCAAATGTTCCTGTATCAATGACACTGTATGAAGAAGAAGTGATAATCCTTCTAATGAATAGTATTCGCACTGAATCGGAATCATTAACTCATCTGCAGCTACTAAAGCGTTGATTGTTAATAGCCCAAGACTTGGTGGACAATCGATAATCACATAATCAAATCGTTCTCCACGTGCCGCTGATTCAGTGAGATAAGTTGCAAGTGCTTTCTTCAATCTGATCTCGCGCGCAACCATTGGAACCAATTCCACTTCAGCATTTGCAAGGGATTGTGTCGCCGGAATTATTTCAAGGGATGGATACCCTGGGACTTTCAATGCAACATCTCTTACTGGAAGATCTTTGATGATCACTTCGTAAATTCCCGCTACTTCATCTCGCTGTACGCCAAATGCTGTACTTGCATTTCCTTGGGGATCGAGATCGACGATTAGGGTCCGAAGGCCCCCCATCGCTAGGGCCGCCCCGATATTGACTGCGGTGGTGGTCTTGCCTACCCCACCCTTCTGGTTGGCAACGGTGAAGATCCGAGTCGAGATCGGCTGGGGCATGGGTTCACGGAAGCGGCGGGTGCCAACCACTCGCCTAGGTGCAGATGTTTCACGTGAATCACTCACGCGGGAGAGTTAACCAGCCTTGGTGAGCTCGATGACGCGTGACACAGGTAGGTCTTCGAGTTTTATCTCATGTAATTGGCTCTTTGCCACCCCTTTTAGCCTGGTTGAGGCTAACTCCTCCGCGGCCGACTCTCCTTTTATGGCAAGGAGTGAGCCTCCTGGCTTGACCAGATGCCACGAGATCTCAACTAACCGTGGAAGGGGCGCCACCGCCCGAGCTGTCACATAGTCATAACTGCCCATAATCGCCTCGGATTTTCCCCGGATTACCTCAACTTTTAATCCCAGCTGATCGATAACCTCGAAGAGAAACTCAACTCGTCGCTGGAGGGGTTCTATCAGGGTTACTTTTAAGGCTGGTTTGGCAAGGGCGATCACAAGGCCAGGGAGCCCTGCCCCAGATCCAATATCAGCCAAGGTGCCTTGGTCTGGGATTAGCGTTGTTACCGGGAGGCAGTTTTCGATATGTCTCTCCCAGATCCGCTCCCCTTCACGAGGTCCAATCAAACCCCGCTCAATTCCGATACCCCCAAGGAGGTCGGCATAGCGAAGGGCTAGTTCGGCTCGCTCACCAAAGAAGTGGGTAGCCCTCGTTTCACGTGAAACGGTCAGGAAGGCATCACCACAACGCAGCGATCTGGGTCTTCACCCTCTGACTCGCTCTTCAGGCCTAGTTTTTGGATGGTGTCATGAACGATCTTCCGCTCAAAAGCATTCATTGGCGAGAGTTTTACTGGCTTGCCACTCGTCTTGACCTCATCGGCGGTCTCTTCCGCCAACTTAGCCAAGGTGTTCTTCTTCTCTGATCGGAAGCCGTCTAGGTCAAGCATCAACCTAGAACGCTCCCCGGTAGCGGTCTGAACCGCAAGGCGAGTCAGCTCCTGTAGGGCGTCCAACACCTCACCATCGCGACCAACCAGATGAGTTAACTCCCCGCCCTCAACAACCAGGTGGGCGCGGTCATTTTCGATGCCGATTTCAATATCACCATCGAGATCGGCAATATCAAGAAGTCCCTCTAGGTAATCAGCAGCGATATCCCCCTCCTCCTCGAGGCGAGATTCCACGCTCTTCTCTTCTTTTACTTCCTTAACTTCTTCCTTACTCATTTTCTCTCCTAAATGCCCTTTTTGAGGCTTTTAAATCTATTTGTTCTTTTTCTTCTTACGGCGCGGTTGCGGCCTCTGCCCCTTCTGCTTCTCTGGTTCTTCGGTGGCCACCGAACCAGGGTTCTCCTCTTTTGCCCCACGCTTTCTCTGGAGCTCTTCCCAAGCTGGTGAGCCGGGAGCTGGATTTCGCTTGATTACGTAGTACTGCTGGCCCCAAGTCCAGAAGTTTGTTGTCGACCAATAGATCAGAACGCCAACTGGGAAATTAACTCCAGTTACCGCGAAGATCAGTGGAAAGAGATACAACATAACTTTCTGCTGTTGCAACATCACATTATTGGATGAATCCATCTTCGGCATTCCCTTGACCATCAACTGTCGTTGTGTGGTGAAGGTGGTTAGTGACATCAGCGCAATTAATGCAACGGTAACTATCTTCACGGTGAGATCGCCAGATCCTAAAAATGTCTGCGAGATGCGCGCACCAAAGAACTCAGCCTCGGCCGCTTGTGCTGCCAACTCGGTTGTGAGGGTTCCACGAGCTTGTGGTGGATTCTTACCAATTCCATTTAGAACTGTGAAGAGTGCGAAGAAGATTGGTGCCTGCGCAAGAATTGGGAAACAGGAAGCTAGTGGATTGGTCTTGTGTTCCTTGTAAAGCTTCATCAACTCTTCAGATTGCTTTTGGCGATCATCTTTGTACTTCTGTTGGATTCGCTTCATCTCAGGTGAGAGCGCAGTTAAGGCTCGTTGGGATTTGATCTGTTTAACAAAAAGTGGGATCAATAGGATTCGAATTAGAACCACGAGCGCGACTATCGAAAGCGTCCAAGTTACCCCGCTGGTCTCTCCGAAAACCGGCGAGAGCGCGCGATGGATTACCACCATAACGCCTGAAACGATCCAATATAATGGATCGAGGATTGAACCCATTTTTCGCTCCTTTTAAGCCTTTTTCAGCTCTTTTTTACCTAGTTGAATTGGACCGAACTTCAAACTCTCTGGAACATAATCGACGCCGCCATGACTGAGTGGATTGCAACGGATGATTCGCCAAGCACCGAGAACTATGCCAAGGAGGTTGTAACGTTTGATGGCGTCATATGTGTATTGCGAACAAGATGGGTAATACTTACAACGCGGCGCCATTCCAGGAGAGATGAATTTCTGCCAGAACCTGATCATTAAAAGGAAAGGTGCCATCAAAATCTTCATCTGTTGGCCTTTCTTGCTAACGAAGAGAAGAGTTCTGGTATATCTCGATTTGGGTCTTGTTCTTTTCGGAGGGCGCGAACCACAACTAGAGAGCTCTTTGGAAGTAGGTTGATTGATTCGCGAGTTGCATGGCGTAGTTGGCGGGTGACTCGATGTCTAGTTACCGAGCCGCCAATGGCGCGGGAGACTATGAAGCCAACCTTTGGTGATGTTAACTCTGGTTCGTTGAGCAAGTATCCGACAAGGGTTTTGGTGCTGGATTTGATCGGTGATTTTGTTACGCGCGTGAAATCGTCATGAGAGGTGAGGCGGTTTAGTTGGGCTAACAAATCAGTTCCTTGCTCGGCTCGTCAGTGCGACGAAGGTTAGGCAGAGGCAGAGATGCGAGCACGGCCCTTAGCGCGGCGAGCAGATAGAACTGCGCGACCACCGCGGGTGGCCATACGGGCACGGAAGCCGTGCTTCTTTGCGCGCCGACGGTTATTCGGCTGGAAAGTCCGCTTCATGGGATTTTCTCCTTAGATCTCGTCTCAAGGGGTCAGGCCCAAGAGAGCAGGGGGCAACCGTAGCGGGGGGTATCGCCTTTTGAAAAATTGTGGATAACCCCTTGATTTTCCTATGATGAAGCCATACTTTCCGCCTCTATCCACAGGGCTCCCAATTTGCGAGGGGCTATAGAGGCTAAAGTCTAGGTTTAGACCACAGCCTGTGGATAACTTTGTGGATAGGACGGGGGAGTTATGGCGACTTTGGATTCAGGGGTTCTTGAGGATCTATGGAGTGGGGTAATCCAGACCCTCTCGCAAGACTCCCCTCAAAACCGCGCCTTTTTAACTCTGACTAAACCCCTTGGACTTCTAAAGGGTGAGGGTGGATCAAACCTACTTCTTGCAGCCCCAAATAGTTTTGCTAAAGATGTATTAGAGAGTCGCCTCCGGGCGCCATTGAATGACGCTCTATCGGCAAAACTTGGTGAGCGAATCAATATCGCAGTAACGATCGATGAGTCTTTGGACATCCCACAAGCCACCGAGGTTATTGAGGTTGAATTTGAGGCCCCGCGAGCTGGCACTGGTCGGCAGGATGTGGACCTAAAACCCCAAGAGTCGACCCAATTAAACCCGCGCTACATTTTTGAAACCTTCGTTATTGGAGCGTCGAATAGATTCGCACACGCCGCAGCCGTCGCAGTGGCTGAAGCGCCAGCAAAGGCATACAACCCGCTATTCATCTACGGCGATTCTGGATTAGGTAAGACACACCTACTGCATGCAATTGGTGCGTATGCAAAGGAGTTGTATGGCGGCCTTCGAGTTAGATATGTATCTTCCGAAGAGTTCACTAATGATTTTATTAACTCGATCCGTGATGATAAATCCTCGGTTTTCCAACGCAGATACCGTGATCTAGATATCTTGTTAGTTGATGATATTCAGTTCTTAGAGAATAAAGAGCGGACCCAGGAAGAGTTCTTCCACACTTTTAACACCCTTTACAACGCAAACAAACAGATTGTTGTGTCTAGCGATCGCCCACCAAAACAGTTGACCACTTTGGAAGATCGACTTCGAAGCCGGTTTGAGTGGGGATTGATCACAGATATCCAACCACCTGAACTTGAGACACGAATCGCAATCCTTCGTAAGAAAGCGGTCCAAGATAAATTAAGTGCTCCTGATGATGTTTTGGAATATATAGCAAGCAAAATAAGTACCAACATCCGCGAGTTAGAGGGTGCGTTGATCCGCGTCACTGCATTCGCTTCTTTGAATCGACAGCCGGTTGATATGGGGTTGGCAGAGATAGTTCTTAAGGATCTAATTCCAGATGAGACAGCCCCAGAGATAACTGCATCTACGATCATGGCCTCAACCGCCTCGTACTTCAGTTTGAGTATTGATGATCTCTGTGGAACATCACGGTCACGAGTACTGGTAAATGCGCGACAGATCGCAATGTATCTCTGTAGGGAGTTGACGGACTTGTCACTTCCAAAGATCGGACAGACTTTTGGCGGGCGTGACCACACGACGGTTATGCACGCAGATCGGAAGGTTCGCCAGATGATGGCTGAGCGCCGTTCGATCTTCAATCAGGTAACTGAGTTGACAAACCGGATAAAACAACAGGCTCGAGGGTAGGTCACTGGTTGGGGATATCCTGTGGATATCTGTGGATAACTAGTGGATATTAAGTGGATGGAGGGGTGGATCAAGATGTACCCACAAATTGCCCACAACTTCCACACAGAAAAAGGTGGTGTTTAGTGGAGAGAAAAACCTTTCCCAACTGGGGTTTTCGAAGTTACCCACAGTTAGAGGCTCTGCCTATTACGAATAGTTCTATAGATATAAGAAGTTTGGTGGGCGTACCGCATCCACAAGAGGAGATAGGGTCACGAATATGAAGTTCACTGTAGATAGCGGCGTACTGACAGATTCTGTTAATTGGGTTTCAAGGTCGCTATCAACCAGGCCAATTATGACCGCACTCCTCGGCATTGTTATAGATGTTCAATCAGATATAACGCTCTCAGCATCTGATCTTGAAACATCAGCCAAATCATCTTTTAACGCCGATATTAAAGAGAAGGGTCGAGTTCTAGTTCCAGGACGGCTACTTTCTGAGATTTCAAAAGCGTTACCAAATAAACCAGTTAGTTTCAATCTCGATGGAAACCGGGTTTTAGTTACAGCAGGTACGGCGAAATTCACACTCCCCACGCTTCCTATAAACGAGTACCCAAACCTTCCAACCCTCCCCGAGACAACAGGTGTAATCGATAGCGATCTGTTTTCAACAGCCGTAAACCAAGTTGCGGTAGCTGCTGGAAGAGACGATTCACTACCAACCCTTACAGGAATTCATGTCGATATTAATAAAGACACAATCACATTTGCGGCCACAGATAGATATCGGTTAGCTGTCCGAGAAATAAATTGGCGGCCCAATAATCCGGAGATCACAGCCACCGCTCTATTAAGAGCGCGAACACTGGCTGACGCCACTAGGTCGATAACAAACACCAAAGAAGTCTCTTTTGCGATCGCGCCCACTTCTAGCAATGAACGGTTGATTGGCTTCACAAATGGTGCAAAATCAATGACCTCACGCCAACTAGATGGAACTTTTCCACCATATCGCCACCTTCTCCCAACAGAGGGAATTGCGACCGCGGTAATTGAAGTGGCAAAACTTCTTGACTCGGTTCGGCGAGTAGCTCTTGTTACGGATAAAACAATCCCATTAAGACTTAAATTCAATGACGGATCGCTCCAATTAGAGGCGGGGGCTGGCGATGAAGCACAAGCCACCGAAGAGTTGGAGATCCAATTTGTTGGTGAAGCTATTGATATTGCGTTCAACCCAACATTCCTAGCCGATGGTCTAAATGCGCTAGGAACAACATATGTGAATATCGCTTTCACGGGTTCGAATAAACCTGCAATGTTGTCCGGCAAGAATAGGTTAGATGGCGAGATCGATGGGTCTTATCGCTACTTACTCATGCCAATGCGGTACGCGTCTTAATCGCGACTAAAACAGCGATGAACATTAAACATCTATCGCTCAACAATTTCCGCTCGTATACAAACCTGGATATCTCACTAACTCCTGGCGCCCATATTTTTGTCGGCGAGAATGGTGAGGGCAAGACCAATATTGTGGAAGCGATCATGTATTTGGCCCTCCAATCTTCCCACCGAGTCGCCTCTGACGCGCCCTTAATAAAACTAGGATCGGAGCGGGGTTACATAAGAGCGCGCGTAGATGATGATGGCCGCGAAACCTTAATTGAACTCGAAGTGAATGCTTCTAAAGCCAACCGTGCGAAAGTAAATCAAAACCCAGTCCGCAGCCAACGCGCATTAGCCGGTCTTGTTAAGGCAATCTGTTTCTCCCCTGAAGATTTAGATCTAGTACGTGGTGATCCTGGCGAGCGCCGGAGTTTCCTTGACCATCTATTAACCCAGAGAAACCCACGGTTAGCCGGGGTATTAAGTGATTACGAAAAGGCGTTAAAACAGCGAAATACCCTATTAAAGTCCCGCGCCCCAGAGAGTTCATTACACCCATGGAATGAACACTTGGCGAATTTTGGTGGTGAGGTGGTTGCGGCGCGAATAGCGCTAATAGATGAATTAACCCCACATCTAATTGACTCTTACCAGAAGATATCCGATAAGAAGATACCCAAACTAGGTTATAAATCCAGCATTGATAATCCAAGCCCTAACAAAGAAGAGAATATTTCAAAAATCCATCAGAAGATATCGGAAGTTTTATATCAGGAACGTGAGCGCGGAATCTCATTAGTGGGCCCTCATCGAGATGATCTACTACTTAATCTAGGTGATTCACCAGTCAAAGGATTCGCTAGCCACGGCGAATCTTGGTCTATCGCTCTAGCTTTACGCTTAGGAAGTTATCACTTACTGAAGTCTGATGGCGATTCACCAATCTTGATTTTGGATGACGTATTCTCAGAGTTGGATCAAAAACGAAGAAATAGATTAAGCAACCTAACCTCCGATGCAGAACAAACACTAATTACCGTCGCTGTCCCAGATGACCTACCGCCAGGAATTCAAGGACAGAAGTACTTAGTCACCTCAGGAAGCGTTGCCAAATTATGAAACGGGATATAGCGCGCGAACTATTCCGGTCTTACCGGACCAAGACCCGTCGAGTGGAGATCGAGTCACTGGAAGAACGTTCTGGCGAGCCTGAGCCGCTTAAGAGAATCATGGATGAGCTGGTGGTAAATAAGGATTGGCATAAAGGTTTGGCAGAGGGAAACCTCTTTGCAAATTGGCGTTCCATAGTTGGCGCTGAGATTGCTGAACACGCCGAACCAATCACGCTCTTGGATGGGCGATTAACGATTCGAGCAAGCTCCACAGCATGGGCAACCCAACTCCGACTCCTGGCCCCTGACCTCCTCCGACAGGTTCAAAGCGATGACGCTGGGGCACTGGTCGAAGAGCTGTTGATAATTGGACCAACCGCACCATCTTGGAAGCGGGGGTTGCGGAGTATTCGGGGCAGCCGAGGCCCTAGAGACACTTACGGGTAAGAGCCTCACCCACCCGCTAAAACCTCGCCTAATCCACCACCAACGCCCTTTTTCGGTTATGCCAATCTTCACCGACCACTAGGATTCTAGGATTGGTAGCTCTTAATTTTGACGAGGTTTGTCGTAAAGGGGTTTTAGGTGGCTGATAAGAAGGTCTCTCACGCCTATGACGCTAGCGCTATCACGGTCCTTGAGGGCCTTGAGGCGGTGCGTAAACGCCCCGGAATGTATATCGGATCCACCGGTGAGCGCGGCCTTCACCATCTGGTCTACGAAGTCGTCGACAACTCAGTTGATGAAGCTTTAGCCGGGTACTGCACGGAAATCGGCGTGACATTACTAGCCGATGGCGGTGTGCGCGTGATCGACAACGGTCGTGGCATCCCAGTCGATATCCACCCTGTTGAGAAGAAGCCCGCCCTTGAAGTTGTATTGACCGTTCTACATGCTGGCGGAAAGTTCGGCGATGGTGGCTATTCCGTTTCCGGTGGCCTACATGGAGTTGGCATTTCTGTCGTAAACGCACTTAGTTCGAATTTAACAGTTGTTGTACAACGCGATGGTTTCGTTTGGGAGCAGAGCTACAAACTTGGTGTTCCAACCTCACCGGTTGAGAAAGGTGTTGCCACCACTAAGACTGGAACTGAAGTTACCTTCTGGCCATCAGTCGATATCTTTGAAACCACAGATTTCTCCTTCGAGATACTTTCAACAAGATTTCGCGAGATGGCATTTTTAAATAAGGGTTTAAAGATCAAATTACGCGATGAACGCCCCAGCCATGTTGATGACAAGGGTGAACAACTAGAAGTCGAATATTGCTATGAAGGTGGCATCGTAGATTTCGTAAAGCATCTAAACACCACAAAAGGCGTTTCCCATAAATCGATAATCGCTTTCGAATCAGAGGATGGAAAGAACAAGATGTCCCTTGAGGTGGCGATGCAATGGAATACTGGATTTTCCGAGTCGGTATACACATTTGCAAATACCATAAATACCCAAGAGGGCGGAACCCATGAAGAAGGATTTAGAACAGCGCTCACATCAATAGTAAATAAATTTGGTGAAGAGTGGGGGTATATTCGCAAGAAGGAAGATCGACTACTTGGCGATGATATCCGCGAAGGATTGACCGCAATCGTCTCTATCAAAGTAAGCGAACCGCAATTCGAAGGCCAAACAAAGACGAAGCTTGGCAATACCGAAGCTAAGTCATTTACCCAAAAGACAGTGAATGATGCTGTTGGTGAATGGTTTGAACGGAATCCAAATGAAGGCAAAGAGATCGTCCGGAAGGCGATTGATGCCGCTACCGCTCGAATCGCAGCGCGGAAAGCACGCGACCTGTCGAGATCACGAAAAGGACTCCTTGAAGGACGAGGAATGCCTGGAAAACTGGCAGATTGCCAATGGACTGAACCAGAGAAATGTGAGCTTTACATCGTTGAAGGCGATTCTGCTGGTGGCTCCACTAAAGGTGGGCGCGATTCGAGATTCCAAGCAGTTCTTCCGATTCGCGGAAAGATTTTAAATGTCGAAAAGGCTCGAATTGATCGAGTATTACAGAATAACGAAGTGCAGGCGCTAATCACCGCCCTGGGAACTGGCATCCACGATGATTTTGATATCGCAAAGCTCCGCTATCACAAGGTGATTCTTATGGCGGATGCTGATGTTGATGGCCAGCACATCAGAACGCTATTGCTCACCCTCCTCTTCCGATTCATGCGACCACTAATCGAAGAAGGTTTTGTTTATCTCGCCCAACCACCTCTTTACAAGATCAAATGGGGCGGTAAAGAGCCGGTGCAGTACGCATTCTCTGATAAAGAGCGAGATGGATTTATCAAGATTGGCACCGAATCCGGCAAGCGTCTTCCGAAGGAGGATGGCATCCAGCGCTTCAAAGGTTTGGGTGAGATGCCTGCGAAAGAGCTCTGGGATACGACGATGGATCCAAATAATCGCGTCTTGATTCGAGTAACGCTTGAGGATGCCGCTGCCGCCGACGATCTCTTCTCAGTTCTTATGGGTGAGGATGTAGAGCAACGTCGACAGTTCATCCAACGTAACGCCAAAGATGTTAGGTTCCTAGATATCTAATGAATGAAGAATTCGCAGACAAGATCGAATCAGTAGATCTTCAAGTCGAGATGGCCCGCTCCTACCTCGATTATGCGATGTCAGTCATCGTCGGGCGAGCACTTCCAGATATCCGCGACGGCTTGAAACCCGTCCATCGCCGCGTCCTTTATGCGATGTACGACGCTGGATATCGACCAGATAAGGGCTATTACAAATCATCGAGAATCGTCGGTGATGTCATGGGCAATTACCATCCGCATGGCGATGGAGCTATCTATGACACTTTGGTCCGGTTAGCCCAACACTGGTCACTCCGATATCCATTGGTAGATGGAAATGGAAATTTCGGCTCACCAGGAAATGATCCAGCCGCCGCCATGCGATACACCGAAGCCCGAATGGCGCCATTGGCGATGGAAATCATGCGGGATATCGACGAAGACACTGTCGATTTCATCCCTAATTACGATGGCCGATCCCAAGAACCAGTCGTATTGCCAAGTAGATTTCCCAATCTTCTAGTCAATGGTTCTGCCGGAATCGCAGTCGGCATGGCGACCAACATCCCACCACATAATCTCCGCGAAATCGCCAAGGCGGTCGAGTGGGCACTTGATCACCCAGATGCATCGAGCGAAGAGACGCTAGAAGCGCTGCTTGGAATCGTAAAAGGTCCAGATTTCCCAACTCGCGGAATCATCGTCGGCCGCCAAGGTATCGAAGAGGCTTATCGAACTGGGCGCGGTTCAATCACCATGCGAGCTGTTGTAGAGATCGAAGAAATCAACAAGCGTACTTGCCTGGTTATCACCGAACTCCCATATCAAGTAAACCCCGACAATCTTGCACTCAAGATCGCCGAACTAGTCAAAGATGGCAAAATCAAAGGAATTGCAGATGTCCGCGATGAAGGAAATGAACGCCTAGGACAACGATTAGTAATCGTGCTCCGAAATGATGCCTCGCCGAAGATTGTTTTGAATAACCTTTATAAACATACCCAACTACAAGATTCGTTCGGCGCGAATATGTTGGCGCTAGTCGATAACGTGCCGAGAACCCTTCGCCTTGATGAGTTCGTCCGTTATTACATCAACCATCAAGTAGAGGTCATCGTCCGCCGGACGAAATATCGTTTAAGTGAGAAGGAAAAGCGGGCCCACATCCTCCGGGGATACCTCAAAGCCCTTGATGCCCTCGACGCGGTAATCGCACTCATTAGAGCTAGCGCTAATTCTGATGAAGCACGGACCGGCTTGATGAAACTTCTCGAAGTCGATGAGATACAAGCAAACGCGATCTTGGATATGCAACTTCGTCGCTTGGCAGCGCTCGAGCGACAGAAGATTAACGATGAATATGACACCTTGATGTCGGAGATAACCGAGCTAAACCAAATCCTCGAAGATCCAAAGAGGCAGCGACAGATCATTCGCGACGAATTGAGTGAAATAGCCGAGAAATATGGCGATGATCGTCGGACCCAGATAATCGCCGGGGACACCGATCTTTCTGTAGAGGACTTGATCCCGAACCAGGAAGTTGTAGTGACCATTACACGCGGGGGTTATGCAAAGCGCACTCGCGCCGATCTATATCGCTCCCAACGCCGCGGCGGCAAGGGCGTAAAGGGTGCAGCGCTCAAACAAGATGACATTGTTGAACATTTCTTTACCGCTTCAACTCACGACTGGCTTTTGTTCTTCACAAATCAAGGCCGGGTCTATCGAGCCAAGGTGCATGAACTTCCAGATGCCGGCCGCGATGCGCGAGGCCAGCATGTTGCAAACCTACTCGCCTTCAAACCAAACGAAACCATCGCATCCGTTGTTGAGATCGCCGACTACACATCACTTCCTTATTTGGTGATTGCCACCAAATCTGGCGTGGTTAAGAAAAGTCCGTTGAGTGAATATGACTCACCGCGAACCGGTGGCTTAATCGCAATCTCACTCAAAGAGAAAGATGAAGTCGTAGCTGCATCTGCAATTACGAATAATGATGAACTTCTTCTAATCTCCAAGAAAGGAATGTCGCTTCGCTTCACCGCTGATGATGAGGCGCTACGACCTATGGGTCGACCAGCAAGCGGCGTCATTGGTATGAAGTTCCGCGCCTCCGATGAGTTACTTTCAATGACCACTATCCGCGCGGAGAGCCGAACCGAAGATCTCTTTGTAATTACAGCGACGGATGGCGGCTTCGGCAAACGGACCAATCTGACGGAATATCGAACCCAAGGTCGCGGCGGTATTGGTGTGAAAGCGGCGAAAGTAGATGAAGATTCCCGCGGCGGACTAATTGGGGCTTTAGTTGTGAAGGCAAGCGATGAGATTCTGCTCATCACTTCAAGTGGTGTAGTGATGCGAACGCCAGTCAAAGAGTTGCGTGAGACTGGTCGAGACACGATGGGTGTTCGCGTGGTCAACCTCGATCAAGGTACGGAGGTTGTTTCACTCACAAAAGTGAGCGAGGAGGATTAGGTTTTCGTGCTATTTTTGCGCCTGCCCGCGGGTCAGGTAGCCTTGCGCTTCCGTTTCGCGGGCCTATAGCTCAGCCTGGTTAGAGCGCTTCCCTGATAAGGAAGAGGTCAGTGGTTCAAGTCCACTTAGGCCCACCATATCGAAGCCAGTGC
>JBEGNC010000055.1:0-4479 GCA_041182705.1 Actinomycetota bacterium | reverse complement strand
CCCGCCACTTTCACGCAAAATCGAAGGTTTAAGCGTTGGAAATCTCCACCCCGGTGGCAGATATATCAACATCGCGATAGGTGAAGCTCTGCCCGGCGCTCTTGATGATGTCGTCATGTTCTGCCGGGGTCCCACTGTGGAGAACCAATACCGAAGGTCCTGCGCCCGAGATCATGGCGGCCACTCCGGCAGCGCGCAATTTATTGACCAGATCGATCGAACGTGGCATCGCCTCGCGTCGATAAACCTGATGGAGATGATCTTCTGTCGCAGCGAATAGCAGATCTGGCCGAGTTGTCAGTGCGTGAACCAATAACGCAGCACGCCCGGCATTGGTTGCGGCATCATGATGCGGAATCATCTCTGGGAGCATTCGTCGCGCCTTGCCAGTAGCAAGTTGGGAATTGGGGATGAAAAGGATGGCTCTAATACTTTGATCGACAGAAAATCGGACTGCACAACCAGTTGGGACGCCAGCTCGATTCTCGATCCAGGAGATAGTTGCGCCACCTAGAGCTGCTGCTGAGACATTATCTGGATGACCTTCCAAATCGGTGGCAAGAGCGACCAGATCATCATCGGTCATCAGGTTCTGGCCGGAAAGAACCAACCCGCGCGCCAGATTTAGGCCGCCAACAATCGCTGCAGCAGAAGAGCCAAGACCGCGTCCATGTGGAATCTGGTTTAGCGCACGTAGCGCAATGCCTCTGGGCTTACCACCCATGAATTCAAATCCGCGCATCATCGCCTTGATCACAAGATGTTTGCTATCGCGCTTCAACTCATCGGCGCCCTCGCCAGTCACATCGACATCGAATACTTCCTCGTCGAGAATCTGCGCAACATAGATATCGCGGATATCAAGGGCAAGGCCTAGCGCATCGAAGCCAGGACCAAGATTCGCCGCTGACGCCGGAACACTTACTTGGATCGGAACCGCTTTATAAGTCAATCGATCCTTAAAGCCGCGCGCCATGGTTATTTCAACCCGATCACTTCAGCAGCTTTTGTTACATCTACTGGAATCACGGTCGGAGCTGGTGCGCCATCCAATACCCATTGGACATCTTTCAGACCATTTCCAGTAACAGTGATCACGATCTTCTTGCCTTTAGGCAATCTCCCGGAGTTCTTGTATTTGATTAACCCTGCGATTCCAGCAGCGCTGGAGGGTTCTACGAAGACACCTTCTTTGGCGGCTACCAAGCGATATGCGCTCAAGATCTCTTCGTCGGAGACCATATCAATTACGCCACCAGATTCATCACGCGCCGCAATGGCTTGTTGCCACGATGCTGGATTCCCAATTCGAATCGCAGTTGCGATGGTCTCTGGGTTTTTTACCGGTTCGCCGCGAACGATGGGCGCAGCACCTTCGGCTTGGAATCCCCACATGGCTGGCTTGGATTTGGCAATTCCATCGTGTTCGTACTCGAGATATCCCTTCCAATATGCAGTTATGTTTCCAGCGTTACCAACTGGGAGCGCATGGATATCGGGTGCGAACCCGAGCGCATCTACAACTTCAAAGGAAGCAGTCTTCTGTCCCTCGATCCGGAATGGATTAACTGAATTTACTAGGGCGACCGGATAACGCTCCGATAATTCCCGAGCGAGCGTCAAGCAATCATCGAAATTCCCATCAACTTGGAGAAGTTTGGAGCCGTGGGCGATTGCTTGCGCCAACTTACCCATCGCGATCTTCCCCTGCGGGACCAATACGACTGGAGTCATTCCTGCTTTGGTCGCATAAGCGGCTGCGCTTGCACTGGTGTTTCCGGTAGATGCACAGATTACTGCTCGAGCGCCATCTTCAGCGGCTTTCGAAATCGCCATCGTCATCCCGCGATCCTTGAAAGATCCAGTTGGATTTGCCCCCTCGAATTTCAGCCAGACATCGTTCTCCAATATCTCAGAAATATTGCAGGCATAGATGAGCGGTGTTCCACCTTCATTCAATGTGACTACTGGGGTCTTCTTTGAAACTGGTAATCGCGATCGGTACTCCTCGATAACCCCGCGCCACTGATGCGCCCCTTTCTTCCGAAAGATCTTCATTCGCGCGCACCTTCTACACGCAATACGCTCTCCACGCTCTTAACTACATCACTATTTGAAAGCGCCGCAACCGTCGCAGCGAGCGCCGAATCTTTGGCGGTATGAGTCATGACGATCAATTCCGCGCTTGCACCGCGACCAGATTGACGGACCGTCTCGATTGAAACTTGGTTTGATGCGAATATCTGGGCCACTGTCGCGAGAACTCCGGGCTTATCAGCCACATCTAGGCGGATCAGATAACGCGTAAGGATCTCCCCCGGTGCGGCTAGATGTAGCGCTGCATAATCACTTTCACCTTGGCCTTCATTGCCGCGGACCATATTCCGGGCAACTGCGATCAGATCACCGAGAACTGCGCTTGCCGTGGGTGCGCCACCTGCGCCACGACCATAGAACATCAGTTCACCGGCTGATTCAGCTTCGACGAAGATCGCGTTGAAGGCACTTCGCACTGCAGCTAGTGGATGTTGGCGCGGAATCAATACTGGATGAACTCGAACGCTCACTTGATTTCCGCCGACCAATTCTGCGATAGCCAGGAGTTTGATTACATGATTGATATCCCGCGCTACAGCTACATCGCGAGCCGAGATCTTGGCGATTCCTTCGCAAGAGACATCAGCGATAGTTACTCGAGTATGGAAAGCGAGTCCAGCGAGGATAGCTGCCTTAGCTGCTGCGTCATGACCTTCGACATCTGCTGTCGGATCAGCTTCTGCAAAACCAAGCGATTGCGCTTCCTTAAGTGCACTTGCGAATTCGCTACCTTCTTCATCCATCTTGGTAAGAATGTAATTTGTCGTCCCATTGACAATTCCCATGATTCGTTGGACATGATCACCGACAATCGATTCGCGAAGTGGTCGGAGAATTGGAATAGCGCCCCCAACGGCGGCTTCGTAGTAGAGATCCACGCCATTCTTATTTGCGGCTTCGAATAACTCAGCGCCATGGCTAGCCAACAACGCCTTGTTCGCAGTAATCACGGACTTGCCGTTTGCAATCGCTTCCAGAAGAAGTGTGCGGGCCGGCTCCAAGCCGCCCATGACTTCGATGACAATATCTATTTCTTTATCGGATACAACTGACTTCGCGTCGGTAGTGATTAACTCAGTGGGAACATGATCGCGCTGTGCCTTCACGTCGCGGACGGCTACTTTAGCTAGCGTTAATTTTGCGCCGGATCGCGCAGCGAAATCACCCGAATCAGCCGCTAGTAAACGTGCAACTTGTGAGCCGACTACGCCACAGCCGAGCATGCCGATCCGGAATTCAGATTTGCTCACGCTCATTCATCCCCCATAGGTGTAGCGGCTTCGACAACATCCAAGGCTAAAAGGTCACGCTCGGTTTCGGTGCGTAGGATCGTGCGCGCCGCAGCATTTGCTACTGAAATCACGCCTGGCCGAGGTTGGTGGTTGTAATTGCTCGCCATGCTTCGACCATAGGCGCCGGTCGCCGGTACTACCAAGAGATCGCCCGGCGCTATATCCGAGGCGAGTTCGACGCTATCGATGATGATGTCGCCAGATTCGCAATGTTTGCCGACGATCCGACAATCCCTAAGTTGCGTAGTTGATTCTCGATTCGCCAAAGCGATTGAGTAATCAGCGCTATAGAGAGCTGGCCGGATGTTGTCACTCATGCCGCCGTCAACTGATACATAGAGACGAGTCTTCCCATCTTCTAAGCGAACCTCTTTTGTGGTGCCGACGCGATAGATAGTCACCATCGATGGACCGATGATTGCTCGCCCTGGTTCGACAGAGATCTGAGGAAAATTCAATCCGAGCTTGCTGCACTCACTGGCAATCACCGTTTTGAGGGATGCAAGAAGCTGAGCTGCCGAAATCGGCTCGTCGGCATCGGTATATGCGATACCGACGCCACCCCCAACATTCAACTCAGATAACTCGACACCAAACTCAGCTTTGTAGCGCGCCAAGAACCCAAGTAGTCGAACCGCAGTCTCGCGGAATGCTTCATCCGAGAAAATCTGTGAGCCGATATGGGTATGGACGCCAACTAGTTTCAAAGTCTCATGTTTACTGATTTCCATGATTGCATCCCAAGCTGCGCCACTTGCGATTGAGAAGCCGAATTTCACATCCTCATGGGCGGTCTTTATGAATTCATGGGTGTGAGCCTCGACCCCAGGATTCAAGCGGATCATCACGCCCTGCACTCGCCCTTTCTCATGGGCGATACGTGCGATTCTTGTTATCTCCTGGAGTGAATCTACGACTATGGTCGCTACTCGATAATCAATCGCGCTGGCAATCTCCGCTTCCGACTTATTGTTTCCATGCATCTCAATCCGCTCACCTGGAAAGTTGGCAGCTCGAGCAACCGCTAACTCGCCGCCCGTGCAAACGTCGATGCCGATTCCGATTTCGGCAATCAACTTAGCTACTTCCA
>JBEGNC010000054.1:0-6698 GCA_041182705.1 Actinomycetota bacterium | reverse complement strand
GTCGATTGACTGACTGGCCGCGCATCTGCAACCGCAGCAGCCATGATTAAGACATCTGAATTTGGAAAATTGATAGCCAAGGCTTGCTGCATTTCAGCTGCTGTCGTGACCTTTACGACCTTCGCGCCCGGTAACTCGAACTCCTCCGTAGTGGCCGCAATAACGGTCACGTCGCCGCCCTCTCGCAGAGCTTCGTAAGCGAGCGCTAGTCCTTGACGGCCGCTGGAGCGATTTCCAATGAATCGAACTGCGTCAATTGGCTCCATGGTTCCGCCAGCTGTCACAACGATGCGCTTTCCAAGCATGGCTCCGGAATTGTTAGAAACTCTCTTGACCTCATCGATGATTCTCTTCGTCTCAGGGAATCGCCCAATACCAGAGTCATTCCCCGTTAATCTTCCGGTGTCAGGCTCAAGAACCGTCATACCTCGCTCGCGCAGAGTCGAAACGTTTGCTTGAGTAGCGGGGTTAAGCCACATTCCTGGGTGCATAGCGGGAACGATGATTATCGGAGCAGTTGTAGCAAGTGCCGTCGTTGTAAGTAAATCATCCGCCCGACCATTTGCTAAGCGCGCAATCAGATCTGCGGTAGCGGGAGCAATCAAAAGTAAATCGGCTTGATCAGCAAGGGAAACATGGTCCACTCCAGTGGTTCCTTCCCAAACCTCACTTCGCACTGGTCTCCCGGAAAGAGCCTCCCATGTCGCTTTTCCAATGAAGTTTAAGCTAGATGTCGTTGGCACGACTGTTATTAGGAAACCGTGATCTTGAAGGCGGCGAAGCAATTCGCAAGATTTATAGGCTGCGATGCCCGCGCTCACTCCGAGGATGACTTCTCGGCCGCGAGGGAAGGAAATCATCGGAATTACTGCTGAGGTTCGAGATTCTCGATGGTCAAGAGGCCGTCGTTGATCTCACGCATCGCAATCGAAAGGGGCTTTTCATGAACATGCGTTTCGACAAGCGGACCAACATATTCCAATAGCCCTTCGCCAAGTTGCGAGTAATAAGCGTTGATCTGACGGGCGCGCTTTGCCGCGTAAAGCACGAGGCTATATTTCGAACCACTCTTGGCTAGAAGATCATCGATCGGCGGGTTCGTGATGCCATCTTGATTCGCCACAGTTGCTCCTTCAAATTTCGATACGGGCTTTAAGCAGTCGCCAAGGATACCAGCGCGGCTACGACTTCTTCGACTTGGTGATTTACCAGGATATGGTCAAACTCCGACGAAGCAGCCATCTCCGCTCTGGCCAAGGCGAGCCGAGCCTCGATCCGCTCGGGCGAGTCGGTGCCGCGGCCGCGAATTCTCGCCTCCAGATCTCCAAAGGAAGGTGGCTGGAGAAAGACCAGTAGCGCATCCGGTCGGGTTGCTCTGACCTGCCGCGCTCCCTCGATTTCAATTTCAAGAATCACATTCAATCCTGCCTCTAACGCTTCATCAACAGGAGCCTTCGGCGTACCGTACTGATTTCCCGCAAATTCCGCCCATTCCAAAAACTCATCATTTTTAACCATGGTTGCAAACTTCTCCGAGGTTACGAAGTGATAGGCCTCGCCATCGTTTTCACCGGGTCGCGGTTTTCGGGTTGTTGCAGAGACTGAGAAGAAGAATTCCGGAAATTTCTTCATCTCGGCGACGATAGTGCTCTTTCCCACACCACCCGGACCTGAGAGCACTAAGAGACGACCCGTCACATTCTCCCCTTTAAAATCTCTTCAAGTCTCACTCGCTGACTCTTTCCTAATCCTTGAACCCGCCGATTTGGCGAGATCCCGGCGCGTTCTAGAACAGCAATTGCCCGGATATCTCCAAAACCAGGCAAGGCGGCAACTAACTCGCGCAACCTCATCCGTTTAATTGCTTCATCGCTACTATCGAGCGCAGAAATCCAACTGACTTTGCCACACTTCACATTAAATTTGAACTCGGACCGACGACGCCGATACTCAGTGGCCTTGAGGAGCGCCGCTGATCTATCAGCTCCAGTTAGAAATGGCGGACTTCCCATTGGTATATCTAATCAATTAACCAAGAGAATCATAAATTGCCGCGGCAGCTCTTCTCGGATCAACTGCACGGGTGATGGGTCTACCAATAACCAGATAATCAGCGCCCGCCGACATGGCTTCACCTGCGGTCATAGTTCGGGATTGGTCATCAAGTGGGGCGCCAGCCTCTCGGATGCCAGGTGTGATGAGTTTCAAATCGGGGAACGCTCTCCGCAATCCACTCAATTCGAGCGGCGACGAGACTAGAGCGCGAGCACCAGAATCTTGAGCGCGCTTCGCCAATGAATTGGTGAGCGTCTCGGGATTTGCAGGCAGCCCAAGTGAGATCAGCTCATCCCGTCCAAGGGAGGTGAGCACTGTTACGGCAGCAATCAAAGTGTCTGGAAGTACGGAGACGGCCGATTTGATCATCTCGCTGCCACCACTGGCATGGACCGTAAGAATTTCCGGCGCAATGCTCTGCACAGCCTGCGCCGCCCCTTTTACAGTATTTGGAATATCGTGCAATTTAAGGTCTAGAAAAATTCTCAGACCCGGATAATCTCGCTTCAAATCGTGCATTGAATTGAGACCATTACGTAGATAGAACTCGAGACCGAATTTGTATAGACCGATTGAATCACTCGTTGCATCAATCAGTTCGCGCGCTCGATCAATCTCGGTACTGTCGACCGCCAAAATCAGAGGTGATTCAGCGTTCATGTGCCGCTCCAATCGCCTCGGTGAAAGAAGTAAAACCTCGTTCTTTCAATAGGTTTTCCAACTCCGTCTTAACGACTATCGCAGCTGTCGGATTACCGAAGGTTGCTGTGCCAATCGAGATTCCACTCGCTCCAGCAAATACCAGTTCAAGCGCATCCCTTCCGGAAGCAACTCCGCCCATACCCAGAATCGGAATATTCGGTAGGGCGCTATGGACTTGATAAATTGCACGAACGGCTATCGGTCGGATTGCCGGTCCAGATAATCCTCCGGTTATGCCCGCCAATTTTGGGCGACGGGCGTCGATATCTATGACCATTCCGAGAACTGTATTTATCAAGGCCAAGCCATCGGCCCCAGCATCAACAACTTCGCGCGCAATTGCAACGATATCCGTGACATCTGGCGAGAGCTTCACAATTATTGGAAGTTCGCCTCCTATATTTCGGCGGACTGCCTCTACAACGCTTCGAGATGCGATGGGATCACACGCAAAGACGAGGCCCCGATTTTCAACATTCGGACAGGAGATGTTGACTTCGATGCCGGAAAGTCCAGTGACCGATCGAAGGCGCCGGGCCAACGAGGCATATTCCTCGATACTCTCGCCCGAGATCGAAACTATGGTTCGCGCACCAGATTTTTGAAGCCAGGGAATGTCATGCTCGAGAAAATCATCGATTCCTGGGCCCTGTAAGCCAATGGAATTGAGCATCCCGGAGGGCGTCTCCGCCATGCGTGGCGTTGGGCGGCCGCTTCTAGGTTTCACCGCAATCGATTTGGTGACTACGGCACCGAGCTCACCAAGGTCGAAGAACTGCGATAGCTCACGACCATATCCGGCGCACCCACTTGCAGTAAAAATTGGAGATGGAAAATGTTTTGTGCCAAAACGTGTTCGGAAATCGAAAGCCTTGAAATCACTCATGGTGCACCCCAAGTACCTTCAGGGATTTTTCGACTGCTCCCCCAAACAACCTTGGAGCCATCAACGACTGGCCCATCTATACAAGACCGACTCATCTTTATCGTGCCCGATTCATCACGAATCGGAATCACGCAGGTCATGCACACACCGATGCCGCATGCCATCGATTCCTCAACTGCGCATTGATGCATTAGTTGATGGCTCATCGCTACCTTGTCGACTGCCTCTAGCATCGCCATCGGGCCACATGAATAGATGATGTCAACCTGATGGCGCTCGATTAAACCAACCATCAAATCCGTAACTCGACCTTTAGCGCCTGCTGAGCCATCTTCAGTTGTCAGATGGAGCGAAGATACCGAACGCTTTCCTTCCAACGGCGCATAGATCTTTCCGGCAGTAGAGGCACCCAAAATCATATCTACGCGACATCCTCGATTTTTCAATATCTCAGCTAAGCCAAAGAGTGGGGCAGATCCATAACCGCCGCCAACTAAGAGAGCATTTACTGGGTCCTTTGGTATCCCGAAATTCGTTCCCAAAGGGCCAACCATGTCGATCCGGTCATGGATATCCCTCTCGGCTAACCATTTGCTACCCGAACCATGTGGCGCAATAACCAATTCAATTGTGCCACCATATTGACCTCGATCGCTTGCGCGATAGACAGCAAAAGCTCTCCGTAAGATTAGATTGGATGAAGGTCCGCCGACAGAAATCGCAACAAAATTCCCCGGAACTACTCTCGCCGCCATCTCCCCAACTGCAAAAACCATGTGATGATAGGAGCCAACGCGCTTATTCGATAGAACTTCGACGCTCTTTTGGATGGCGCGCTGATTGATACCACTCATCTTCCACTCCAATCCTGGAGGGACTTCACTGATATCACGCCGCTACGAAGGGCATGGACTCCCTCCACAGCTGCCTTTAATCCTGGGATGGTCGTGATGCAAGGTATACCTCGTGCTACCGCAGCACTTCGAATCAGCCAGCCGTCATTTCGAGTATCTCGGCCATATGGAGTATTGATAACTAGAGTAATCTCGCCGCTTTGGATGAGATCTACCGCATTCATGGTTACCGCAGTTTCGCGCTGGGAATACTTTGCTACTTGCTTGGTAAGGATTCCATGTTCTTTTAAGAAATCTGCAGTTCCAGTTGTGGCAAGAAGTTCGAATCCATATTCAACTAGACGTCGTGCGGCGTCGACCGCATATTTCTTATCTTTATCAGCGAGCGAGATGAAAACCTTGCCCTTTGTTGGAAGCGGACCAAATGCAGCGATCTGCGATTTAGCGAAAGCTAGACCGAAATCCCCTGCCACGCCCATGACTTCACCGGTTGATTTCATCTCTGGACCAAGGGTGGAATCAACGCCTCGACCATCAACTCGTCGGAAACGATTCCATGGAAGAACAGCCTCCTTTATGGCAATTCCATTCGCAACCCCGACGGAAGCGGCGGGCACCAGACCAAGTTTTTGAAGATCTGCAATCTTCGTTCCGACGGCAACGAGAGCCGCCGCTTTTGCTAACTGAACTCCCGTCGCTTTACTCACGTAAGGCACGGTACGGCTCGCCCGGGGGTTTGCCTCCAGGATGTATAACTGGCCATCAACGGTGGCAAATTGGATATTGATCAAACCTCTTACCCCAATAGCCCTCGCCAATTTGCTCGTAGCTTTAAAGATCTCCTCGAGCAAACCTTCGCTAAGTGATTGCGTTGGAATCACACAGGCCGAATCCCCGCTATGCACGCCTGCTTCCTCAATATGTTCCATGATCCCAGCTAGATAGAGGTCTTCGCCATCGAAAAGCGCATCCACATCGATCTCAGTCGCTCGATCCAAGAACCGATCGATAAGAACCGGATGCTCCGGATTTATCTCTGCCGCCTTGGTGATGAACTCCGCCAGCGATTCATCGTCGTAGACAATCTCCATGCCCCGTCCACCCAGAACAAAGGAGGGTCGAACTAGCACTGGATATCCAACGCGCGTAGCTACCTCCCGCGCCTCCGCAAAGGAAAATGCTGTTCCGAATGGAGGCGCCATCAATCCGTTCGACAACATTATCTCCCCGAAGGCGCCGCGATCCTCGGCCAGATTTATAGAATCTGGTGAAGTCCCCAGAATCGGAACACCTGCTTTTGCCAGACCAGCAGCGAGTCCAAGAGGTGTCTGACCACCTAATTGAGTGATGATTCCAAGGACTGGGCCAGCAGCGACTTCCGCTCTATATACCTCCAATACATCTTCCAGAGTCAACGGTTCGAAATAGAGCCGGTCTGACGTGTCGTAATCCGTAGAAACAGTCTCTGGATTGCAATTGACCATAATCGTCTCAAAACCCGACTCGCTCAGAGCAAAGCAGGCGTGGACGCATGAATAATCAAACTCGATTCCCTGTCCGATTCGATTAGGGCCACTTCCAAGGATAATTACTGCTGGCTTAGTTCTTGGTCGAACTTCAGTTTCTAGATCATAGGAACTGTAGTGATAAGGGGTGAACGCCTCGAATTCTCCTGCGCATGTGTCGACAGTCTTATAGACCGGATGAACACTCAACCGCTCGCGAAGTGAGCGGATCTCATCGGTGGATAGATTCCTCAAATTAGCCAATTGAGCATCAGAAAAACCATGGCGCTTTGCTCTCCGGAGCAATCTCTCCGATAGATCCGGCACACCTTCAATTTCCTTTGCGAGCTCGTTTATAGATTGTATTTGAGCGAGAAACCATGAGTCTATACCAGTGGCTTTATTAACCTCTTCGATTGAAGCTCCAAGTGCAAGAGCTTGCTGCACCTGCCGAAGGCGATCTTCAGTTGGAGTTTGCATTGCATCAAGTAACTTATTCTTCGATGCTCTAATATCCCAGGAAAACTCCGAACCTCTCTTCTCCAAAGAGCGGAGCGCCTTCTGTAGCGCTTCGGCGAACGAGCGGCCAATTGCCATCGCTTCGCCCACACTTTTCATAGTGGTAGTTAAGCGAGGATCCGCTTCGGGAAATTTTTCAAAGGCAAAACGTGGAATCTTTACAACAATGTAATCAAG
>JBEGNC010000053.1:0-4534 GCA_041182705.1 Actinomycetota bacterium | reverse complement strand
GGGTTGGATCAATCATGATGAAATCATCGGCGCAGATGAAGGGATTGTCGTACTTTCGAATAGTGGTGCGAAATATCAAGTTCTACGTCCGCTTTTAAATGATTACGTGCTTTCGATGAGTCGTGGCGCGACCATCATCTATCCAAAGGATGCAGCTGTAATTGTTGGTTTTGCAGATATATTCCCTGGAGCTCGGGTCCTTGAAGCTGGTGCCGGTAGTGGCGCGCTATCAATATCCTTGCTTCGCGCAGTATCAAGAGATGGATTCCTTCATTCATTTGAGGAGCGAGCGGAATTTCTGGATATCGCCCGGCGAAACGTTAGGGAATATTTTGGCCAACTACCAGAGAATTGGGATTTAACGAACGAGCGCGTACAAGCGGGCAATTTCAATGCTGATTTTGATCGGGTTATCTTCGACATGCTTGCGCCTTGGGATGCCATTGAAGTAGCAGCAAGGGCGCTACGACCTGGCGGCTTGCTCTGCTGTTATGTTGCTACAACCACGCAGTTATCGAGGACCGCCGAAGCGCTCCGAGAATCTAACCAGTTCACCGAACCAGAGAGCATGGAGATCCTTTTGAGGAATTGGCATCATGAAGGTCTAGCGGTTCGCCCACAGCATTCGATGAATGCTCACACCGGTTTTCTTCTCTTTGCTCGCCGGATGAAACCAGGAATTGAGCCGATTCGACGCCGTCGACGACCAGCTAAAGGCGCCTACCCCGAAAACGCTTAACCGTTAGGAAGCGCAACCAGATCAACAACGAAAATCAGAGTCTCGTTCGGCGGAACAGAACCACTGCCAGTTGCGCCATAACCGAGATCAGGTGGAATCACTAGAAGTCGTCGGCCACCGACTTTCATCCCGGGGATACCTTGTTGCCATCCTTGTATAACGCCGCTTAGTGGGAATGTCGGCGCTTCGGCCATCCATGAACTTTCAATCTCTTGACCCGTAGACCAGAGCATCAGCGTGTAGTGAGCTGTGACAGTGGAGGCCGCTGTAGCTTCAGCGCCGGTGCCTTCGAAGACATTCTCGGCAATCAATTGCATGGGCGGTTCCCCGGCTGGAGGCGTGATCTTCGGTGCAGCTCCGGCTTCACCACTCACGACCGGAAGTGTCGTGGCTGAACTGCTCTGTTCACCCTGAGGGGTCGAGGAGGGCGAGCCGCCATCGGTGGTACAAGAGGCGGTCAGAAGTATTATCGCAATCGCAGAGATAGTTCTTTTCATAGCGCCACCTTACAACCTATCTGGAGGTAACCTCGGAGAATGTCATCTGCCAAGACCGAGCGTTTGGTGAATCTCACTATGGCCCTGCTCGGCTCGCGGAGATTCATGCCGAAGAGCGAGATCTTCCGGAGGGTAGAAGGGTATAGCGGAAGCCAGGAAACCAAAGAGCGGATGTTCGAGCGGGATAAGGACGAACTTCGCGCCCTCGGTATTGAGATTGAAGTTGCGAGCGATGATCCGATATTTGAAGATGAACCCGGATATCGGATTAGGCCTGATACCTACCAACTTCCACAAAGCTTCTCATCGGAAGAACTTGGCATCATGTCAACCGCAATCACACTCTTGGCAGACTCCGATATCGCCGCGACAACCGAGTCCATATTGCGTCGCCTCAATTCCTTACCGTTGGCGCCGAGAAACCTCGATGACGTAGCGATTCCAGAACGCGAACTTCTCGAGAATGGTCTGACGGAATTGACCAGTGCGATGTCAAAGCGGATGACGATACGTTTTCGATATCAGAAGCTAAACAGTGCGCAAGATGAAATCCGGAGAGTTAACGTCATGGGCCTTTCGGCTTGGCGGGGAAATTGGTATGTGGTCGGTGAGGATCTCGATCGTGACGATATCCGAGCATTCAAACTGTCCCGCTTTACTTCAAGCGTCGAAGGAGTTTCAAAAGCGGGCAGCTATGAGATTCCTTCAGATTTCAATGTTCGCGACTATCTCGTCATGTTCCAGAAGGAGGATTTCGAAGTTCGGCTACGCCTCCGGAAGAGTTCTGGGACGCCGCTTCGAGAGCGCGCCAAGGAAATCCTGGCAATCGACGATGAGTGGGATGAGGTCACTCTAGGTTTCTATAATCAAATAAACGCATTGCGTGAGACGCTCTGGTTGGGTAATGACTGCGTGGTAATCGCTCCGGAACCATTGCGTCAAGCGGTTATGGATGGTCTTAAAGAGTTAGCGAGCTGGCATGGTTGAGAGCGCGGCTAAGCGAGCCATCAGATTGTTGGATTTAGTTCCATACCTGACAACGCATCAGGGTGTAACGGTCCAAGAGGTTGCCAAAGAGTTCGCAATCTCCGAAGCCGACGTTATTCGAGATTTGGATTTGATTTCGATGTGCGGTTTGCCCGGCTATACGCCTCTCGAATTGATTGAGTTATCACACGAAGATGGAGTCATTACTGTTCGAGACCCACAGAACCTCAATTCTCCAAGACGATTTAATGAGGAGGAAGTTCTAATACTTCAGATTGCATTGGCAGCTCTGGAAGATGCGCTACCCCAAGATAGAAGGGGCTCGGTTTCAGCGTTGCGTTCGAAACTGAGATCCATTTTCCGGAGTCAGATTCCAGAGGCGGCTCTCGTCTATGAGGGTGATAAGTACGCGGTTTATCTGCGAATCATTGAAAAAGCAATCTTACAAAATCTTAAAGTGAGAATTCGATATCTCAACAAGGCGAAAGGCGAGACAACGGATCGTTACATAACCCCATTGAAGGTTCTTGCCGAGACGAAGCGAACCTTAATCGATGCATGGTGCGATACGGCGCGGGCTCGAAGAACCTTCAATCTCGCCCAAATTCAAGAGATCTCCATTACAAAAGAGCCTGGTGTATCCATCCTTTCCGATGATGATCCGGAGTTCCATGTTGCGGTTGTTTCATCACCTCCTGACACCACATTTGTTCGTGAGAACCTGGATCAATTACTGAAATTGAGTGATAACACCTTCTCGATAAAGGTATTCCAAGAGGAATGGTTTCGGAGATCGGTTCTGGCATCAGGGGGAGAGGTCAAGGTCGTCGAGCCCGCAGAGTTGAAAATGAGCATCAGCCAAACCGCTAAAGATGCCCTGGCCAATTACGCCTAGGGTCATTGCGGCGTGCGTGGTAGGTTTCGGGTAGGAATTTAGGGAGGTCTTATGTTCGGTCTACGCGAACCATCGCACTGGCTATTGCTTATTCTCGTTGTTGTAATCCTCTTCGGCGCTAAGCGGCTCCCTGATTCGGCGCGTGCCCTTGGTCGATCACTTCGGATTTTCAAGAGTGAAGTTAAAGAGTTGAACAAGGACGAGAAGAAGAGCGAAGAAGACGGTAAGGCGGCGAACTAGCCGCTCGCTTATCAGCAAGCGAGGTTCTCATGGCGTCGCAATCAAGAGGGACGATGCCGCTTCTGGATCATTTTCGGGAGCTACGTACCCGCATCGTAAAGTCGGCTTTATTCATCTTCATTTTTGCCGCAGTTGGTTGGGTTTATTACAACGACATAATCGCAACGCTCTCCGCCCCAGTCTGCGACTTGCGAGCCGCTCAAGAGAGTGGCTCTGCCGAATGCGGCGCGCTCTTCATTTCCGGCGTCCTTGGACCCTTGAATCTTCAATTGAAAGTTTCCTTCCTAACTGGCGTGATTATCTCGGCGCCATTCTGGCTCTTCCAACTCTGGGCCTTTATTGCACCTGCCCTTACTCGTAGAGAAAAGCGCAACTCGGTCCTCTTCATTATTGCTGCAACACCGTTCTTCGCTATGGGCGCTGCACTTGCTTACATAGTTCTGCCGCTGGCCATCGAAGTACTCTTTGGATTCACGCCAGAGTCGCTCAATAACCTGATTCGATTTGATGATTATCTGGATTTCGTCCTCCGCCTGATTCTTATCTTTGGAATCGCCTTCGAGCTTCCCGTCTTTCTGGTCTCATTAAATCTAGTTGGCATCTTGAGCGGTCGTTCTATTCTTAAGCCGTGGCGATTCGCTATCTTTGGAATCACCTTTTTCGTTGCCGCCTTCTCACCAACTGCAGATCCGCTCTCGATGGCCGCACTCGCAGTGCCACTTATCCTTCTTTACTTTGGTGCGGGCGCAATTGGCCTACTTGTCGATAAGCGCCGCGAGCGCAGATCACGTTCCATCGCAGATTCAGAGGCCACTGATATTGATGAGGCAAGACCAATCGATTCACCTGAATCGATCTAGCGATGCACCTGCTCTTAGCGAATCCGACTTCAGGGGGAGGAAAGGGCGAGCGGATCAAAGCGAAGGTGACGAGAAGTCTCCTGGAGAAAGAAATTCAATTTTTGGATATCTCCGGCTCTAGTTACGAGAGCGCCACAGTCTCCTTGGAAAGCGCGCTAAAGCTCCATCCTGAGGCGGAGAGTCTAATTCTCGTGGGTGGAGATGGATTGGTTCACTTGGCGATTCAAAAGTTAGCAGGCACGGGAATACCGGTGCTCCTTGTTCCAGCAGGGACGGGCAACGATCTTGCTAGAGCATTAGGCCTAGACCTGTCACA
>JBEGNC010000052.1:0-29490 GCA_041182705.1 Actinomycetota bacterium | reverse complement strand
ACTTCAAGGCCGCAGGCCTACAGCCTGGCGCTGTTAAGGTCGCCGGTTTTGACGTTGGCGCAGATGTTCTTGCTGCTTTTGCTAGTGGTCACGTTCAATTGACCGCTGATCAAGAGCCATTCAAGCAGGGCTATCTACCAATCATCTCCCTATGCCTCCAGAAGGTATATGGACTTGCTGCGTCGAGTGTTGATACTTCCGCAGGTTTCGTCACAGTAGATAACTACAAGACAGTGGCAGCTCTACCAAAGGGCTTCCGCTAAAAATTAGCTGGTCTTCGGACCGCTAAGTAAAGCGAGGGGTAGCGGCACCAAACCATGGTTTTGTGCCGCTACAGCGCGTAAGGCAGATAAATTCAAAATCTAACTCGGAGGCTTTGATGGAGCGAAAACCCCTAATCGAGCTGGTGAACGTTGAGAAGACCTTTGGTCGAGTACAGGCGCTTACCAATATAAATCTCAAACTATATGAAGGTGAGATTGTCTCCTTAGTGGGTGATAACGGCGCCGGAAAGTCGACTCTGACAAAGATCATCGCTGGTACGGAGAGGGCTGATGCCGGAGCGAAGATCATCCTCCGCGGTGAAGAACAGAAGAATTGGGGCGCAGCAAAGGCGCGCAAATTGGGAATCGAAACGGTCCACCAGAATCGAGCGCTCTCCGAGCAACAGAGTATCTACGCAAATGTCTTCATGGGTCGCGAATTAACCAATCGCTTTGGTTTCGTAAAGCGAAAGCAACAGATTGAAGAGACCGAGGCGCTGATGCGCCGGATTGGTTACACATCGAAGGTCTGGACGCCAAATTCGCCTGTTTTGAAGTTATCCGGCGGCGAGCGCCAAGGAGTCGCTATTTCAAGGGCGATTCTCTTCGACAGTAGCTTGGTAATGCTCGATGAGCCGACCACCGCGATGGCGCTCTCGGAACAAGCCGAAGTAATCGAGTTCATCTTGGATCTAAAGAAGCAGGGCCGCTCGGTGATCTTCATCAGCCATAACCCATGGGATGCCCATAGCGTTGCAGATCGTTTTGTGATTCTCGATCGCGGTCGTCTGGTATTCGATGGCCCGAAAGGCGATATGAAAGCTGATGAGTTTATTAACATGCTCCGAGATATAGCGCGGAAAGGAACCGTCTGATGGCAATCGAAAATGCAACGGTAAAGAAGTTTGTAATTCCGGACCGCTTTAAGCCCGTCCTGGGAGCTGCCGGCTTTTATGTAATGATGATGGCGGTCTTTATCTACTTTGCGCCGAGCGTATTCCTAAATGTCGGTATGTTCACCGCCGTCTTTTTATCTTTGCCGCTCTACATCATCATGGGCTTGGCCCTGGTCTTTGTCACGGTAGCCGGCGAGATTGACCTTTCCTTTCCTTCGATATTGGCGCTGACGGGTTTGATATTCGCTCTTACCCTGAAGGGCACTGATTTCAATTTCTGGCTCGCCTTCCTGGCAAGCCTCGCTGTCGGAGTCGCCTGTGGTCTTTTCAATGGTTTCCTAGTCACAAAACTTGGATTCTCCTCCTTGATTACGACGCTAGGCGTCAACTTCATGTTTGCGGGAATCACGCAAGTCCTAAATCAAGGCCAAGTTCGACAATTTCCGGAGTTCGATGAATCGCCAATTCGCGCAGCTGTAGTAGGTTCATGGGGACCGATTCCAGCGCAGTTGATCTGGGGCCTAGCTATCGCAGTAATCCTTGGCTTAATTTTCAATCGTCATCGCTTTGGCATCCACGTTCACATTGCCGGAGATAATCCGGAAGCTGGCAGGGCAATGGGCGTGAATGTCTCTCGAGTGAAGGTCCTTTGCTTCGTCCTTGTTGGCGTGTGCTGTTCCATCACATCGACAATCTCGATCCTCATCAACTCCACTTATTACTCGACCATGGGCGAGGGTTATCTTCTTCCGGTTCTAGCTGCGGTATTCGTAGGTGGAACTCCAGTTACTGGCGGAAAGGGAACCATCGCAGGACTAGTTATTGGCGCGACCACGGTCGTCTTCATCAATACTGGCGTCATTGCCGTAGGACTCGATGGTTACTACACCGGTCTCGGATTTGGATTGGTCATCATTCTTTCGCTACTAGGACATCGCGCTCTATCCGGCCGCTTGTCTAGATAGGAACCAACGATGAGACTCACCCATGTCGAGTCGAGCCATTCCATCGAGATTGATAGCGACTCTGGACTGCCTCGTTCTATCGAACGAATTGCCGGCAAGGCTTCACATCGGATTGATATCGAACCGATTCTGAAGATTGAGACTGGGGGTGGCGAGCGTCGGAACCCAGTCGGTGGCCTCGAATATTTCGACACGATCTGGTCTGATTCAATCCAGAGAAGTGGCGAGCCGTTCGTATCTCAAGGCAGAGAAGGAGTCTGCTGGATAGTTCCAGTGAAGATCGGTCCGGCTGATGCAGAACTTGCATATAAGTTCAATCGCAATGGCCCGGCGCTCTCCTTCGAAGTTCGTTTTCAAGGAAACCAGAAACTCGTAATCCGAAACTTGGTGGCGGAGTTTGTAATCAAACTGGATGCAGGGAACTGGAAGGCAAATATCGCTGGAAATGGATTGCGGAGCGATATCTCTCTTGAGGAATTGGGAGATTCCACCGGAATCTCGCCTATGGGCGGGCTACGCGGTTCCAGCGGCTTAATTCATCTGGCAGAGAAGAATGGATCCAAAGCGATGATCGCCTGGGTAGATGGCGATGTCGAGATCCCAGAAGTCGAAGTGCAGGGGTTGGCTTCGGATAAAGTTAAATTAAAGGTGAATTCCCAGTTTTGTAGTGATCTATCGACGGCCCACGATCTACCGGTTTCCATAGTCTCTATCGATCTCGGAGTTCCACCTTGGAAGATGTTCCCGCCAGTCTTCCAATCTTGGCTGGATGAGCGAGGCGTTACATCTCCCGGGGTCGCACCGGATTGGGTGAAGCCGACCATGATCTATGAGGCCCAATTGGGATATTCGATCTTCGGTCGCGTGAACACCTATGGGCCTTATCCGACCGCTACTGATCTCATCTCAGATCTGCCACGTATCAAGGAGATGGGCTTTACCTGTATCCAGTTGATGCCAAAGCAGCCTTATCCAAGTTATAACGTCCATGATTATTGGGATATCGATACCTCCTACGGTGAGAAATCCGAGATCAAGCGCCTCGTGCAAGAAGCTCACAAGATTGGAATTCGAGTCATCCTCGATGTTCTATTGCATGGAGTTCTCGATAAGGAGTCCATAACATCGGCGGCAGATGGCGTTCGATCTGGCCCGTATAAGGATCGGATAGATGAGACCACCTATGACAGTTTCAGCACCGATGTGAAGGATCCCTCAAATTACTACATCGCCTGGTCGCGCCACATCATCGATTTCGAAGATTCATGGCGAGATGGCAGCCCAGCGGTCTCACCTTTGATTGCCGAGCATCCAGAGTGGTTCTATCGTGATGCTAAAGGAGATGTGACGGGCGTTTACACTAAGGCTTTTGATGCTCGAAGTGCCTCATGGCAGGATTACTTCATCGGCGCCATGCTCTTCCTAGTCAAAGAGTTGGGAATAGATGGCTTCCGGTTCGACGCCCCTACTTACAACGACTATCCGAATTGGGCGCCGTGGGCTAGTGGTAGAGCTAATGCATCGGCCCTTGCTTGCGTCGGGCTATTCCAGAAACTCCGACCTTTGATTAAAGAATTGAAGCCGGATGCGCTTATGTATACCGAGCCTTCTGGCCATCTTCTGCGCAAGTCGATGGATTTGAACTACAACTATGACGAGCAATGGCTGGTCACTTCCCTTGCGTCGCCAAAGGTTCGTCCTCGGCATGGAATCAGAAGTGGAAAAGAACTTGCAATCTGGATGCGAGATCGCGACGCCTTGTTGCCGCGAGGAGCGATGACCGCACACCACATCGATTCACATGACACCTTCTGGTGGCCTTCTTGGGGAATCAAGTGGCGGCGCGAACAGTTCGGACTTCCGATGACTCAGCTTCTGACTTGTATATTCGGAGCGCTACCAGGACCATTTATGATGTTCGTGGGCGGCGAGGTTGGCATTGAACATCTGCTTCCGAAAGTCGCGGAGCTCAAAGCGAGCGAGCCTTATCGAAATGGAACCACGCTCTGGTGGGATTCTGATTCGACTCCGGATGCGATTTTTGGCGTGACTTACCAGCATAAGAGTGGTTCCAAGACGGTCCTAGTGAACACAAGCGATCAGCGGGTCGATGTTCCGTTCGCCCATGGAATTACGCCAAGTTCTCACCAGGATCTAGTGGGCACAACTCAACTTGGCTCCGGCAAAGTGACGCTTGAGCCGCACTCTGCAGCGATACTCTCCAGCCAGGGGGTTTGATGTCTCGGATCGTGGTTATCACCGGCGCCTCTGGTGGCATGGGGAGCGCTACGGTCGAACAATTCAAATCCCATGGTTATGTCGTAGTGGGCGTTGATTCCAATCCGAGTAAAGGTGAATGTGACCTCTTCTTTCAAGGTGATATCTGCGATGAGAAGAACTGGAGCAAAGTAGCGAGGGCGATCTCGGATAAGTTCGGTCACGTTGATGCGCTGGTAAATATTGCAGGGCGTAATTACCTCTCGCTAATTGAATCTGCCGACCTAGATCAATGGCGGAATATGTTCGAAGTCAATGTGATTGGCATGGTTACCGCTATTAAGCATCTAAAGAGTCTCCTAGACAAAGGAGATGCTCCTGCGATAGTTAATATGAGCTCGATATCTGGATATATCGGATCGGTCGGATATGCCGCTTACTGCAGCACTAAAGGAGCCATAGATTCACTCACCAAGTCCTTGGCCCTGGAACTTGCACCCAAGATCAGAGTCAATGCAATTGCTCCCGGCTGGATTGAAACCCCATTCACGGTAGAGGGTTTGGAGAAATCTGCCGACCCAGTTGCTTATCGAAGAGATGTGGAAGCGATGCATGCGCTAAATCGCGTTGGCACCCCGGAAGAGATCGCTAAGTCAATCTTCTGGATGTGCTCTGCGGACGCTTCATTCATGACCGGATCGGTAGTCATCGTCGATGGTGGCTACATGATCAAGAATTGAGCCTGTGATGGAGATTCTTGGGAAGAATAGGGTCATACCGGTTCTTGTTATCGAAGATGCTTCTTGGGCTGAGGATCTGGGGCGCTGCTTGTTGGATTCCGGAATCTCGATCATCGAGGTGACGCTCCGAACAGATGCAAGCTGGGCCGCTCTCGCCGCAATCTGCGAAGTAGACGGCCTCACCGTTGGTATGGGTTCAGTCTCTAAACCAGAAGACCTCGATCGAGGACGTGAACTCGGTGTTCAATTCGCAGTATCTGCGGGATTGCGCAGTGATCTGGTTATCAAGGCGAAGGAGTTGGCAATCCCTTATTTTCCAGGTGTAGCTACGCCATCTGAGATTTTGGAAGGAATCGGCCACTCTCTGGAGCTTCTCAAGTGGTTCCCTGCAGAGACTATGGGTGGCATCAATGGACTCCGGGCGATGGCCGCGCCATTTCCGAAGGCTAGATTCATCCCAACTGGAGGAGTCAACCAAGAGAATGCCGCCACTTATCTTAACGAGAAATTCGTGGTCGCTGTCGGCGGTAGTTGGATGTTCCCGAAATCTGCGATGGCCAATAAGGATCTATCTGAAATTGCGCGACTTGCGACTCAAGCAGCGAAGTTGAATCAGGGGTAGCCGATATGAAGATAAGACAGGACGCTCGCTTCGATCTCATCTCCCTAGGTGAGGTGATGCTCCGACTCGATCCAGGAAACGGCCGGGTGCGCACCGCTCGACACTTCGATGTCTGGGAAGGTGGCGGTGAATACAACGTTGCTCGTGGTCTGCGGAAATGTTTCGGGATGAATACCGCAATTCTAACCGCACTTGCCGATAACGAAGTCGGCCGATTAGTTGAGGATTTGATCTTGCAAGGCGGCGTTAATACGGATCGGATTATTTGGCGAGCATTCGATGGCGTCGGGCGGGATGTTCGAAATGGCCTTAACTTCACAGAGCGCGGATATGGAGTGCGCGGCGCTGTCGGAGTTTCAGATCGTGGGAACACTGCCGTCGCACAATTAATCCCGGGCGAGTTTGATTGGAATGAGATATTCAAAGTTGATGGCGCTCGCTGGTTACATACGGGAGGAATCTTTGCTGCACTCTCATCTACTACCGCCGATGTAGCCTTCGAAGCAGCGACCAAAGCACAGGAATCTGGAACCATCGTTTCCTACGACCTTAACTACCGACCAAGTCTCTGGAAATCAATCGGTGGGAAAGTGCGAGCGCAAGAAGTGAACCAGCGACTGGCTAAGTCAGTGGATGTCCTAATCGGTAATGAAGAGGATTTCGAAGTCGCTCTCGGAATCGAAATCGAGGGCTCTGATGGTTCATATAAGGAGCTAACGCTCGATTCCTATCGGAAGATGATCGAGGCAACAAGCAAGAAGTACCCGAATCTTGAGGTCATCGCTGTAACGCTGCGGAGCGTAAAGAGTGCGAGCCGTAATGACTGGACTGGCGTAGCTTGGTCGAAGAGTGAAGGCTTCGTCTCCGGTAAGACCTACGAGAATTTGGAGATTTTCGATCGAGTTGGAGGTGGCGATAGCTTCGCTTCCGGATTGATCTACGGATTATTGACTGGTGCCAATCTAAAAGAATCGGTTGAGTTGGGCTTGGCTCATGGTGCACTTGCTATGACCACACCTGGCGATACCAGCATGGCAACTCTCGCCGAGGTGAAGAAACTCGCTGAAGGTGGCAGCGCCCGAGTCCAGCGATGAATTTCGAACTAGCTCTTAAGCTCGATGCGGAGGTAGGTGAGGGGCCGCTCTGGGATTCGGATAAAGGTGAATTGGTCTTCATCGATGTAACCCAGGGCAAGATCCACAGTTTCAATCCGATAACCGGACACCTTGATTCTCTGTCTATCGGAATGCATATCGGTGCAGTTGGTTTTTTTGAGAGCAATAGTTATATCGCTGCGGTCCGAGATGGTTTCGCCAAGATTGACCGATACACAGGCCAGATCAATTACCTTTCCAGAGTCTTGCATGATGAAGGTATTCGATTCAATGATGGTAAGTGCGACCCATTTGGAAACTTCGTAGCGGGAACTATGCGGTACCAACCAGCCATGGGAACAGCGGCGCTCTATTCATTATCAAGATCCGGCAGAGTCAAGGAAATTCTCTCGGGAATCGGTCTGAGTAATGGACTCTGCTGGGACGAATCAGGGGAGAAGTTCTTCTATATCGACACTCTGACTCGTCAGATTGCACTCTTCAAGTATGACTCGGAGCAGGGGATTGTCGGATCTCGACAAGTCATTTACGAGTTTGCTGAAGGAGCTGGGTCGCCAGATGGAATGACCATCGATTTGGAAGGTAATCTCTGGGTCGCGCTCTGGGGTGGCGGGAAAGTGGTTCGAATCAATCAATCCGGTAGATTACTCAGCGAATTGGAATTGCCGGTATCCCAGCCCACAAGCGTCATCTTCGGCGGTTCAAATTACGAAAATCTCTACATCACTTCAGCTAATTTGCAATTAAGTGATGCACAGTTATCGAGGGAACCGCTAGCCGGTTCACTTTTCGTCGCAGATGTTGGGGTCGGCGGCAGAGCCGAATCCCGGTTCGCTCTAAGTAGTTAGCGAGCTAGCGCAGCCAAGGCTCGTTGGTAGACCTTGGTGTCCTTGCCGGCGTACCAAGAGACCCACTTTGCAGCGGCAATCAGGAAGTTCCATCGGTCGGGATGGGTTGATTCACGGAACTCCTCAAGGCAAGAGTGAAGATGCTTGACATTATGCATCAAGGTTCCATCATCAGAGCAGGCGATCTCAACTAAGAGCGCAATCAATGGTTCAGCAGCAGCGCCGAGATCTCGATAGGCCGCAACCGAAGCGGTCGTTCGACGTACATCATGGGCGAAGATTGCGGCTCTTAGCGTCGCGAGAAGTGCATCGGCTTCAGCGCCAGCCAGAGCTGCCACATCCTCTTGATACGGATAGGTACGCGCTGGAGTGAAGGGAACGAATTCAAACTTCTCATTGAGGATGCTCGGACCGCGCTCTAGGAGACAGCCACCCATGACCACTGCGATTGCTCGAGTCTTTGGATGCATGTGCTGGAGCGAGGCACGAAGGATATTTAGCGTCGTGCCGATATGAACTGGGGCAACTTCCCGACTTACCGCATCGTAATCCTGGTGCGGTACGGGATCGACCTGAAGGTACATATCGCAAGCGGCCAGCGAGAGCGCTGAGATGACCGTATCTGCGCTGGCGCCGCCTTCAGCAAGCGCCCGAGCGACAGCTTCTGGGCGCTGAGCTGGAGAAGTTCTTAAGAATTCATTTCGCAATCGAGAGATCGCTTCGCCATCTTTCACGCCGAGAGAAACTTTGTTTGCCAGATCAAATCGGGCTACGAGTTCGCTCGCCTTCGCATAGGGCCCTAAATCTCGAGGGAAAGTGCAGGAGTAGCGGAGCGTTCCCCGCAACATTGGAATCCCAGCCTCCCAGCCAGTCAACTCCATCATGTCGAGCGAGAGCGCTGGTGTGATCAAAGTGTGGTCATCGGTGACTATTCCTTCGAGTCCGATATCCAAGAGCAGGTCGATCAAATCTTCGCGTTTCATCCGCTTGGTCAAGCCGACGAGTCTGTGATCTGCGCGCATCCATTCACCAAGGCGGACATCGGCTCGCAGCTGGACGATGCTCTCTTCGATAGTCTCTTCGGAGATACCCCATACATCGAATAGTTCATAAGGTGCGAAGCAGGGATCATGGAGATCGGTTACCACTTGCGCAAGTGCTTGGATCAACATGATCCGCTGGATATGTTCTGGCTGATTCACTGCGGATTGACGGGCATCTTCACATCCGACCATCGCGTGGGAGACGAAACCGAGAAGATTCCTAGCTTGATTGCTCACATATTTCGCGGCGGTCAATGCGCCAGCAGCCCATAGATCATCCATCGGCACGCCACGATTCAGAGCGGCGATTGTGTTATCTACGATGGTTTCTGGTTTCTCGTGGCGCAGCCAATTGATCAACTCTTCGCGGGAGCCGGTCAATGTGGCATGGGCGCTTTGCATAGGAGAAAGATACCGATTAGTTCAAATAGGAGCGCGATGAACGAGGTAGTTGGCGCTCAGAACTGAGCGACATAGGTGGGCGCCCCGCTGGTGCCATGGCCCGCGCGCGGTATCGCCCAAAGACCGCCAGCTCCTGGAAACCTCTCTAGGTCGGTGGGCGAGAGAGTTGCAGTGCCGGTCGTTATCAATAGATTCGCTTCGCGGTCGAACGCACACGAAGTCACATTTGGCGCAGCAAACTTTATTAATTCGATTAACTCTCCGCCATCATCAAAATGCGCCACTCCTGATCCACCCCACAATGCAGCCCAGATTCCGCCATCGACGTCGGCGCAGATACCGTCGGCCAGCCCGATACCTTCAGGTAGGCGAGCAAATGTCCGCCGATTGCTTACTTTTCCCGTCGATTCATCAAAGTCGAACGCTTCAAGTTCTTTCCTTGGACTATCGGCCCAGATGATTCGTCTTCCATCGGGATGAATCACAATGCCATTAGAGATGCTGGCGACCGAAACAATCTCGACGATGGTGCGATCCAATTTCACTTGAATCAGACGGCTCCGATTCGGCGTCAAGTCGCGATCCAAAATCCCTACTAGCAGTTCACCATTAGGTAGGACCACGCTATCGGAGCATCGAAGATTGCTAGCTAAACTATGGAGTGCAATCCGTTCGACCTCAGCATTCGAATGATTGAGAAAGATGATCGCAGTTTGGCTGAGCAGGATGGTGCCATCTTTCCAAGGCAGGACTTTGGCAAGCTCTTCATCTTGCGAATGCCAGAGCGAATTGTTAACGCCATCCCAGATATAAGACTTGCCATTTGGTAAGTCAACCCAGCGCATTTTCCCATCTGGAAAGAGAGTCATACCTTCGCCAAGTTCGGCTCTTATGGGAAGAATCAGTTCCGCGCTTGTCATGAGATAGATTGAAGATACCTTTCCATTATCTGGGTCAGAATTCCTTGGCGAAGTTCGCGCGCTGCCTTATCACTTGCCATCTTCGCTGAGATTCGCTCGATCGCTTCATCGAGTTCTGCCTGCTTTGCATGGCGACCTTCTTGGACGAGTTGTTGGCCATCGACCAGAACTTCTCGAGCTCGACTCTCTTGCCAATCTTGCCAAGTCACCGAATCGCGGGATGTATCGATCCCAGCAGCCTCCATACCGCCAGTGGTTAGAGCGACGATTCCATCCGATTCGCTTAGGGAGAGTTTGGCTGTGGCTAATGGCGATTCCCGTCCGGAGAGGCTATCGAGGCCGACGCCAAATGAGATTCCTTGGCTAATCCACTTTGCAGTATCAGCCACTCCGGCCTTCAGATATCGATTTGAGCTGGGGCATGTGACAAGATGGGTGCCAGTCGCTTTAACCAATTCCAACTCATCATCGGTAAGCCAAATCGCATGAGCCAGGCTGGTGCGATCTCCGAGTAATCCAAAGCGATTAAGGCGTTCTACCAGTGGTTCGGAGATCCAATCTCTCTGACGCGAACTCTCCAGACAATGAGTGTGGACGCGAACGCCACCTTCGGCGATCTCTTGCACGGCCATCATCATCGAATCACTGCACCATTGCGGTCCCACCGGCCCGACGCCTAATTGGAGATGCGGGTACTTGTTTGTCGCTGAGCGATGAATTTCAATGAATTCTTCTGGCGAAATCCGTTTCCCGGTGCCCACGAACTCGGGTAAATCAATCTTCGTTTTAGGATTCTCTGGTAAGAATTCGAATTGATCGGTGATGCCAAGTATTACTTGAGCACGTATCCCAGAGCGCGCAATGCCGGACAAGGCACGATCAAGTGTTTCGAGATAGAACTCGGGTGGCCCAAATGTATGGAAGATGAATTGAACACCGGTTACGCCAGCTAGCAGGAGTTCGCTAGTAGCGACGAATGTGTCATCCTCGATATCGACAGCGGTCATCGCATTCATCCGTAAGATCGCTTCTTCTAGACAACTTCCGGCTACGCCATGTTCAGCCAGGGGAGTGGAACGCAGATGCGAATGGGCATCGACAAATCCGGTGCTGCGCTCCATAGGCCGCTAAGAATTCAATTTAAGTAAGCGCGCCAAGGTTCCACCTTCGACAAGTTCGCGATCCTTGGCAGAGGGTATGGCGCGAGCGATTTTTGCCCGCTCTAAATCAAAATCGCTGCCGGGCCAATCAGTTCCCATGACAATCTGGTCTGGGCCTAACGTTCGATAGGCGAGTTTCACATCAAGCAACTGTGATCCGGAGGTTTCCAGGTAGATATTCGGGTTTCGCTTTGCGACCAAGATCGCCTCGTTTAGGTTCCAAACCGTTCCCATATGTGCGATCAAAACCGGGGTATTTGGGAAGCCGCGAGCGATCTCTTCAATCGATAACGGAGCGCAGAATGGATCATCTAGGGCGTTTACCAACACGACTAGACCATTCCGATCTGCAGCATCAAAGATCGGATCAAGTAGGCCGTGATCTGCGAAGTGATAACCATGCATCGTAGGGTGGAGCTTCAAACCTTTGAGATGGAGATTCTTCGACAAGTTATCGATACTTTCGACAGCGTCTGGGAATCTTGGATTGACTTGGCCGAATCCGATGATCCGGTTGGGATGCTTCTTCATGGTCTCAGCGATGAAGTTGTTATCCATCATCTGACCGAGGGAGCAACCAACCGCCATATCTACGCCGGCCATATCCATTGCGCGGATCATGTCCTCTGGGGTGTAGGACTCGGCCGTCAGATAATCCGAAGTGCCTCCGGCCTGCCAGACATTGTTATATGCATCTATGATCATTTCGTTCCCTCTCCTAGGTTTGCCCAATTCATCGTCATATCCCAGATCACTTTCGCGACCAATTCCAATTCATCTATGCTCACGAATTCATCGGCGGTATGTGCTTGATCAGTCGAACCCGGACCGAAGACCGTGCAAGACTCGCTCTTGGTTAGTGCAGCAACCATCGAGGCATCGGTATATGCCTCATGTCCATCATTGCCACCAACTGGTATCTCGACTCCGGTGATTTTTCGATATGAGGATCGAAGGCCTTTGATGATTCTTGAATCATCGCTGGCGCGAACTGGTGGCCGGGGCGCACCAAGTCCGGTTATTTCAAAGGTCGCGCCGGGAAAGTCGGCGACTACCTCTGTTGCAATCCGTTCGACCATCGGAATTACATCTTCTATCTTCAACGGCGGCACGATACGTAGATCGAATTTGGCATCTGCGAAAGGAGGAACCACATTGGTGGCCACGCCGGCATTGAAGACGCCGCATGTAAAGCGAGCTCGACCTAATATCGGGTCATCATGTTCTAGCGAATAAATGTAGGTTTTTAGTTGATCGACGATTCTGGCCATGATGTGCGCGGAGTCGATACCAAGGTGGGCCCGGCCGGCATGAGCCATCTTTCCGGTGACCCGAATATCTAGCCAGCGAAGCCCCATTTGAGCGATTCTCAGCCGGGCGCCAGTCGGTTCCAATGCGATGACCTGATCATCAGTGCGGAGCGCTCCACTCTTTACTAAAGCATGGGCGCCCGCCATATCCGGCGCCTCCTCATCGACGGTCGCTACGAAGAGGATGTCACCGGCAGGTTTGATTCCTGATTTCGTGATCGCTTCTAACAGGCCGAGGGCCACCGCTACGCCGCCCTTCATATCGCAAGCACCGCGCCCGAAGATCTTCCCATCTCGAATCTCTGCCGACAGTGGTGGAACGGTCCAGCCCGATCCGATCGGAACGGTATCTAGATGTCCTAGAAGAACCAATCGAGGAGCCTTCCCTTCACCAGGAATCGTCGCCAAGATATTCTCGCGCGTACCTTCAACGATTGATCGCTCTGGACGTAGCCCCATATTCTTCAATCGAGCAAAGACCCAGTTGCCGCATGCCGCTTCTTGGATTCCCGGATTCTGACTATCGATTCGGATTAGTTCCTGGGTATCGATAATCAACTTTTCTAGATCAATCATTGCTACTCCTATTCCGCCAACGCGTACGCGCTTCGCCGGGGATCCGCAGCGGCGAATAGTGTGCGCTCTCCGGATTGGTTAGATGAGGACTTAATTGTCTGAACTGAACCGGCATCAAACTCGTACTTTGGCCAAGTGATTACTTGATGACCTTGGCTAGATAATTTCGCTATCTCTTCTTTGCCGATTCGCTCCTCAGCGTAGACGAGTCGGTCTCCGGTTGGGTGAGGATGGAATGCGCTCGGCGCATTAAACGCAGCAATTCGGGGCGATTCAACTGCTTCTTGTAACTCTAGATTCTCATGTAAGACGCGCCAGATGACTTGGGCCATCGCTTGCACGATTACATCGCCACCGGGACATGCCAACGCCCACGCATCATCGCCATTTAATCCGATCATCGCAGCGGGGGTAATTACGGGACGGCCGCCAGGAGTGAGGCGGTTGGGATGCTCTGGATTCAAGCGACTTTGAACGCCACGTGGCGAACAGAGGATTCCTAACTCTGGGATTATCGGGCCGCCATCGAGGGTGTCAGATGGCGAGGTTGCAAAAGTGTTTCCTGATTTATCCATCGTGACCACAGCGGTGGTGCTCGATAGTGGGTTCGTGCCACTCTTCGCTCCCGGTCTGCCGGGCAGGGCGGTATCGTTGATGGTCGAAGCAAGTTGTGCAAGATGTTCATCGCTAAGTAATTCCGATATGTCACGTTGCATCTGCCCTGGTGCAGCAAGGTAATCCTCGCGATCGTTGAAGGCCAAAGTGATAGCTTCGACTATCTCGTGCCAGCTGCCGTTGCGACGCGAGAGAATTCCAATAATCTCCAGAGCTGTAGGACCTTGGCTCCAGGATGGCGTTGCATAGAAGCGCCAGTCTTTAATTGCAATCGAAGGCGCCAATTCGATCTCGGCTTCGAATTGTGCAAGATCTGCCATCGTCATGTAGCCACCGCGCGATGTAACAGTTCTAGTGATTATCTCCGCCACTTCGCCTTGATAGAAGGCGCGATGTGCTGCTCTTAACTTCTCACTTCTCGAACCAACTGAATTGGATTCTGCATCTGCTAATCGCTGGAGCAGTGCGGCAAGAGCGCTCTGTTTCAATCTCGCTCCGGCTACTAGTGGCACGCCATCCGGGCGATAAATGGCTGCACTTGAAGGCCATTTCTGGAAATTCCTACCAGTTATCTCAAGACTTGTAGCTAGCGATTGGTCGAGCAAGAAACCATCGCGCGCCAATCGGATCGCAGGCTCAGCAACCTGCGCCAACGACATAGTTCCGAATCGCTCTAAGGCAGCTATCCAAGCGGCTGGGGCTCCGGGAACTATCGCAGGTGCACCATCAAGTGGTAATGAGCCACCGTAGCGATCTAACATCGCAGAAAGGGAGGCGCTCTCACTCCATCGACCGACGCCGGCGACGGACCAGGCATCGTTATTTCCTGCAGTCCTAATGAGAATAGGCGCGATTCCGCCGAAATTCGCCATATCTACTTGAACCACATTGCTAGCGATTCCAGCTGCTACACCTGCATCTATCGCGTTACCACCAGAGCGGAATATCGCCTCAGCTACCAGGCTTACTCTCGGATGGCCAGCGACTACCGACCAATTCTCACCAACCAAGGTTGGGCGCAGCGCTTTCGGTGGCGGATAAGTGCCGGGAACCAAACCGCCACCCATTCCACCATTTACTTTTGCCACGATGAAAGATCTCCTGATGACTCGGGAACATCGCGAAGGCTACTCCTCAATAGTTTTCCAGGCGACTACGATGGCGAGATGAATTTGCAAAGAGCTGGTCAAATCAATTCATGGGCTTGGCACCATACTGGGATTGCGGTGCGCGATATCGAGAAAGTTATCGATTACTACCGCCTGAATCTCGGCTTTGAAGTTGTATTTGAGGCCCGAGAAATGACGGATTTGATAAGTAGCATCACCGGGGTTAAGGGACTGGGCGCCCACTTGGTTCAGACGAAGTCACCAATCAGCGATCAGGTACTTGAGTTCATCGAATTCACAAATGTGCCAAGCGATGCGAATGAACTATTGCCTATCTATCCTGGCAGGTCCCATACTGCATATCTGGTTCCAGATATCGAGAAAGCTGCGGCAGAGTTGGTATCTAGCGGTGGAATCATGTTAGGAAAGGTCACTGAGTTCTCCGAAGGGAAAGCGGTCTACTGTGCGGATCGTTTTGGAACTGTGATCGAATTAGAGGAGCAGATTAGTGACAGCGGGCATCACTCTTAAAGATCGATTCGGATATATGGTGTGGATGCGCCATTTCGAATTAGCTTGTCTTGAAGGTGTCCCATCCCGCGAGATCCATGGTGAATTGCATACCGCAGTCGGGCAAGAAGCGATCAGTGCGGGAATGGTCGGCTATCTAACAAAAGAAGATGCGATGTGTAGTACTCACCGAAACCATATGCATGCCATTGCAAAGGGCGTGGATATGCGCTCGATGATGGCGGAGATATTTGAGCGATCTACCGGCCTCTGCGGTGGTTTCGGTGGTCATATGCATCTCTTTGACCCGGCGTTGAAGTTCTCCGCGACTGGCATAGTCGGCGCGGGCGTACCGGTAGCGCTCGGCCACGCTTATGCAACGCGTTTGAAGGGCAATAATGCGATTGCGGTCGCGGTAGTAGGTGATGGCGCAGTCAACACTGGCGCATTCCATGAAGCGATGAATATGGCAGGAGCCCTCAAACTTCCCATGGTCGTACTAGTAGAGAACAACGAATGGGCAATCTCCGTTCCCTTCTCCGCAGCAAGTGCGACCGAAACGATTGCAGAGCGCGCACCATCTTGGGGCGCGCATGGAGTGCGTGTCGATGGTTTGAATGTGGAGGAAGTCGCGGCCGCCTTTGGCGACGCCGTACAACGCGCTCGCGCTGGTGGTGGGCCGAGCATCATCGAAGCGATGTGTTATCGATTCCGAGGACATTTTGAGGGAGATGCCGATATGTATCGCGCCAAGGAGGAGAAGGAACGCCGCCGAGCTGCCGACCCTTTGGAGATAACGAAAGCCAAGTTGATCGAACGTGGGCTCGCAACAGAAGGTGAGTTGGCCGAAGTTGAGCGTTCAGTAGCGGCGGCTCTGGCAGAAATGCTTGCAGCAGTAAGAAATGATCCATTCCCTGATCCAAGTCAGGCTCGTCGATATGTCTTTGCGGAGTAATTCAGATGGCTAGAAATCTAAATCTTTCGCAATGTATTTCGGAAGCGCTTCATCTGGAGATGGAGCGTGATCCGAGCGTCGTAGTTATAGGTGAAGATGTTGGTATGCAAGGTGGCGTATTCGGAGCTACTAGAGGACTGCAGAAGAAGTTCGGAAGTACACGTGTTGTAGATACCCCGATTTCCGAGAGCGCGATTACCGGAATGGGTGTGGGGTTGGCGCTAGAGGGTTATCGACCGATACTTGAAATCATGTTCGTTGATTTCATCGGCGTCTGCCTAGACCAGGTATACAACGCGATTGCGAAGAATCACTACATGTCCGGAGGTCGCGTTCGGATGCCGATTGTCATCAAGACGGCAGGCGGATGTATCGGCTCCGGCGCCCAACATTCCCAATGTCTATGGGGTCTATTCGCTCATCTTCCCGGACTCAAAGTCGTTGCTCCTTCTAATCCCTATGACGCAAAAGGCTTGATGGCCAGCGCCGTGGAATCTGATGATCCCGTTGTATTCATCGAACATAAAGGGCTGTTACTGAAGCGGGCTGAGGATTTCACCTTCGGCTCTGATGTCCCTAGTGACCGATACACCGTTCCCATCGGCGAGGCAAAGGTGCTCAGATCCGGAAACGATCTAACCCTCGTAACGCTTAGTGGAACTGTAGCGCCAGCAATGAAGGCGGCAGAGATCGTTGAAGCAGCAGGAATTGGAGTTGAAGTCATCGATCTTCGAAGTGTGGTCCCGCTGGATATGAAGACTGTTGCAGAGTCAGTAGCTAAGACGGGCCGGATTCTGGTTGTAGACGAGGATTACCTTAGCTTCGGTCTTTCTGCCGAAATCGTGACCAGGCTGATTGAAGCTGGCGTAAACCTAAAGTCGGTAAAGCGTTTAGCTGTACCTGATGTTCCGATACCTGGTGCGCTTTCTCTTGAAGAAGTGGTGGTCCCTAATGCCGGTTCGATCCAAGCCGCAATCGAAGAGATGATGGGTAAGCAATGACCGTACTTGTTATTGGGGCAAATGGCGCGATTGGAACCGCCTGTGTTGCAGAGCTCAAAGTTCACGGCGAGGTGATAGCCACCGACCTAAAGGAGCCGAGCTTTGCTGACGTAAAGTGCGACGCACTTGATGTGACTGATGCCAAACACGTTTTGGATGTAATAGCCGGATATGACGAGATGAATCAACTAAGTGGCCTCGTCTATGCGGCCGGACTTAATACGACTGGACCAGTCGATGATATTGACTGGCAAGCTTATGAGCGAGTCATGGCGGTAAATCTACGAGGCGCATTCCATGTCGGTGCCGCTATTACGGCCCGCCTTAGAAAGTCCCCACGGAAATTCAGTTCGGTATTTATCGCTTCAACTGCAGGGTTACTTGGCGAAGCAGGAGGAACGGTCTATTGCGCATCAAAGTTCGGCTTGATTGGTTTTACGCAATCGATTGCCGGTGAATTGGCCCCCTTTGGTGGGCGAGCGAACGCAGTCTGCCCAGGTAATGTCGATAGCCCGATGTTGGCGGAATTGGCGACGAAGATCGGAGCACGTGTTGGCATGAGTGGAGAAGCGACACTGGCGGAATGGAAACGCGCATCTGCGTTTAAGCGATTGATCGAACCAGCAGAAGTGGCACGTACCTGTGCCTGGTTGCTCTCGGATAACTCGAGTGGCATCAGCGGACAGAGCATCGTCGTAGATGGACCGCGAGCATGAAGTTCGCTGGCCCCGGAAGTAACTTCGCACTCCTATTCGAAGAAAAGCCGGATCTGGGTGAAGGTGCAATCGGACTACCGTCTGCATTACGTGAGATATATGGAGGCGATTGGCTCATTCCAGTCGATCGACAATATCGCTATTCGAACTTTGTGATTTCACATGATGGCAAGACATCATTCGCTGTTCCACACCACGACGGTGGTGGCGATATCTCGGGCTTTAATCGGCACGATCAATGGGTGATGGCATTGGCTAGGTCTCGAGCTGATGCCGTAACGGTGGGTGCAAATACCCTACGCAGCGAACCAAACCATATTTGGAGCGCAGAATTCATCTTTCCAGATGAGCGACTGCCGTTCGCAGAATTTCGCGCTAGCGAGGGCCGACGCCCATTTCCTTATCAAGTGCTCGTCACAAGGAGTGGGGATTTGAATCCAGCTGCTGCTGTATTCGAAGATGCGAAGTTAGAAGTCATTGTCGCAACCACGAGTGCTGGTGCAAAAAAGGTCAAGGCGCTTGGCTTAGCGAAGATACAGGTGCTGGAACTTGGCGACGATGATGTCGATCTGGAATTGCTCCATAAGAAACTGCTCGACGAATTTGGTGTAAAGAGCCTGCTCTGTGAGGGTGGTCCGAAGTTCTATGGCGCGATGGTCGCAGCTCGCCAACTTGAGGAGGAATTTCTAACCTTGAGCCCGGTAGTAGTTGGTTCCACAACTTCTGAATATCGCCCCGGGTTAATCGATGGCATCGCATTACCACCAGGAAATGATTTAGGCGTGAAACTGCAGAGCCTACGCAGAGCAGGAAACATGCTATTTCTCCGCTCCAATTACTGATACCTATTGCTAATCCCTGGATTAATTGAACGATAGGTACCATTCCGACATGAGTCGTACCTATGTCATTCAGACCTTGGGCTGTCAGATGAATGTCCATGACTCAGAGCGGATTGCGGGCTCACTCGATGCCGCTGGCTATCTCCCGGCTCCCGAAGGGACCGAGCCAGACTTGATCGTCTTCAATACCTGCGCGGTTCGCGAGAATGCAGATAACAAGCTCTATGGCCACCTGAGTTTCTTGGCTCCAGCAAAACGAGCTAATCCAAAGTTGCAGATCGCGATCGGTGGCTGCTTGGCTCAGAAGGATAAAGGGGCGATCATCGAACGAGCACCTTATGTAGATGTCGTATTCGGCACCCACAATGTCGGATCACTTCCGGCCCTTTTGGAGAGATCGCGGATCGCGGCGACTTCGCAAGTTGAGATAAAGGAATCGTTAGAGCATTTTCCTTCTACACTCCCAGCGCGCAGACACTCTGCCTTTTCCGCATGGGTTTCGATATCGGTTGGATGTAATAACACCTGCACTTTCTGTATCGTGCCGCAACTTCGTGGCCGCGAGAAAGATCGTCCGGAAGTTGAGATCCTCGACGAGATTCGGGCGCTCGTAGCCGAGGGCGTTACCGAGGTGACTCTTCTCGGGCAGAATGTGAATGCCTACGGCGTTGATTTCGGTGATCGTCAAGCCTTCGCCAAACTCCTACGCAAGTGTGGCGGGATAGATGGTCTCTCCCGAGTGCGATTCATGTCGCCTCACCCGAGAGACTTCACCGATGATGTAATCGAGGCGATGGCGGAGACATCGAATGTGATGCCACACCTACATATGCCGCTGCAATCTGGTTCGGACCTAATACTCCAGGCCATGCGCCGTTCTTATCGAGTCGATCGTTATCGGGGAATAATCGAGAAGGTCAGGAGCGCTATGCCCGATGCGACGATCACAACCGATGTGATAGTTGGGTTCCCTGGTGAGAGTGAATCGGATTTTCAGCAGACGCTAGATGTATGCGAAGAGCTCGGTTTCCTAGCAGCCTACTCATTCAAGTATTCCAAGCGCCCCGGAACTCCTGCAGCAGAGATGCCAGATCAGATCCCTGAGGAGGTCGTTGCGCAACGCTATGACCGCCTCCATCAAGCCTTAAATTCCATCGCTCTCCAAGTCAATCAAGCGGTAGTTGGCAAGGAATTGGAGGTGATGATCTCTGATATCCAGGATGGCCGAGCCCAAGGAAAGAGCAGGGACTTCCGCCTGGTTCACTTCGAATTAGATGGCGATCTTGCGCGCCCCGGCGATCTTGCGCGAGTGCGAATCGAAAGCGCGAAGCCGCACTTCGTACTTGGAGAGAAGGTTCAAATCATCAACACTCGAGGTGGCGATGCCTTCGAGATGCGGAAATTAGAAGCAGAGAACTCCGGAGTCTTCCTAGGTGTGCCGCAATTGAAGAGCTCGTTGACTAAATGACCTTGATCTTTCTTGTTGGCGCAACAGCTACCGGTAAGTCAGAACTATCGCTTCAATTGGCGAAGGAACTCTCCGCTGAGATCGTGAATGCAGATTCCATGCAGTTATATCGCGGCATGGATGTAGGTACGGCGAAACTCTCTTTGGCTGAACGTGCGGGAATCAAACATCACCTGATCGATATCTTGGATGTCAATCAAGATGCCTCGGTAGCTCAATATCAGAGCTGGGCTCGGGAGATAATCGACCAGAATCTGGCATCTGGAAGAGCGATTGTGGTGGTCGGTGGAACTGGGCTTTATATAAAAGCAATTCTCGATGAACTAAATTTCCCAGACACCGATCCCGATATTCGCGCGAGATTATTGGAGCAGAGCGAGAAGATCGGAGGAGCGGCCATGCATGAACGGCTTGCGACACTTGATCCCGCTGCAGCTGCAGCGATACCGAAAGAGAATGTCAGAAGAGTCGTTCGGGCTCTTGAAGTTATCGAGATTACCAAGAAGCCATTTACTGCCAATCTCCCAAGATCTGGCGCTACGCGATATCCGAGCGCCAAGCAATTCGGCCTAGTCATGAATCGAGAGGATCTAAAGGAGCGTATCGATCGTAGAGTTGATGCGATGTGGGAATTGGGATTGGTCGAGGAGGTCCAGGGCCTAATTGAGCGGGGGATAAGAGATGGAAAGACCGCTCAAGCCGCTCTGGGATATAAGCAAGTAATCGAATTCCTCGATGGACGGGTTAGTGAAGATGAGGCCCGGGAAGAGACCAAGCGCGCTACGCGAGCCTATGCCCGTCGGCAAGAGACCTGGTTCTCGCGTGATGAGCGAATCACTTGGTTGAAGGGTGGAACCGATGAGCGGCTCGCTTGCATACTTTCATCTACGATTAATTAGTTATGTCGCAACTTACCGGAACATACGGCCATGGCACTGAGAATGATTTCGTGCTCTTCTTTGATCCGGAAGATCAACGAAACCTCTCCAGCCGTGAGGTTGCGCGTATCTGTAATCGCGATAGCGGAATCGGCGCAGATGGTTTCATCCGTATAACCAGACGTGAAGGCGGATGGTTCATGGATTATCGAAATGCCGATGGTTCTCTAGCGGAGATGTGCGGTAATGGCATAAGGGTGATGGCTCGATACCTAGTGGATCGTGGCCATCAGGACGCTGGGATTTTCCCGATACTAACTCGAGACGGCAAGAAGTTCGTTAGTGCGCCAGAATCTGGCGATATAACTGTGAATATGGGGCAAGTTTCGCGAGGCGATAGTGAAGTAACTGCATTCGCGAATGGGAAGACTTGGAATGGATTTCCAATCAGCGTAGGCAATCCCCATGCCGTCGTATTCGTGGACGATCTAACCCAGGTTGGCGATCTCAAATTGGCTCCAGTAGTCAGGCCAAAAGAGCTATTCCCAGAGGGTGTGAATGTGGAGTTTGTTCAGTTCTTGGCTAATGGCGAAATCGAGATGCGAGTTCACGAACGCGGCGTGGGAGAGACCCGTTCATGTGGCACTGGTACTTGTGCGGTCGCGTTAGCTGCAACGATAGCGAAAGGCGGCTCCCTGCCTGCGAAGTGGGTTATCCATCCTCCAGGTGGTCGATTAGTAGTCGAGATCGACCCTCATTCGAATGCGATCCTCACCGGACCGGCTATCTTGATCAAAGACGTGGAGTTAGCGAACTTCCTTGGCTAAACGTGATGATGAATTCGAGCGATTGCTCGACGAGAGTGCAGAAGTAGCTGCTCAATTCGATTCAGATATCTTCATTCCGGATTCATTCGATTCAGCGCAACGAGACTTGAGTGACCGCCAAGCGCTCCGGCGAGTAGTTGGATTGTCGACTGAATTAACCGATATCTCCGAGGCAGAATATCGACAACTTCGGTTGGAACGTGTAGTTCTAGTTGGAGTCTGGACTAGCGGGACTGTAACTGACGCGGAGAATTCGATGGCGGAGTTAGCAGCGCTGGCTGAGACTGCAGGCTCTCAAGTATTAGAGGCAGTCATGCAGCGAAGGGATAAACCAGATCCTGCCACTTATATCGGCTCTGGCAAAGTGAGCGAGTTGAAGGGCATTGTTAAGTCGACTGGTGCCGACACGGTTATCTGTGACGGTGAACTAAGTCCAAGCCAATTGCGGAACTTAGAAGACAAAGTGAAGGTAAAGGTCGTGGATAGAACCGCGCTGATCCTCGATATCTTCGCTCAGCATGCGAAGAGTAAGGAAGGTAAGGCGCAGGTTGAGTTGGCGCAGATGAGTTATATGTTGCCGCGATTGCGTGGCTGGGGCGAATCGCTCTCTAGACAAGCAGCGCGGGCTGGCGGTATCGGCGGCCGCGGTCCAGGCGAGACAAAGATTGAGATCGATCGTCGCCGAATCCGCGACAAGATGGCGAAACTGCGGCGTGAATTAGGGGATATGAAGACCGCGCGCGACACCAAACGGCAAGAACGGCGACGGAACTCGATTCCATCGGTAGCGATTGCGGGATATACAAATGCCGGTAAGTCTTCGCTCCTCAATCGTCTAACAAATGCCGGTGTCCTGGTCCAGAATGCCCTCTTTGCAACGCTCGATCCAACAGTCAGAAAATCCGAGACCAAAGATGGCCGTATTTATACCTTGAGCGATACGGTCGGATTTGTCAGGTACCTGCCTCATGAGCTAATCGACGCCTTTAAATCGACGCTGGAGGAAGTTTCTGGGGCTGATCTCATTGTTCATGTCGTGGATGCATCGCACCAAGATCCGCTCGGGCAGATAAAGGCGGTTCGAGAAGTCATTAGGGAAATCGGGGGCGAGAAAATCCCCGAGATAATCGCTCTGAATAAGGCCGATATCGCAGACCCGGAGAAGATTCGATTGGTATTGCGGGAGGAGCCAGATGCGTATCCAATCTCTGTCCATACCGGAGTTGGCATCTCTGCGCTGGTAAGCGCAATTGAAGCTTCGCTACCTCGTCCCAAGATCGAGATTTCTGTCGTAATTCCGTACCAACGCGGAGATCTAGTTAGTCGAGTCCATGAAGAAGGTGAGATTCTTAGCGAGGATTATGCAGCGGAGGGAACGGCTATCCGCGCGCGAGTTGATGGAGCGTTAGCCCATACTCTTGAAAGATTTATCAATCCTTAACGGATAGATCGAAGTACCGCGGTGACTTTGCCGAGGATCTCACAATTGTCACCGTTGATTGGCTGGAAATCGGGATTTGCTGGAAGTAGCCAGATATGTCCATCCTTCTTCGAGAAGGTCTTCACGGTAGCTTCACCATCGATCATGGCAGCGACAATCTCGCCCTTATTGCAATCCTTCTGGGCGCGGATAACAACATAATCGCCATCGCATATAGCAGCATCGATCATTGAATCCCCAACGACTTTGAGCATGAAGAGTTCACCCTCGCCGACCAGCGATGAGGGGAGAGGGAAAAGCTCTTCGACATTCTGTTCCGCCAGAATTGGACCGCCAGCGGCGATTCGACCAACTAATGGGATGTTCTTGGATTGATCAATCTGGACATCCTCGAAACGCGCATCATCTGGAGAGAGAACTTCAAGGGCGCGACCGCGTGATGGGTCGCGACGGATCCAACCCTTCGCTTCGAGCGCCTCAAGTTGGTATTTGACGCTCGATGGGGAGGCAAGGCCAGCAGCCTCGCCGATCTCTCTCATGGAGGGCGGATACCCTCGCTCCTCCATTGCGTTCTTGATGGCTTGGAGAATCTTTAATTGGCGAGTGGTAAGGCCATTCTCATCAACGGGGCCATCTGGGAGCTCTGAGATCTTTGGCGTCATAGGTAGAAGGTTAGAACAGAATTGCGATAAATTCAAACAAATGTTCTAAAAAGACTTGCCGATGTCGGTGGCGGGGTGTACCTTTGCCTTTAGAACAGACGTTCGAAGGGTATCCCCGCTCTCGACGGTCTTTCTAGAAGTAGTTGGAGAGAATGATGTCGACGATCGCCATCCATCCGTCCCTTGCCCCCGAGAGGACGTCAAACTCTCAAGCCCGCCTCACCCCCCGTGGCCGGCTTGTAGCAAGGCTTGGCGTTGTCACATCTCTCTCCATACTCCTACTTGCTGGCGCCTCCCTTGTTACTGGAGCTACCGCAGGCTCATCTGATTCAGTTTCAACTACCCCTTATATGAAGATAACGGTTAAGCCGGGCGAGACTCTCTGGTCAATTGCGGCGAAGATAGATCCGACAGGGGACCGGCGAGATATCGTTGAAGAGTTGATTTCCATCAACCACCTAAAGCAGGGCGATCTAGTTGCCGGGCAGAGGATCTATATCCCGACACGCTAACGGCTCAGGTTGCAAACCCTAAACCACTCCTTTAATCTTACCCCTAGATATTGGGGTTAAAACGCGATACACTTCTACAAGTTGTGGTTGGAAGTGAAATCGCCAATACACCCAAAATCGGGAAATTCCCAGGATTGAAAGGAACGACACGCCGTGAACTGCCCCTTCTGCCGGAATGAAGAGTCTCGCGTAATTGACTCTCGTCCATCCGATGAGGGCACGACCATCCGCCGGCGCCGGGAGTGCACCAAGTGCTCCTCCCGCTTCTCCACCCAAGAGACAGCGGTTCTATCGATTATCAAGCGGAGCGGGGCGACCGAACCCTTTAGTCGAGAGAAGGTCATCAATGGTGTGCGTAAGGCCTGCCAGAACCGACCGGTTTCAGATGACGATCTAGCTCTCCTCGCCCAGCGAGTAGAGGATGCTCTTCGGGCGACCGGTCAGGCAGAAATCGAGGCGCAAGAGGTCGGTATGGCGATTCTCTCACCGCTCCGCGAATTAGATGAGGTGGCGTACCTGCGATATGCCTCCGTATACCGTAACTTTTCCTCCCTTGAAGATTTCGAAGGTGAGATCGCACTTCTCCGCGCAGTACCTTCCGAGAAATCGGAGACGAAAAGTCAAGTCACTTCCCCGCAACTTAAGTGATGTGTCCGAAAAGTAGTTGAGAGAACTGAATAAAAGATTGAAAAATTTCATATAGCGAAGTTAACAAAACTAAATTTCTATTAGAAACTGGAGAATTTAAAGATGTCGGACACGGTGATCAATCGTCCCGCGGGGAAGAACAAACTAGGCAAGGGCTTAACAATTGAGCGCGTACACACAACCGCTGGGGCCCATCCTTATGACCAGGTAAATTGGGAGCGACGTGATGTCGTACAAACCAATTGGAAGACCGGCGAGGTTGTCTTCGAGCAGAAGGGCGTCGAGTTTCCTGATTTCTGGTCAGTGAATGCCTCAACAATCGTCACCACCAAGTATTTCCGCGGCGCAGTCGGCCATGAGAACCGTGAATGGTCATTGAAGCAGGTAATTGATCGTGTCGTACTTACCTATACAAAAGCTGGAAGAGAATTCGGTTATTTTGCAACTCCACAAGATGCCGAGATTTTCGAGCATGAACTCACCTATATGTTGCTCCATCAGATTTTCTCCTTCAATTCTCCAGTCTGGTTCAATGTTGGAACCGCAGCCCCACAACAAGTTTCAGCCTGCTTCATCCTCTCTGTTGATGACACCATGGACTCAATTCTCAATTGGTATCGCGAAGAGGGAATGATCTTCAAAGGTGGTTCCGGAGCTGGTCTAAACCTCTCTCGAATCCGCTCTTCAAAAGAGCTTTTAAAGTCGGGTGGAACCGCATCCGGGCCAGTCTCATTCATGCGTGGCGCAGATGCCTCCGCAGGAACCATCAAGTCTGGTGGCGCTACACGCCGAGCAGCGAAAATGGTTGTTCTGGATGTCGATCATCCAGATATCGAAGAGTTCATCGAGACCAAAGTACGCGAGGAAGAGAAGATTCGAGTCCTCCGTGATGCTGGTTTCGATATGGACCTTGGCGGCAAAGATGTGATCTCAGTCCAATATCAAAATGCAAATAACTCGGTTCGTGTTAATGATGACTTCATGCGTGCCTATGAGAATGGTTCGAAGTTCGGACTTCGCGCTCGTTCAACCGGCGAAGTAATCGAAGAGGTAGATGCGAAGTCGCTCTTCCGGAAGATGGCGGAAGCCGCTTGGGCATGCGCCGATCCAGGAATTCAATATGACACCACAATCAACGATTGGCATACCAATCCAGAGACCGGTCGAATCAATGCATCGAACCCATGCTCTGAGTACATGTCATTGGATAACTCATCTTGCAACCTTGCCTCTTTGAACTTGATGAAGTTCCTTAAGAGCGATGGGTCATTTGATGTGAAGAATTTCGTGAAATCTGTCGAGATCATCATCTCAGCTATGGATATCTCAATCTGCTTCGCAGATTTCCCAACAGAGGCCATTGGCGTAACGACACGGGCATATCGCCAACTTGGAATCGGATACGCAAACCTAGGCGCGCTATTGATGGCGTCAGGCCTTGCCTATGATTCAGATGGCGGTCGCGCTCTTGCTGGCGCAATCACCTCATTGATGACTGGTACTTCATACCGCCGATCCGCTGAGATTGCTGGAATTGTCGGTGCCTACGATGGCTATGCACGTAACGCAGCAGCTCATACTCGAGTCATGAAGAAGCATCAAGCTGCTTCATTGCAAGCTCGCTCGGTTTCGACTTTGGATCGCGATGTATGGACAGAGGCGAATAAGCAGTGGGATTCATGCCTAAATATCGGCGAGAAGAATGGCTGGCGTAATGCTCAGGCATCAGTTCTCGCACCAACAGGGACCATCGGCTTGATGATGGATTGCGATACCACCGGTATCGAGCCAGATTTCTCTCTCGTTAAGTTCAAGAAGTTGGTCGGCGGTGGCTCGATGCAGATCGTCAATCAGACGGTCCCACAAGCCCTCCGGAAACTTGGATATACCGAAGAGACCATCGAAGCAATCGTCGAATACATCACCGCAAATGGACATGTCGTTGATGCGCCAGGCTTAAAGCCAGAGCATTACGATGTCTTTGATTGCGCACTAGGTCTACGTTCAATCGCCCCGATGGGACACGTACGAATGATGGCGGCCTGCCAACCATTCCTCTCCGGTGCAATATCCAAGACTGTCAACTTGCCAGAAGACGCGACAATCGAAGAGGTAGAAGAGGTCTACTACGAAGGTTGGAAGCTTGGCCTGAAAGCAATCGCGATCTATCGCGATAACTGCAAGGTTGGCCAACCGCTCTCTGATGGAAAGGCGAAGAAGAAGGAAGTCAGCGAGGAAGTAAGCGCGCCGGCTCCGGCAACGCGTAAGCGACTACCTAAGTCACGTCCATCTCGCACCACATCGTTTGCTGTTGGTGGCGCTGAGGGATACATGACCGCCGGAACATATGAAGATGGCCAGCTTGGCGAGATCTTCTTAAAACTCGGTAAGCAGGGATCCACTCTCGCAGGTGTTATGGATGCCTTCTCAATCGCAGTATCAATCGGACTTCAATACGGAGTACCGCTTGAGACTTACGTTCAGAAGTTCACAAATTCGCGGTTCGAGCCAGCTGGCATGACCGACGATCCAGATATCCGAATGGCGCAGTCGATGATGGATTACATCTTCCGACGCCTCGCCCTCGATTATCTATCCCATGATGTTCGATCCGCCTATGGCATCTACACCGCTGCAGAGCGAGCAACGGCCCTTGAGACCGGCGACTATGCCCAGGTCCAAGAAGTAGCTGCTCCGGTAGCTCCAGTTGTGGAGGCAAAGGCAGAGAAGAAGTCAGTCGAAGTGAAGATCGAAGCCGCTCCAGCCAATATCGGTTCATCAACTGAATTGTTGGAGAAAATCGCAGGAATCAAGTCCGATGCACCTCTCTGCGTAACCTGCGGAGTGAAGATGCGCGCATCTGGCGCTTGCTATGTCTGCGAAGGTTGCGGTTCTACATCAGGCTGCAGCTGATCTAGATCTGTCGTAGCGCTCAACTAGGGTTCAACTATGAGCCTTGATCGAGTGCGCAGCGCATTAAGCGCCGCAGTTACTGCAATCGATGGCTCTCCGCGAGCGGGGCAGATCGAGATGGCAGAGGCGGTAGCGAATGCGCTCTCAGATCGACATCACCTAATAGTCCAAGCAGGTACGGGCACTGGTAAGTCTCTGGCTTACCTAGTGCCCGCTCTTGTTCATGGCAAGCGCGTTCTCGTTGCTACAGCGACTCTTGCCTTACAGCGCCAACTTGTGGAGCGCGATCTGCCAAGAGTTAAGGATGCCCTCGAAGCTGAACTGAAGCGCGAGATCACATTCGCGGTCTATAAAGGCGTTGGAAATTACCTATGCCTTCAGAAGATGAATTCAGAGGAGAGCAATTCCGACAACGAGATCCTGATAGATATCTCGACCTTAGAGAGAGATGCTCGGAAGTTGCGGGAATGGGCGATAAAACCTGGAGTATCGGGTGATCGCGATGACGCCCCTGAGGTTGACCGCCGTGTCTGGCTAGCAAATTCGACATCAGGACGTGAATGTGTTGGCGCCGACGAGTGTCGCTTTGGAAGCGAATGTTTCGCAGTCAGGGCAAAGGCGAAGGCGCAGAGCGCAGATATCGTCGTAACCAATCACACGCTATTGGCGATTGAGATCGTCGATTCCCATCCGATTCTCCCAGAGCGTGATGCGATTGTTCTTGATGAAGCTCATGAATTCCTGGACCGCACCACTCAAGCAGTCACCGAGGAGTTGACCTCAGGTCGCGTCTCCCGAGCCGCCAATATGCTCCGAAAACATATGCCGGGAAAGCTTGCTGATGCATTCACCAAGGCAGCCGATCAATTCGCAGATGCACTTACTGAGTTCGGCGATGAGTATCGAATTCGCAGCGAGGAGGAGCGCCGATTGACCGAACTTCCAGATCAATTGAACGCCCCAATCCGCAAAGTGAAAGAGGCCGCCGAGGCGGTAGTAGCTGCGATTAATGCCGATAGCGAAATAGTTGATCCGGACTCCCTCGCGGAGCGGGCGCGCGTAAAAGGCGCCGTAAATGAGGTAAAGACAACCACTCAGAAGATGCTCCGAATCGGAGAGGGCTATGTGCTCTGGTACGAACCAAACTTCTCAACTCTCTATCTAGCGCCCCTGGATGTCTCTCCGGTATTACGTGAGAATCTCTTTACCAAGACACCAGTAATCGCTACTAGCGCGACGCTCTCGGTTGGCAAGAGTTTCGATGCGATTGCAAAGAATTTGGGCATTTATGGAGCCGAGGAAGAAGTGGATGAGGA
>JBEGNC010000051.1:0-8317 GCA_041182705.1 Actinomycetota bacterium | reverse complement strand
GCAAGCCTAACGGTGTAGCCTCACCTTAGGCGCGAGTGGCGAAATGGCAGACGCGCTGGCTTCAGGTGCCAGTACTCGCAAGGGTGTAGGGGTTCAAGTCCCCTCTCGCGCACGGCGCGATTATTGATTTGAGTATCCTTACGCGGTGACGCGGTTTGCATATCTAGGTCCAGTCGGAACATTTACCGAGGCTGCGCTTCGAACTATTACGAGCGCTTCGGATCAACTCACCCCATTCGCTAATGTCACAGCTGCATTGGATGCAGTGCGAACTGGAAGCGCTGATCGTGCCCTAGTACCAATTGAAAATTCAGTCGAGGGCGTAGTTGCTCGAACATTGGACGAATTGGCAATAGGCGATCCGTTAGTGATCTATGGTGAAGTAACTCTGCCTGTAACTTTTGCGCTCTTGGTGCCAAAAGATAAGGAAGGCGCCGACATAAAGAAAATCGGCACTCATCCTCATGCCGAGGCGCAATGCCGCACCTTTATCGCGAAACACCATCCAAGCGCTGAATTGATTACCACGGCGTCAACCGCGGCAGCAGCCGAAGCTCTAGGGAAAGGAAGCTTCGATGCCGCTATCGCTTCTCCGAGCGCTGCTGCGACTTATGGTTTAACGATTCTGGCAGATGACATCGGCGATAACAGTGGAGCAGTCACCCGATTTGTATTAGTTGGCAAGCCAGGTTCGGTCCCAAATCCAACCGGCCACGATCGCACCTCGCTAGCAGCTTTTATCGGCGCCGATCACGCAGGTGCGCTTCTTGAAGTACTTACTGAGTTCGCGGTTCGCGGAGTGAATCTGACCTTCATCCAATCTCGCCCAACCGGAAGAGAACTTGGGCATTACCACTTCATTATCGACGCCGAAGGCCATATAAATGAAGAGCGAGTCGGGGATGCGCTAACGGGATTGCGAAGGATCTGCGAGGATGTTCGTTATCTTGGTTCATATCCGCGCGCTGACAAAGTGGCTCCAACAACGACAAAGGCGACTACTGATCAGGCATTCAAGACGGCGGACAATTGGTTAACTGAGATCCGTTCTGGAAAGAAGACATGATCGATTCCAAACTCCTTCGAGAGAACCCAGATGCCATCAGAGCTTCACAGAAAGCGCGTGGTGAGAGCGCTGACTTAGTGGATCAAGCACTGGCTGCGGATGCTGCCCGGCGCGATGCAATCGTTGAGTTTGAGGCGCTCCGCGCGGAACAGAACCTACTTTCTAAATCGATTGGTAGCGCGAAGGGTGAAGAGAAGACCGCACTTCTTGAGAACGCCAAATCGCTAGCGGCCCGAGTCAAAGATGCCGATAGCAAACGAAGCGCAGCCGAGGCTAGGTTCAATGAATTAGCTCTTGGACTTTCGAATCTCGTAGACCCTGCTGCTCCAATTGGTGGCGAGGCAGATTTTAAAGTAATAGAGGAAATCGGTAAGCCTCGGAATTTCGATTTCGAGATAAGGGATCATGTTGAACTAGGGAAGATCCTTGGCGCGATTGATGTGGAGCGAGGCGCGAAAGTATCAGGAGCTCGTTTTTATTATCTGACCGGAGTTGGTGCACTCCTTGAGTTAGCGCTAGTTAATTACGCGATCTCAATGGCGACTAAATCCGGATTCATCCCGATGATTCCGCCGGTATTGGTGAAGCCTGCAGCAATGGAAGGAACTGGCTTTCTCGGACAAGCAGCCGAGAATGTATTCCATCTCGTCGAAGATGATTTCTACCTTGTGGGCACCAGCGAAGTTCCGTTAGCTGCGTATCACATGGATGAGATCCTCGATGGCGCAAAATTACCGTTGAGGTATACCGGTTATTCACCTTGCTTCCGACGAGAAGCTGGCTCTTATGGCAAAGACACTCGCGGCATCATCCGGGTACATCAATTCGAGAAAGTTGAGATGTTTTCATTCTGCCGACCCGAAGATGCAGCCGAAGAACATAAGCGATTGCTTAATTGGGAGAAGGATTTCCTAAATGCAATGGAGATTCCGTATCGCGTGATTGATGTTGCGACCGGGGATCTCGGTTCAAGTGCGAATCGAAAATTCGATTGTGAGGCTTGGATACCAACTCAGAGCGCATATCGTGAGGTTACGAGCACTTCTAACTGCAGTGATTTCCAAGCGCGCCGATTGAACATACGAACCAAGGGCGAGAATGGAACTTCGCCGGTAGCGACGTTGAATGGAACATTGGTCGCAATTCCACGAATGATTGTGGCAATCCTGGAAAATCACCAACAAAGCGATGGTTCGGTATTGGTTCCAAAAGCGCTACAGCAATATTTAGGTATGGATCGATTCACACCGGTGGCTAATTGAGCGCGTTGGAGCGAAGACCGAAGTTAATTGCGACTGATTTAGATGGAACCATCGTCGCGAATTACGGCGAGATATCGAAACGAACTCGAGATGCGATTTTTGCAGCGCATGAAGCAGGAATCGAGATTTGTTACGTAACTGGAAGGCCACCACGTTGGATGCCGGAAATCGCCGAAGCCTTTCCATTTGGGCGGGGAATCTGCGGGAATGGTGCATTGCTATATGACATTCATCGCGAGGAGATCCTGGAATCTTGGTTGATGTCTCCGGAAGCCCAAATTGAAACGGTAAATCGACTTCGACTTGCGATTCCGACTATCTCTTTTGCTGTGGAGTCACATAACTACTTCCATCGGGAAAAGGCGTATATCCCGCGCTGGGATGTCGGTATGGACAATGTCGGTGTTCACGACATAACCGAGATCATGCATGGTCCGGCGATGAAGCTGATGGCGCGCTGTTCGGATCAAGAGTTGAGTTCTGATGAGATGTTGGCGATTGCGCTCCGCGAGTTGGAGGGGGTTGCAACGGTCACCCACTCGAATTCACATGATTCACTCTTGGAGATAAACGCACATGGAATCTCAAAAGGCACAACGCTCGCTAAGGTCGCGGAGCGACTAGGAATTACCGCTCAACAATCGGTAGCGTTTGGTGATAACCCAAATGATTTCACCATGTTGGCTTGGGCCGGCCGGTCGTGGGCTATGGGAGATGGCCATCCTGAGGCGCGTCGCCACGCAAAATTCGTGGCTGAACCTCATACTGATGATGGTGTAGCTAAAGAGATAGAGAAGTTATTGGAGCTTCCGGAATGATTACACAAGCAGTCCCAATCTGGCTCGATTTGATGTGTGTTGGAGTAGGCGCATTCCAAGGTGCACTCTTTGCAATCTTCTATAAACGTTTTGATTTAGTCGGCGTCATCTCAGTCGCCATCCTTACCGGATTGGGTGGCGGATTACTCCGCGACTTATTGCTTTCAGTTGGTCGGCCATCAGGTATGCAAGATAAATACATTCTCACTGCGATTGGCGGCGCTGTTGCTGCACTCATCATTGGACGCTGGTATCGCAAATCCAGTCAGGTAGTAGTGCTCCTTGACTCGATTGCTATGTCCCTCTTCGCAATTGCTGGATGCTATAAAGCGATCATCTATGACACCTCTGAATTAGTTGCGGTTCTACTTGGAACCATTACGGCGGTCGGTGGTGGCGTACTTCGGGATGTCGTCTCTCGAGTGACACCTCAGATCTTTAGCGGTGGACCGCTCTATGCGACCGGCAGCGCTATCGGATCTGCTGCTTTCGTGCTCTTGGAGAAGACGACGATTCAATTAAATCTTGTCGTCGTCATCTCAGCGCTCTTGATCGTCTCGATTCAGATGGCTTCGGTCCGCTTCCGAATCCATCTCCGCCCAGCCTTATCTGGTTTGGATATCAAGGATTTTGAGGAGCCCGACAAAGGTCGGTAAATTCCGCCACGGAGGGCTCGCATAGTGGCCTAGTGCACCGGTCTTGAAAACCGGCAAGGGAAACCTTCGTGGGTTCAAATCCCACGCCCTCCGCGGTTGTGGGCGAACTCATAGGGGTTCACCTAGAAATGGCTGAGAACGGCTAGGAAAATATCGTCATCCCTAAGGAGGCGATACGTGGCCACTGGAGTTTTCTCTAGCACTCGTGCAGCGATCAAAGAACGAACACTGCGAACTGATCGCTGGTGGTTGCAGCCAGCAGTAACAGTCGCAGTCCTGATCAGCTTCATCATCTACGCGACCTTCCGCGCATTCGAAAAGAAGTACTACTTTGTCGAACCGCTGATCTCTCCGTTCTATTCACCATGTCTTACTACTGCGTGTGTTGATGGTTCAGCCCACTTCGGCACTCCAATCGGAACCATCTCCTTATTTGGCATGGTGATATCTCCTGCGCTCTTCATCTTAATCTTCCCGCTTGGTTTTCGACTTACTTGTTATTACTACCGCAAGGCTTATTACCGTTCCTTCTGGATGTCGCCACCTGCATGCGCAGTCGCCGAGCCACATAAGAAGTACACCGGCGAGACGCGCGCCCCTTTGATTCTCCAGAATGGCCACCGTTGGTTCTTCTACTTCGGATTGATCTTCAACATAATCCTCACATACGACGCAATCATCGCCTTCAAGAATCCAGAGGGCGAGTGGGGCCATATGAGCGTTGGAACTTTGGTGCTCTTGCTAAACGCGACGATGCTCTGGCTGTACTCCGCTTCATGCCATACCTGTCGTCACACGATTGGTGGTCGACTACGTAACTTCTCCAAGCATCCAATCCGATACAAATTATGGAGCTGGGTCTCCGTATTGAATGAGCGCCATCCGGTCTATGCCTGGATCTCACTCATCGTTGTCGCGTTGACCGATTTCTATGTTCGGGCAGTCGCATCCGGAACTATCACCAACTACTACTTCTTCTAGGCGGCGAAAATGGCAAAGGCTACGACTGGGATCAAGGCGAGCGATATCAAGTTCGATCGTTATCGCTTCGACGTTGTTGTTATCGGCGCAGGCGGCGCGGGGCTTCGTGCAGCTGTAGAAGCGCGCCAAGCTGGACTTCGTACCGCGATTATCTGTAAATCCCTCTTTGGTAAAGCGCATACGGTGATGGCTGAAGGTGGCGCCGCAGCTGCGATGGGCAATGTAAATGAGAATGATGGCTGGAAAGTCCACTTCCGCGACACGATGCGTGGTGGAAAGTTCCTGAACAACTGGCGAATGGCCGAACTTCATGCCAAGGAATCTCCAGATCGAATCTGGGAACTTGAGACTTGGGGCGCGCTCTTCGATCGGACGAAGGATGGCCGAATCTCCCAGCGCAATTTCGGTGGTCACGAGTATCCACGGTTAGCACACGTAGGTGATCGCACTGGTCTTGAATTGATCCGAACCATGCAACAGAAGATCGTTGCTATGCAACAGAAGGACGCTAAGGAATTCGGCGATGCGGAGAAGTACATAAAGGTATTCGCTGAACTAACAATCACATCGATTGTGAAGGATGGCAATCAAGTCGCTGGTTGCTACGGATATTGGCGCGAGACTGGTGAAGAGGTTCTCTTCGAAGCGCCCGCCGTCGTTCTTGCTACTGGCGGAATCGGCAAATCATTCAAGATCACTTCCAATTCATGGGAAGGCACTGGCGATGGCCACGCTCTTGCGCTAAAGGCAGGTTCAGCGCTCGTCGATATGGAGTTTGTACAGTTCCATCCGACTGGAATGGTCTGGCCACCATCTGTTCGTGGCATCCTGGTTACAGAATCAGTTCGAGGTGACGGCGGCGTTCTCACTAATAACAAAGGTGAGCGCTTTATGTTCAATTACATCCCAGATGTATTCAAGGACAAGTACGCTGATAATGAAGCTGAAGCAGATCGCTGGTACAAGGATCAGAACAACAATCGCCGTCCACCAGAACTATTACCGCGCGATGAAGTAGCCCGCGCAATCAATGCCGAAGTAAAGGCTGGTCGTGGCTCGGAGCATGGCGGGGTTTATCTCGATGTCTCAAAGCGTTTGCCGGCTGAGGAGATCAAGCGTCGGCTGCCTTCGATGTGGCATCAGTTCAAAGAACTTGCCGATGTCGATATAACCGAACAGCCGATGGAAGTCGGACCAACCTGCCACTACGTGATGGGCGGCGTGAAGGTGGATCCGGATACCGCTGCTGCGCATGGAGTCCCGGGCTTATTTGCTGCGGGTGAAGTTGCAGGTGGAATGCATGGTTCGAATCGTCTTGGCGGGAATTCGCTATCTGATCTTTTGGTCTTCGGTCGCCGTGCCGGTGCTGGCGCCGCTGAGTATGTGAAGAGTCTGAAGGGTAAGTCGCCATCGGTTTCCGATAAGGAGATCGAGAAAGCACATGACCATGTGAATGCTCCGTTTAATCGCGAGGGGGAGGAGAACCCTTACTCGCTACATCAAGAGTTACAAATGGTGACCCAAGATCTAGTTGGAATCATTCGAACGGAAGCAGAATTGAAGGATGCTCTGAAAAAGCTTGAATCAATCCGGGAGCGTTCGAAGCAAGTCAAGGTAAGCGGCGGCAAGACCTTTAACCCAGGCTTCCATCTCGCCATCGATCTTGAGAATATGCTGCTGGTCTCCGAATCGATAGCAAAGTCGGCTTTAGAGCGCACTGAATCACGCGGCGGACACACTCGTGATGATTACCCGAAGATGGATGCGGAGTGGCGTCAATACAACCACCTGACATCCTGGAACGGTAAGAAGATTGAGGTCGAGAAGGAGAAGGCAAAGATGTTGCCTGGCGAATTGATCGACCTATTCGAATTTGATGAGTTGAAGAAGTACTTCACCGACAAGGAACTCGCGAAAGGTGGGAAGTAAATGACCCGCAAAGTGAAGATGCGCATCTGGCGCGGCGATTCCAAGAGTGGCGATTTTCAAGAGGTTAGTGTCGACGCCAATGAAGGTGAAGTAGTCCTAGATGTGATCCACCGAGTTCAAGCGACCCAGATGTCAGATCTTGCAGTCCGCTGGAATTGCAAGGCTGGTAAGTGCGGCTCGTGCTCAATGGAGATCAACGGCAAGCCTCGTCTTGCCTGCATGACTCGGATGAATATGTATGGTGACGACGAGACCATAACGGTCACGCCATTACGCGCCTTCCCGGTCATAAAGGATCTAGTAACCGACGTTTCTTTCAACTATAAGAAGGCGATGGAAGTTCCGGCATTCGAAGGTCCAACTGATCTAAAGCCGGGCGAGTATCGAATGCAGCAAGTGGATGTCGAACGGAGCCAGGAATTCCGAAAGTGCATCGAGTGTTTCCTCTGCCAAGACACCTGCCATGTTATTCGCGACCATGAAGAGAACAAGAAGTCTTTTGCTGGTCCACGATTCTTTATTCGAATAGCGGAACTCGATATGCATCCACTGGATCGACTCCGTAACCGAAAGCAGAAGGCGCAAGAAGAGCATGGTCTTGGAATGTGCAACATCACCAAGTGTTGTACCGAGGTCTGCCCGGAGCACATCAAGATCACTGATAACGCGATCATCCCGATGAAGGAGCGCGTAGTCGATGTGAAATATGACCCGGTACGTTGGTTAGGTTCGAAGATTCGGAAACGGGAAGGCATAAATTAATGAACCTTTTGATGCGCTGGGCCATTCTGGCCGGTGCATTTTGGGTTACCTCATTTATTGTCGATGGTATCCAGATCCAAGATGGCGCTTGGAATTATTTCTGGGTCGCAGCCCTCTTCGGTGTGATTAACACCTTCCTGGGATCGTTGGTCAAACTCTTCACCCTGCCTGCGGTTATCATCACATTCGGGCTATTCATCTTCATCATAAATACTGCGATGTTGATGCTTACCGATCGCTGGAGCGATGTCTTGGAGATCGATTCATTTACCTCAGCTCTGGTTGGTAGCCTTTTGATAAGCATCGTCTCTGGATTAGCAAATAAGATTGTAAAGCGGGCGTGAAGAGCCTCGTTCTCGTAGGCGCCGGGGGCGTCATCGGGGCGTTAGTTAGGTATCTGTCTGGTGAAGCAATCTCGAGTTATCCGCTCGCCATCTTCTTGGTAAATCTTCTCGGAGTGGCAATCGCCGGATATTTCGGATTCCAGAAAATTTCGCTAGAGCGGCGGGCATTCTGGGTGGCCGGAGTGGCAGGTGGAATGACGACCTTCTCCTCAGTGGCTCTAATCCATGCCGAGAACAGCGGCTTACTTGCCATCGCGTACTTTTTCGGAACGGTCGCCGCTAGCTTGGCGATCCTCGCGTTGATCAGATTGAAAGTAGTCCGATGAAACTTGCGCTATTCCTAATCGGCGCCGGCGTCGGCGCTCCAACTCGATATGTGATTGACCGTTTCTTCCGCACTCAATTCAGATTTCCGGTCGGAATCTTGATCGTGAACGTACTCGGTTCATTTCTCCTAGGGTTGGTGGCAGACGGGGAAAGTGAGCTGAACTCTCTATTG
>JBEGNC010000050.1:0-2640 GCA_041182705.1 Actinomycetota bacterium | reverse complement strand
GCCAATAAGAGTTCGGCGCTGCTTCGTGATATCGCAAGTGAGATCGAGTGGGCGAAGGTTCTCGAGATCGCAAGCGATGAATATGTCGAAAAGGCGAGTGATTACGGGCGCAAACTCCGCGTAGGCAACCAAGGTATTAAGCCAAGTGAGGTTGCCCGCGTCTACGAAGCTTATGAGGGCTTGAAGAAGCAGGAGCGCGCCTTGGATTTCGAGGATGTCCTGCTGATGACCGTTGGAATGTTGGAGGAGGTACGCGATATCCGGGAGCGAGTTCGCGATCAGTATCGCTACTTCACGGTAGATGAGTACCAAGATGTTTCGCCACTTCAACAGCGGCTACTAGATCTCTGGCTAGGAAAGCGTGAGGATATCTGTGTTGTCGGCGATCCAGCGCAAACCATCTATTCGTTTGCCGGAGCGACGCCATCTTTTCTTCTTAACTTCGTCAATCGATTCCCTAAAGCTGAGGTAATTCGTTTGAGTGCGGGCTATCGCTCCACTCCGGAGATCATCAATCTCGCGAACAATGTATTGCGTAGCGGTGAGTTAGGCCATGATTTAGCTGCCGTGAATAGCCATGGCGCGATGCCATCTTCCCTAAGTTTCAACTCTGAGACCGAGGAATTGCTCGCAATCGTAGATGAGGTAGCCAAGGCAATTGCAAGCGGAACCCCAGCGCAATCGATTGCGATTCTGGCGCGTACCAATAGCCAGTTGGAGAATCTTGAGGGCGCTCTGAATAATGCGAATATCGAAAATCAGATCCGCACTGCGGAGCGATTCTTCGATAGACCCAAAGTCCGCGAGATGGTCGGCGCGATTCGAAGCGCATCTGTGTTATCTGATGCCAAAGGTGATTGGCTTCAAGAGCTGCGCGATCTACTTAAATCACAAGGCGAGGACGATCCGTTTGCGCGAGCGTTGATCCAATTGGCGCAGGAGTTGAGCAATGATGGGATCGACTCGATGCGTGGATTTCTCCGGGAACTTGAGGATCGAAGCGAGCAGAACAATCCGCCCGCCCTGCCTGGTGTCACGCTCTCGACCCTGCATGGCGCCAAAGGGCTGGAGTGGGAGATGGTCTTCCTCGTAGGAGCCAGTGAGACGAGCCTGCCTTGGCCAGGGGCTCAGTTAGAGGAGGAACGACGCCTGTTTTACGTTGGAATCACTCGGGCAAAGCGCTCGCTACTGATTTCTTATGCGGGGCGGCCGAGCCCTTTCCTTCGGGAGGCCGGTCTAGTCGCAAGCTAAATCTCGCTAGCTAATCCCCGTTAGCTAAATCTCGCTGGGGATTAATTAGCTTGCGCCCAGCTCAGACAATCACCTACCCTTCTCGTTCCCTACCCAGTAGGGAACTCAGCAGTAAAAACAAGCAGTACAGATGAGTATGAATAGATAGAGGTAGCAAGTGGCAAGAGCTCGATCAACATCGCTAACGATGAGTGCTATCCGCACACATCGTCGTTGGTCCATGCCTGCCTTTGGTTACAACTATTTTGCAACCAAGACAGCTAAGGCCGAAGGATTCGGCACCTGGAGCTCTATCGGCTAGATCCGAGATAGAGAAGCCAGGGGCCTCGAATCCAAAGGGATTCAGGCCCCTTTTTCTTTATCCAGATCAGCTCTTTCGGGATCCAGTCAGAGATCAACAAGAGAAGAAACCATAAGTGAAGAAAAGGGAAAGGTGAGAACCATGACAGTTCTCTTCAGCGAGCTATTGGTACCAGGTTGGGCAGAAGGCGAAAACGCCAAGGTCGGTCTTGATGCAGTTACCGGCTACTTCGGCGATGACCGCGCCTTTTCTCTGCCTTGCCACAACTCCGATCCTGAGCTCTTCTTCTCCGATAAGTCAGAAGAGATTGCGATCGCTAAGACGCTATGTGGAGCTTGTCCGGTGAAGAGTGAATGCTTACGTGGTGCGCTTTCTAGAGGAGAGCCTTGCGGCGTCTGGGGCGGTGAACTATTCGAGGATGGAGCGGTCATCGCCAAGAAGCGGATGCCGGGACGCCCACGCATCGAGCGAGAATTAGCCTTTGCTAATTAATAACTGGTCGGATTTCGATTTTTCGATTGCAGGCTTTGCTTGCCTTGGCAGCAAGTTCTTCGGCAATCGCTCTATCGGGAACCTCAATCAACCATAAGCCGCTGGTGAACTCGACCAATTCAACCAAAGGGCCCGCAGTAATCTCATTCCTGCTGTTCCGGAAGTCGAACACCTTCGCCTCACTGGGTGACTCCAAGCCAATGGCGAGTTTCCGGTAGCCCATGCCTTCGAGGTAATCATTGAATTGATTGATAGCAGTGATTTCTTCAGAGGTATGTGGCGACCTGGTTTCATTGTCTATAACTGAGAGCAAGAAGCGCATTACTGAATCTAAGCAGGTTGGTTAGCCAGATTCGACGGGGTAATCTCTGGAAACCAGGAGAGCGCCTCATCGCGGAAGTTTCCAGCAGCTCGTAGCTGGCAGAAGATCCCGGTAGTTCCCAGGGTTACCCGATGGATCAATACATACTCTGCTGGGAGATTGAGTTGGAATCCAATCTTTGCAGTTGGATTTCTTGGATCACCGACTCGGACGCTCTGCTCTCGGAGCCACTCGCGGGTGTATTCAAAATGAGGCGACCTAAGTGGTTCTACTA
>JBEGNC010000049.1:0-4410 GCA_041182705.1 Actinomycetota bacterium | reverse complement strand
TCTTCACCATTGCCGTCCTGTCATTTGTTCTATTGTTGACGGTTCTCTTCTTCCGATTAACTAATGTCGGATTGGCGATGCGCGCAGCTGCATTGAGCCCGGAAGTCGCGCGACTCAATGGTGTGCGTGTTGAAAGAGTGAAGACGCTGGGTTGGATCATCTCGGGAGCTCTAGCTTCATTGGCTGGAATACTCGTTACTCCAACAGCGAATCTCTCGCCTAATACTTTGGATTTGGTACTTATCATCGGCTTTACTGCGGCAGTCATTGGTGGCATCGAAAGCCTGATTGGCGCGATTCTGGGTGGTGTGCTGATCGGAACGATGGTGAATGTCGTCAGCGTATATATCGATCCGGAAAACGTCTTCATATCGATCCTGATCACTCTCTTCCTGGTGTTGCTCGTCCGCCCACAGGGATTACTTGGCACGAAGGGCGGGCGCCTTGCTTAAGCGAACTGGAACGCGAAAAGAGCGGAAGAGTTGGGTCATCAGCCTGACCTTCTTGGTGGTCGTATATCTTCTTGGGCAGCTCCTCGATCCATATAACCAATCACAATTGAATGTGGTCTTGGTCTACTTCATCGCAATCCTCTCGCTCGTCATCTTGACCGGTTACTCCGGACAGATTTCGTTGGGTCAGGGTGCGCTGATGGCGATCGGGGGATATGTCTGTGCCATTTCAATCACAAAGTTTCTCGTCCCATCGCTACTAGCGATTGCACTAGCCGTGCTTGGTTCGCTTCTTGCCGGTCTAATCCTCGGACTATCTGCAGCTCGACTTTCTGGTCCTTATCTTGCAGGCGCAACCCTCGTGGTATCTCTCGCCATCCCTTCACTTGCTATTCGATTCGAGAGCGTCCTGGCCGGCGATGTTGGTATACCGCTCTATCTAAGTGAACCACCTACCTGGCTGACAAGTATCTTGGGAACGATTGACTTTGAAGAGTGGAATTACATCTTCACTCTGCCATTTGCTGCGCTTGTTCTCTACTTCGTCATTAACTTAACTCGTTCTAAGTACGGACGTGATTGGGCTGCAGTCCGAGATCGCCCTATCGCAGCTGCGCTATCGGGTATCAATGTTGAGCGAACTCGAATCTATGTTTTTGTCTTATCTTCTGGAATTGCCGGACTTGCCGGAGCTCTTTACGGATTCCGGGGAATTGTTGGACCGAGCGTTTACCCGACTGCGTTATCGCTTGCCCTTCTAACCGGAGCAGTCATCGGCGGCGTCCGCCATATCTCAGGTGCACTCATTGGAGCCGTACTAGTCGTCTTCTTACCCGACTTAATAAATTCGTTATCAAATCGGTTCGCGCTCTCTCAGAATGTCTCCGATTATCTTCCAGCCTTTATCGGGGCGATTTTGCTTATTCTGACGGTGATCCTAAATCCGAGCGGAATTGCTGGGGGAGCCCACCATCATCGGGCTCATCCCCATAAATAGCCAGTTAAGGCGAGTTTTCTCAGGAGATACCCGCAGGTAGCCATAGTTTGGCAATTCCTTTTCTGATAGATTACAAAAAGCGGGCTATCCCTCGACGGCCCGGACAGACAAGAGAGGAAAAGCAGTGAGTCATTCTCATGCGAAAAAGAGAAGGCTGTTCTTGCTGGGATCAGCAATTTCAGTTCTTTCGCTCGTAGTATCGGTATTGCCTTCTTCGGCAAATACTAAGGAAGTAGGAGTCTCGGCAACCGAGATCGTTCTGGGTATGCAACTACCCCAGTCCGGACCAGCAAGCCCCGGATATAACAAGATAGACGATGCGATGCGCGCCTACTTCGATTATGTGAATTCAAAAGGCGGAGTGAATGGTCGAAAGATCCGGCTAGAAGTCAGAGATGATGAATACAAGGCCGGCAGGACTATTTCGACACTTAGCTCGTTGATCAACCGAGATAAAGTATTTGCAATGGTTGGTAGCGTCGGCACGCAAACACAGATTTCCGTAATCGCCGACCTTAATCGTCGAAAGATTCCACACATCTTCGTGAACTCCGGCTACTCCGGGTTCTACACATCTCCGACCAAGTACCCAAACACTTTCGGCGGTCTTGGAACCTATGTCGTAGAAGCGAAGATCTTGGGCAAGTACCTCAAGGAGACCTACCCAGGGAAGAAGATCGGCATCATCTATCAGACCGATGATTTCGGTCGAAATGTGGTCGCTGGACTTGCTGATCAGGGTCTGACTTTCGAGAAGAATAAGACTGCTGCGACCTTCATCGCCGGCACCCATGGAACTCTTGGTCTTGCTAATCAAGTTAAGGTAATGAAGGACAATGGCATTGAGATTGTGATTTTCTCAGCGGTTGCCTCTGCTACCGCAATCGCACTCTCGACTGCAGCCCAACTCCAATACAAGCCAGAGAAGTGGGCGGTAATCAGCGTTGGTTCCGATGCGACTACCTTCCAGACCATTCTGGGAGCTCGTGGCGTTGCTCCAGCAACGTCGGCTGCGCTATTGAAGGGCGTTCTCTCTGCCTCACATGCACCATCACCAGGTGATGAGGAAGATGAGTTCGTCAAGAAGTTCAAGGAGATCAATACCGAGTTCAATAAGGCAGATGCTCGCGGCAAGGCTTGGGATAACAATGTCCTTCATGGCATGAATATCGCTTACCAGACCGTCCATGCTCTCTATGGCGCGGAGAAGGAATATAAGAGTCTGACTCGTGCGAACCTAGTCAAGTATCTTGAGAACTTTGGATCGAAGATCCCAAGCGCGGCCTACACACCGCTTGGATACTCGAAGAGCACCCATGAAGCCTTCACCGGTTTCTGGCTCGGCGAATATGACGCCAACTTGGTACTACAACCAATTGGCGGCAAGCGCACTGTCTATACAACTGACTCGGCCAAGGGCCCGATCTCAGTACTGAACTACACCCGCCCGAAGCTTCCAGCAGATGCTATTTCGAGAGGATAACCAAATGAAACTAAGAATGAAGTCATCACTCTTGGTGATAGCAGCTCTTCTCGTATCAAGTCTCGCTGCGATTCCAGCAAAGGCATCGACTGCGCCAGTGTGCGGTCCGGTTGTTGATGGAATCGAGACTTGCGGAGGCGTCCTTTCAAATGGCGCCAAATACGCAATCAAATTCCCAGCGAGTAATTTCAAAGGGACTTTCTACTTCTGGAATCACGGTTTCCGACCTTCATTCCCTTATCCAGGCTATACACCGCCAACTGGGGTTGAAGAGATCACACCTGGCAACTCGGTAACTTTGAAAGATGTGACCAAGGAGATGCTCTTTGCTGGATATGGCGTAGCTTCCTACGACCGGTCCTCAGCTGGTCTCCATGGTTGGAATACCGATGACAGCGTGAAGATGCTCAAGGAGCTGATTGAAATCACGCTCGTTAAGTATCCAAACACTGCCTACAAGGTCGTTTATGGTTCTTCTGGAGCCGCTCCAGTCGTTCACAAGTTCGCAGAGACCTATCCAAATCTCGTAGACGCAACTGGTGTTCTTGCTGGCTTGACTGAGACCTATGTGAACATCCGCACCGCATGCGACATGTTCTACCTCTTCTCGGTCTTCGCAGATCCAACGATCAAGGGCTGCTCCGCATTCGGTGTACCTGGGGTCAATGGCCACATGCTTGCTCTCCAGGAGCTCGGCAAGGTTGCTGCGCTACTCAAGGGCTGGGCGGTTGACTACGGTGAGAAGGAAATTGCCTTCCCATTGAATCCACTTACCAAGGAATCACAGTTCAAAGGATCTCTAATTCCACAACGTTCTGTACTTCTTCTAATCGGACTCCTTTCCGGAATCCCGACGAAGAGCGCACATATGGATGGAGTCCTCACAAGCACACTCGTTGCTGAAGGAAGTATCAATGCAACGCTGGCAATCCTGGAGAACTTCGGTGATGCGCTAGGAACTGGAACCTTTGCGGGACAGGCTATGGCAGAAATCGTCGGTGCTGGTTTCTATGACAACACCAAGACTGATTACGCAGCGCTACTAGATGAGGGCGACTCCGGTCGATTCAATCTAGGCCTATCGGGTGATGAAGCCATCGCCGCGATGTTGGGCGTTCTTGCAAGCCCAGTCCTTGCACCTCGCGTTGTTGGTAAGGCTGATGTGATCGCAAAGGCGCAGGTCTTCGATCAGATCAAGTACACCTCAACTAAGCCAACCGTCATGCTCTCCAATGAAGCTGATCGTCTGGTATTCCCAGGCAACCAACAGCTCTATGTGGATAAGGCCTTGGCTAAGCATGAAGAGCGACTTGCTGCATGGCAGGACAAATACGACGCTGCAAAAGGCTCATCGGCCCGAGCTGCTTTGCGAAGTGAGAAGCCTCGCTTCAACGTCTTATCTATGTATGCGATGACCCCGGAGACCTACACGGTCTACAACGCTGCAGGTATCCCAGATCTTGCTGGCGCTGGTTCGC
>JBEGNC010000048.1:0-7874 GCA_041182705.1 Actinomycetota bacterium | reverse complement strand
TCCTCTACATCCTCTTCGTAGAGCTAAGCAAGTCCCTTGATCGCCAGCCTGAGGGAGTCGCCGCAACTGTCGGCCGTCTCCGCCTCCTCCTCATCGCGTCATGGGGCGTCTACCCGATCTCTTACCTACTTCCAATCATCGATGCAGACGGCGCAGCAAGCTCCGGCGCATTCGTTGGTCGCCAGCTCGGTTACACGATCGCTGACATCCTCGCCAAGTGCGTATGGGGTCTAACGATCGTGAAGATCGCGAGAATGAAGTCGATCGCAGAAGGAATGAAGGACGATCACTAATAAGTGATGGTCGCTAGACCTTCAGATCTAGTCGAAGGGGCTCGGGAAACCGGGCCCCTTCACTTTTTTTTCTGGAACAGTGTCCAGAGTTGCTAACTAAGTCGCTTGATGCTCATCGCCAGAAGCCATCAGTACCTCAAGAAGTGATTGCTGGACCCAGCCCAACCAGGAATAGACCGAATAGACCGCTTTCATCGGATCGCTATCAGTCATCAATTCAAAGCTTGTACTTCGCTCTTCAGATTCGCCAGCTGGGTTCTTTTCACCGATTCCCAATCGCACTGCGAGAGCTAGTCGGAGGTCATTTAACCCACCCAGCCAAGCGCTGGCTTCGCCATCATTCATTATCAATTCGATTAGGGAGCGATCCGGCGAGTTCACATCGCTCCATTCGATCTCATCGATTTTTCCGCTCTCCGAGAGTGATTCTCGGATCAAGAAGGCATGGGCTCGTTTCTTCTCCCGCAATCCATGCTCTGTGTATCTAAGGAACTCACTAGCTTCTTGCTCATCTTGGTATGCATTTGGAAATAGCCGGCGTAGCACCGGGTCTTCGGGAGGCGAATCACTAGTTGAGATTCCCATCAGATTCATAAAGGTCTGATCATCTAGATCGGGCGCAGATGTTGCTAATTCACTCTCACCGAGAAGCTCCAGCATCTGCTCAGTTAGATTCACGAGAACCTGCGCTTCTTGCGAGGTAAAGGCGATCTGGATCTCACCACTCTCATTCCTTCGAAAGGTGGACATTCAATCCACCCCGATCAGGCCTAGGTCAGAATTCATCATCGCGCTGCACCGTTGCCCAAAGTCCATATTCATGGAGCCGTTGTACATCCCGCTCCATCTCTTCACGAGTGCCAGAAGCGACCGTCGCACGTCCTTCATTATGGACTTTCAACATCAACTCGGTCGCCCTCTCTTTGGAATATCCGAAGACCAACATGAATACATGAGTCACGTATGTCATTAGATTTACTGGGTCATCCCAGACCACACATACCCAAGGTCGATCTGCTCTTAGGTCAGATTCGACTTCAGATTCAGTTATCGTTCCCAGAGCCAAAACCCGAACCACTCTCATCCGGACCTTTGCGGAAACCCGCATAGATCTCCTTGCATGTTGGGCAGATAGGAAAACGTTTCGGATCCCGATTGGGAATCCAGCGTTTGCCACAGAGCGCTGTCACGGGCTTGCCAGTGACAGCAGATTCGACGATCTTCTCTTTCTTCACATAGTGAGCGAACCGTTCGTGGTCGCCTGATTCAAGCTCTTCCTCACTTTGTTGCTGCAGGTCGGTCTCATCGATGACGCTGCTTCGGCGAGAGAAGATTCCCATGGCGGAATGATAGGTCGCTCCGATTAGGATAGGCAGATGAAGGATCTGCTCCGCACCGAGCATCTCTCGCGCGCCGACGCCGATCTAATCCTCGCGACCGCCGCAGAATTCGCCGCAAACCCAATCCGCTCCAAGGATGTGTTGGCACATCGCACTGTAGCCATCTACATGACCAAGCCTTCTACCCGAACCAGATTGGCTTCTGAGAGCGCGGTGGCTCATCTCGGCGGAACGCCGATTTTCTTGCGCGGCGACGAACTTCAGATTGGCCGTGGTGAAAGCATCGAAGATACCGCGCGAATCATCAGCCAATTCTCTGATGCCTTGATTATCCGAACCTATGCCCAGAGTGATGTCGACCAACTTGGGGCAAACGCATCCATCCCAGTTATCAATGCCCTTACCGACGAAGACCATCCGACTCAGGTACTTGCTGATTGGATGGTGATTCGAGAGAAGTTTGGCGGGGATATAACGGGCCGCAAATTCGTCTATGTTGGCGATGGAAATAATGTGGCAAACGCTTGGCTGATGATGGGAGCAATCATGGGTGCTCATGTTGTCGCCGCCACGCCAGCCGGACGATTCGCGATGGCTCCCGAGATCGTTGCACGTGCAAATGCAATCGCTACGGCTAACGGCGGTCGCGTGGAGGTCGTAAATGATCCGCAGGTTGCTGCAACGGGCGCCTCTGTTATCTACACCGATGTCTGGATGTCTATGGGCGATTCGGAGAGCGAACGAAGTGAGAAGATGAAAGCTCTCTCACCATTTGCCGTAACCGATGAATTGCTATCGCTAACTGCCGCAGATGGGATCTTCATGCACTGTCTTCCCGCTCATCGCGGTGAAGAGGTTGCTGCATCGGTCATTGATGGCCCGCGCTCGGTGGTTTGGCGTGAGGCATTCCATCGCCGGACGACCATCCAAGCGATTCTCTATCACCTAGTGAGGGGAGAACTCTCGGGCGCGAAGTGACCGAGATTCGATGATGCAGATTCATGTGCCGAAAGAGAGTAAAGCCGGTGAGCGGCGCGTTGCTCTTGTGCCTGATGTCATCTCAAAGCTAACTCGGGCCGGCTTCAACATAACCATCGAAAGTGGCGCAGGATCTGAATCCGGTGCGCCAGATTCTGAGTTCGAGAAATCAGGCGCCAAGGTAGTTTCTGGCGCGACGGCTGATGGCGCCCTTAGCAACTCTGATGTTCTGCTTTCGGTCCAACCTCTAGCTGCTAGCCAAATCGCCAAATTGAAGCGCGGCGCCATAACAATCTCGTTCTTATCGCCAGTCACCGCTAGCGAGAATATCGATGCCGCCGCCAAAGCAGGTGTAACCGCATTCTCCCTTGAATCTGTCCCACGTATTTCGCGCGCGCAGTCGATGGATGCGCTCACTTCCCAGGCGCTCTGCGCTGGTTATCGCGCAGCGCTAGTTGCCGCCGAACTATCTCCGAGATTCTTCCCGCTGCTGATGACCGCAGCCGGCACTGTGACACCTGCGAATGTTCTAGTTCTCGGCGCTGGAGTTGCCGGGCTACAAGCAATTGCAACAGCTCGACGACTTGGTGCCGTTGTATCTGCTTACGATGTACGACCATCATCTGCTGATGAGGTTCGCTCTATGGGCGCGACCTTTATCGATCTTGGACTGGAAGCGTTGGAAGGTGCGGGTGGATATGCCCGCGAGATGAGTGAGGAACGCGCCGCAAAGCAACGGGAACTTTTGAAACCACATATAGGTAAGTCACATGTACTGATCACTACTGCGGCGGTTCCAGGAAGACCGGCTCCGCGCTTGGTAACTAAGGATATGTATTCAACGATGGCCGAAGGTTCGGTGATTGTCGATCTCGCTGCTGAATCAGGTGGCAATGTCGAAGGTTCGAAACCGGGTGAGATTGTTCTAAGTGAAAATGGTGTGCGGATTTGGGGCGGCAAAGATGTACCCAGCCAACTCCCCTTCCATGCCTCATCGCTTTACTCGAGGAATGTCGTGAATCTCCTCCTTTTGATGGTGAAAGAAGGCGCTTTAAATATCGATTTCACCGATGAGATCATCGACGCGGCAGCGCTCACCCATGGTGGCGCGCGCCGAACTCCGGGGGTGAAGTGATGGAGGCCATTGCAATCATCTCGATCTTTGTGCTCGCTGTATTTGTGGGATTTGAGGTCGTTTCCAAAGTCTCCTCCACGCTACACACGCCGCTGATGAGCGGTGCCAACGCAATTCATGGTGTCATCTTGGTGGGCGCGATCATCGTGGCCGATCACGCTGAAGGGGCGCTTGAGATTGGATTATCAATCGCAGCAATCATCTTGGCGACGATAAATATGGTCGGGGGATTCGTTGTGACCGACCGAATGCTTGAGATGTTCAAGGGCAAGAAGAGCGCTGAGGGTGGCAAGTCGTGAACCCATTCGTATATGACTTGATTGGACTTCTTGCTGGAGTCTGTTTCATCCTCTCGCTCAAAGGACTATCTCATCCGCGGACGGCCCGTCGGGGAAATCTTCTCGGTGCGCTTGGCGCTGCAATCGCGACCGTCTTGGTCTTCTTCCGATCAGAGAATGAAGGTAAGAATCTGCCGCTGATTTTGGGCGCTATTCTCGTTGGTGTAATCGTTGGAGTTCCTGCGGCCCGGAAAGTCCAGATGACCGCGATGCCACAGCTCGTCGCTCTCTTCAATGGCGTTGGCGGTGGCGCAGCTGCTTTAGTTGCGATCGTCGAATATATGAAATTAGGCGAGAGCGCTTCAGCGGCTGAAGTTGTCGCAACAGTCTTTACTGTTGTCGTCGGTTGCGTCTCATTCTCTGGTTCGATAATCACCTTCTTGAAGTTGCAGGAGCTGATGACAACGGCGCCGGTCGTATTTCCCGGTGGTCGAGTGATTATTGCCGGAACGCTCGCCGGAGTGATTGGAGTATCTGGTTGGGTCATTTCGGCCCTTGGAACCACGCCACTATTGGTCTTGGCCGCGCTCTCACTTCTCTTCGGAGTGCTCTTTGTCTTGCCGGTTGGTGGCGCCGATGTTCCAATCGTCATCTCATTGTTAAACGCATTTACCGGTCTTACGGTTGCAGCTTCAGGTTATGTCCTCCAGGCGACGCTATTGATTATCGCTGGAACGCTGGTCGGAGCATCCGGAACCATCCTCACCAGATTGATGGCTGACGCGATGGGTAGATCCCTATTTGGCACGCTCTTTGGGGCCTTTACCGCTAAAGCTCAGACTGGCGGCGCTACAAGCGAAACGCGGCCAGTTAAATCTGGAACGCCAGATGATGTTGCGATTCTCCTCAATTACGCCCGCCGAGTTGTGATCGTTCCGGGCTTCGGGTTGGCGGTCGCGCAAGCACAGCACACTGTTCGGGAATTAGCCGATCTATTGACGGCGCGAGGAATCGATGTCGCCTACGGCATCCACCCGGTAGCGGGGCGTATGCCCGGACATATGAATGTGCTCTTGGCGGAGGCCAATGTTCCCTATGAGCAACTCTCGGAAATGGATGAAGTTAATCCGACTTTCCCACAGACCGATGTGGCGCTCATCATCGGCGCTAACGATGTCGTCAATCCAGCGGCGAAGACAACGCCGGGCTGTCCGATCTATGGGATGCCGATACTTGATGTGGCGCAAGCAGGGAATGTGATTTTCTTGAAACGTTCAATGCGTCCAGGCTTTGCGGGAATCGAGAACGAATTGCTCTTTGATCCAAAGACTACTTTGCTATTTGGTGATGCCAAAGCTTCGCTTACTAAGGTTGTTGGGGCTCTAAAGGGTTTGTAGAGCTTCTTTACTCTGTTGATAACTCAATTCTTTGTCAGTGCTTAATCGCATGATTCGCACATGTACGCAGAGGAAATTTCGATCCCGAGAAAAACCCCCAGCTCAACTTCGAAAGGGCTCGCATCCGATTGGTTCTCCCTCGATGACGAGCGAGTAAAAAGTCCAGAGGAACTCTTAGTTCGAATCCAGGCGCGGCCCGGCGGTTATGACAACCTTGGGCGGCTAATCCAGATTGATCCAAAGCACCTCTCTCCTTCCGGGCGGATTGATTACTTGGCAGCTTTGGAGAAGCAATATTCGTGGCTTTATTCTCTGATTCAGGAAGCTACTCTCGCCATTGCTGGGAGTGAACCGACTGAAGCCGAAAACATCTGGGAGGGCGTAGATGAATCTGAGCGTGAAGATGTGGCAACCGCGTTACGGCTCTCCCCAAATACAGCTCAGATCCGTATCGATGTCGCCCGAACTCTCTCCAAATACCTTCCCGCTACTTGCGCAGCCCTAGCCAATGGGGAAATCTCTTCAAGTCACGCCACCTTGATTGCTCGAGAGACCGCCAGCGCAATAGAGCGTGGAATCGACCCATTGGCTATTTCTCCAATTGAAAGCAAGGCTCTTGCCCATTCAGAGTTTCATACTGCCGCTCAGGTTGGAAGAAAACTAAAGACTCTCTTTGCTCAATATGCACCAGAAGATTTCGAAGAAAGGGTACAAATCGCTCGGGATACTCGGAAAGTTTCAATTTTTCCTGAGGGAGATGGCATGTCTACCTTGCTCGCAATTCTCCCATCAGAGGATGCCCAACTTATCTTCCTAGCTATCAACGAATTCATAGATATCGAAGCCCAGTCGAATGTGTGCATTGAAGCGAATCAAGATTCTCAAGCCATGGAAGCGTTCAGAAAGCAAGATTTCCGATCCATAGATATGAAGCGTGCTGATGCACTTACGGCCTTAGCAGTCGATTTCTTAAATGGAATCTCTGGAAACGGAGAGGGTGCGGCACTTGGGCTCAAATCGACGAAAATTTCGGGAATAGGCGCCTTTCCCATCAATAGTGCGGAAATAGCTGCCGATCGGAGAATCGCACGGAGGAAGCCAGTCTCCTTGAACTTAACAATGGATCTACCAACGCTCTTGGGGCTCAAGGAAAATCCAGCCGAGCTGGTTGGAATTGGCCCAATTCCAGCTTCTCTCGGACGAATACTTGCCGCGGATGCAAAATGGCGAAAGTTCATTACTGATCCGCTTACCGGAAATCTCCTTGATATGGGCCGTGAAAGTTACCTCCCCTCGCAACTATTAGCTGATTTCTTGAGCGCGCGAGATAGAACTTGCCGGTTCCCGGGCTGTAGCCAGCCCACAAGAGTTGGCGATATAGATCATGCAATACCTTGGGACGCGGGTGGTCAAACGAATCGAGAAAATCTGGGCTACCTATGTAGGAGACATCATCGGATGAAAACTCATGGAGGTTGGAAGCTCGAGAGCAGCGAGGATGGTTCGTGTACCTGGATATCGCCACACGGAAAGCAGTACTACGTCCCATCTCGACCATTACAGAACCTTTGAGAAGAGTCTTGCTTTCTTGAGGTTGCCCGACCTTGGCTCGAGAATTGTTTGAGAGCGAACACCCTTGGTCGTTGGGAAATTTAACGGCGTGATTCGGGTTTCGCGATGGGTTTCGTGATGGGTTTCGTGATGGGTTTCGTGATGGGTTTCGTGCATCCAAGACTAAAAGTATGCATGAGTGACTCAATTACTCTGCATAGCCTCAGACAATTGTCAGCTCCTGATAAGCGAGTTGCAAAGGATACAGATATCGCATCACTTAATATCGGAGCGTGGAATCACTAGCTCTATTAGTAGCGCTGATTGTTACCCCGGCGATGTTTGGTGGCCCCGTTGCTTTTGCTCTAACGCTCTTTTCCAAAAGCAAGATTTCAAAACTAAGACGAAATTCAATCTACATTCTCGGATCACTTTCTACATTGGTAGGAACTTATTTACTTATTTCATTGGTTAGTCGAGGAACTACCATCATTGGAGTCTTGGGAATAGCTACGGGAGTTTTGGCAATCCGAAGAACAAGGAAGTTCACACGAAATAACTAAATGCCCGCTGATCCATTGATAGGCCAATTCATAAAACTACTGGTGGAGGTGCCGGGAATCGAACCCGGGTCCTTCGACACTGATACAGGGCTTCTACGGGCGTAGTGTGCTAATCGCTTTCTCTGTCCCGGCCCTCACGCACACAAGTGGCCGACGAACGCAGCTGCGTTAGATGTCCCTGCCGATATACGCAACGCTATCGACCGGTAAGCCCTCTGTCGACGTTGCATCCTGAGGCGAGAGCAAACTCAGGGCAACGGATTACAGCGCTCGCTTAGGCAGCGAGATCGTAATCAGACGAAGTTTTATCTGCGTCTAATTGATTGCGCGGGTTTTTGT
>JBEGNC010000047.1:0-6557 GCA_041182705.1 Actinomycetota bacterium | reverse complement strand
AAATCTGTGAGAATTCCAAAAGCATAAACATCGATGCTTAAACCATCAGCGATTCTAGCGAGCTGTTCTATCTGTTGTGGGGCATAAAACTGCGCCTCATCGCAGATCACATAATCGATTCGAGCACCGCGTGAAAGTTGCTCCACTACGAATCGATGGATATCCAACTCTTCATCTACCTCCAAGGCTTCTGAGGTAAGACCTAATCGAGAGGAGATCTTTCCGGTCCCAGCTCGGTCACGATTAGTGAATAACAGACCAGTTCGGCCACGCGATTGATGGTTATGAGCGGTCTGGAGCGCCAGGGTGGATTTACCACTATCCATCGTGCCGCAGTAGTAGACAAGTTCAGCCATATCAAGTTTTCAGTAGTGAGATTATTTCAACTTCGGGATGGGTTTTCTCAATCAATTCTCGACCTGCCAAGAAAGTAATCTCGAGAAGGAAGAGATGGGCGACCGTGTTTGCGCCAGTCAGGTCTACAAGTTCATGGCAGGCAAGCGCAGTTCCTCCCGTTGCCAGGACATCGTCGACGATTACGACATTCTTCTCCGGGGTTAGCAGATCCTTATGAATTTCGAGGGCGTCGAAGCCATATTCCAAGGCATAGTCCTTCCGATGGACCTCTCGTGGAAGTTTCCCTGGCTTACGAACGGTCACAAAACCGATGCCAAGGGATTGTGCAAGAGCTCCACCCAGGATGAACCCACGACTCTCGATCCCGACAATCGCATCGATTCCGATAGTTAGAGCCCGGATTTGGCGGGCCAATTCGTCGATGATCGTCTTAAAACCTTCACCATCGGCCAAAAGGGGTGTTATATCTTTAAAGAGAACGCCTGGCTTTGGGTAATCGGGCACATCTGCAATTAGCGAGAGCGCGCGATCCAATGGGGTGTTGCTCATATGGCGAGCATAGTGTCCGAAAGGGGACTTGAACCCCTAATCTCTTTCGAGAACTAGCACCTCAAGCTAGCGCGTCTGCCAATTCCGCCACCCGGACAAGAGACGGCATACTTTAGCCCATGGAACTAACCGCTGCCCTCCGCGCAGAACTTGAGGCAGATGTAGTAACTCTCTGCCAGGAACTCATCCGAATCCCAAGCGTTAACTTCGGCGAAGGTAAGGGTGACGAGGCGGAAGCAGCTCGCTATGTGAAGGCGCAACTTGAAGAAGTCGGGATTTCTGCCCGAATCTACGAGAGTGCGCCTAATCGATCATCTGTTGTAGCCAGAATCAAGGGTTCCAACCCCGACCGACCAGGTTTGGTAGTGAATGGACATCTAGATGTAGTTCCAGCAAATGCCGAAGATTGGAGCGTGGATCCATTCGCTGGGTTGATCAAGGATGGTTGTATCTGGGGACGAGGCGCGGTAGATATGAAGAATATGGACGCGATGATGTTGGCAGTTTTTCGCCTCTGGGCGCGTCATGGGTATAAACCAAGTCGGGATATTGTCATAGTCTTCTTTGCCGATGAAGAAGCCGGAGGAATCTATGGTTCTCGCTGGATGGCTGAGCATCATCCGGAAGTATTTACAGGATGTTCCGAAACTATCTCTGAGGTAGGTGGTTTCTCGCTTACTTTGAAGACTGGGAAGCGTGTCTATCTCATTGAAACTTCCCAAAAGGGAATTGAATGGATGAAGTTGACGGCCAGAGGAGTTGCTGGACATGGTTCGATGATGCATAGAGAGAATGCCGTCACTCGTATTGGTGACGCTATTTCCCGCATCGGTAACTATAAATGGCCGCGTCGAATCACCAGGACTAATGCTATTTTCTTTGAAAAGATAGCGGAGTTGACCGGCAAGAAGTACGACTCAGAAAACCTTAATCCTCTTCTAGAAGAGGTTTCGGCAATCTCGCGCCTGGTAGAAGCAACGCTCACAAACACCGCAAATCCAACGATGTTGGAAGCGGGTTATAAGGCCAATGTAATTCCGCAGAGCGCTTCAGCGATCGTGGATGGTCGTACTCTGCCCGGTTACGAGAATGAGTTGATCGAAACTATCAAAGCTCTTGCCGGCGAATATGTGACGGTCGAAACCCTGGTCTCGGATATACCGCTCGAAGTTGATTTCTCGGGTCATCTTGTTGATCGAATGATTGAGGCGATAGTTTCAGAGGACCCGGAGGGAATTCCGATTCCATATGTTCTCAGTGGCGGCACCGACAATAAGGCTCTTGCCAAGTTGGGCATCACTGGCTATGGCTTCAGTCCATTGAAATTGCCTTCAGATATGGATTTCCTCGCTCTTTTCCATGGCGTTGACGAACGTGTGCCAATCGATTCTTTGCATTTCGGAGCCCGAACTCTGCATCACTTTTTGGTTAACGCTTAATCCAGGGCAGAAACCTCGTCAAGCGCCTCTCTTACAGGAACGGGCAATCGAACATTTTCGCTAGTTAAAATTCCGCGGAGCTGAGCTGCTGTTCGTGCGCCGACGATTGCTGATGTAACTCCTTCGGCATCACGAACCCAGGTCAATGCGACCTCTAGGGGGGACAGACCGAGTCCGTCAGCCGCGACAAATACCGCCTCAACTATCCGCTCAGAACGATCGTTTAGATACGGCTCAATGAAGCTCGCGAAGTGAGGACTGGCGCCTCGAGAATCGGAGGGCATTCCGGCGCGATATTTTCCGGTCAGAACTCCGCGACCAAGAGGTGACCAGGCGAAAAAACCCAAACCGAGTGATCTAGCAGCGGGAAGAACCTCTCGTTCCACTCGCCGGTTTAGTAACGAATATTCATTTTGAGTGCTCGAAATTGGCGTTCGGCCAAAGAGTGGGTTCTGCAAGGTCGAAGCTCGAGCTGTTTGCCAGCCGGAAAAATTCGAGATTCCAACATATCTCACCCGACCACTCGATACTGCTATATCCAAAGCCGATAACGTCTCTTCTAGTGGCGCTTTCTCATCCCAAGTGTGTACTTGCCAGATATCTAGATGTTCAATGCCTAGCCTGAGTAAAGATTTATCTAAATCAGCTAGTAGACCATTTCGGGAATTGTCGACCCTGCGTTCGCCGCTCTTAAATGAGATACCAGCCTTACTTGCAATGACCACCTCGTCGCGGTTGGCCATGGCGCCAATCAATCCTCCGATGACCCGTTCGCTATCTCCATCACCGTAGACAGCGGCGGTATCTATGAAATTTCCACCCGCATCTAGGTAAATACGGAGCTGTTCGGCTGATTCATGCTCGTCGGTATCGCGCCCCCAAGTCATCGTCCCGAGACCGATGCGCGAGACGTTGATCCCAGAATCACCCACCTGGCGCAGTTCCATGGCGCGACCCTAGCAAGAGCGTTTCACAGATTCTCGATAGCCTTGCGATATGGCTGAGATATATCTCCTTCGACATGCACATTCAGTCGCCAATGAGGCCGGGTTACTTGCCGGACGTACCGAAGGAGTAGGACTTTCGAAAATTGGATTGGAACAGCGGCACGAGATCGCGAAAACTCTGGCTGAGATGGATTTCGTTGCCATTTACTCGAGCCCTCTATTGCGTTGTCGCGAAACAATTGCTCCTTTATCAGAACGGATGGAGCGACGGGTTCGGATTGCAGCAGATTTCAACGAGATGGATTACGGTGATTGGAGTGGTCGAAAACTCTCCCAACTAAGCAGGCTGCCGCTCTGGCGAAAGATTCAACGCCATCCATCAGAGGTTACTTTCCCGAACGGGGAGAGTTTTAAAGGCGCCCAGCGCCGGGTAAGGCGAGGACTAAATGAGATCACAGAGCGTCATAAGAAGGGAAAAGTTCTCATAGTTACTCACGGTGACATCATCAAGATTGCCCTGCAAGAGACGCTCGCCGGAGATTTAGATAACTTCCAGAAGATCGTCGTTGATCCGGCCTCGCTAAGTGTCATTGATTGGAAAGCTCGGCTAATGGTCTCGGCAAATTTGCCATTGACGAAGCGGCGAAGAGTTAAGGGCAAGAAATCGCGCACTACCTTAGGCGGCGGAAGTAATGTCTAGAGTCGAACACAATTTCCCGAAGCCGGAGCGATTCGTGATCGGCACAGTAGGCGTACCGGGAGAGAGGCAGTTCTATCTTCAGGTCCGGGAAGGCTCGCGCTTGCTCAGTTTCGCCCTAGAGAAAACGCAGGCGGCGGCGCTCGGCGAGCGCGCAATCGAACTACTAAAAGAAGCAGGGGAACCGATACCGGCAACAGAGAGCGATATTGCACCACTGGATACGCCCATCGATTCTGAATTTACGATTGGCGAAATGTCATTAACTTGGCAGGTAATCGAACGACTGGTGCAATTCGAAGCGCAATCGATCGGAGATGGTGCAGCCGAAAGGATCGTCGAGGAGTTAATTGAGGATGATCAGGACGCAGCGCCACCTATCCTTCGGGTAAGTCTTACGCCGCTTCAGGTAGCCCAGTTTGCGAGGCGAACGGCGCAAGTTGTATCGGCTGGGAGACAGCCCTGTGTTTTCTGCGGTGGTCCAATCAACCCTGGTGGCCATCTCTGCCCGCGAGCAAATGGCCATCGGCGTAGCGAATGAATATTGATACTCAGTTTGAAGAAGCGATCAAATCGGGAACGCTTGAGATCTCGGGCCGGTTAGTCGATGCTTCGAATGCGACTTTGTATGGAGAGATCAGTTACGGTCAGACGATCTTTCCTGTTGTCTACAAGCCAATAGCTGGCGAACGACCCTTATGGGATTTTGAGAGCGGCAATCTTGCATCACGCGAAGTCGCTGCCTATCAACTGAGTCAAGCCGCAGGATTTAAGCTCGTACCACCTACCATTCTGAGAGATGGTCCTTTTGGTGTTGGCGCAGTCCAACGATGGATCGATCTAGATGAAGATATTGATCTCATCGCGTGGGCGCAGTCTAATGATCCTCGTCTCCGGAATATGGCACTTTTCGATGCCGTGATAAACAACACCGATCGCAAGTTCGGCCATATCCTCCTTGATAAAGAGGGAAACCTCTTCGGCTGTGATCACGGAGTGACTTTCCATGAGGAAGCTAAATTGCGAACGGTACTTTGGCAATTTGCAGGGATGCCACTTACCCAGGAGGAGTTTGAACGATTGGAGAATCTGGGGGAAATGATTAGGTCAGGTAATCTCGATCTCTCACTATTGATTACCGAAGCGGAGATTACAGCGCTGATTCTTCGAATTGAGAAGCTCCGAAAGGACGGTCGCTTCCCGTTACCCAACCCAGAATGGCCAGCAGTTCCCTGGCCGCCGGTCTAATAGGAAATAGGCTTTTGACATGAGAAGTTGGCCTGCTCCGTACCTGCCGCCAGTTCCTGCAGGCGTAAATCACCCTCCGCTACGAATGCGAGATAGTTATAGCGGTGGGTATTTCTCATTGGATGAGGCGCAAATCAATACATATATCTGTGGAATTACTCCTTACGATGCGACTCACCTAGGTCATGCCGCTACTTATCTAGCCTTCGATATTGCCCACCGCTATTTGATAGCAGCTGGATCTCAATTGAACTTCGTCGAAAATATCACAGATGTCGATGATCCACTCTTGGAAAGAGCGCTTCGCGACGGTCAAGAATGGGAGTCGCTCGCTCAATCGCAGATTGATCTTTTTGGAGAGGATATGGCCGCGCTCCGGGTGATCCCTCCCAGCCATTACCGAGGCGTTGTGGAGTCGATGACGGAGATCATTGAAGATATTGAAGTTTTGGTGAAGCGAGGCCTCACCTATGAAATTCTTGGAGACATCTATCTGGATTTTTCGCAGATCCCCGGCGCGCTCGCAGAACTTCCACTTTCGGAAGTTGAGGCAATCCGAATCTTCGCTGAACGAGGAGGTGATCCAAGTCGCGAGGGAAAAAGACATCCGCTTGATACTTTACTTTGGCAGAAACGGAAGGCTAATGAGCCATTCTGGAATTCGCCCTTTGGTGAGGGTCGCCCTGGCTGGCATATCGAATGCGTATCGATCGCAACTCGGAATTCGATGCCTTTGGTCAATTCTTGCATTTCACTACAAGGTGGCGGCGCGGATCTGATATTTCCGCATCATTACATGACCGGCGTGCAGGCCCGAGCGTTGACGGGCAGGAAATTTGCACTGGGATATGCACACGCGGGGATGATCGGGTTGGATGGAGAGAAGATGAGTAAGAGTAAGGGGAACCTCATCTTCGTATCAAAGCTTCGCAGCGAGGGCGTCGATCCAATGGTGATAAGAACCGCGCTTCTTCAGCGCCATTACCAGAGCGATACGATGTGGAACAGCGGATATTTGAGAGCAGCTGCGTCAACAATCGCAAGGATTCAACAGAATCTAGCCCGAGAGGAAGTTGCTCCAGCAAGCACATATGTGCAATCGATGGTTGAATCACTCGGAAGAAATCTTGATACTCCGATGGCGATTGCGAAGATTTTGGATTGGTGTACCGCAACTGAATCGGGTCAAACCGGTGGGAGTTCCGGCGAAATCTCGCGCGCGCTCGACCTTTATCTGGGAATCGCCCTTTAAAGCTCCGGATTACGCCTGAGGAAACGTTCCACTTCCCGGGCGATTAGATCGCCGCTGGCATATTCGTC
>JBEGNC010000046.1:0-9072 GCA_041182705.1 Actinomycetota bacterium | reverse complement strand
CTATTACGCGCTCTGCATTATGTTAGGGGTAGTCGCTGCGGTACTAATCGGAAATCGAAGATATGTAGCGCGTGGTGGTCAGACCGGAGTTGTTGGGGATGTTGCAATATTCGCAGTTCCCGCCGGAGTGATCGGTGGGCGTCTCTATCACGTCTTTACTTCGCCGGATCGATACTTTGGCGAGGGCGGTAAGCCAATAGAGGCGCTATATATCTGGAAGGGTGGCTTGGGAATCTGGGGCGCAATCTCGATCGGGTGTGTTGCTGCTTATTTCGCTTATCGCCGTCATCCGAAAAGAGGCGAAATTGGATTCGCGACTTTTGCTGACGCTCTCGCTCCTGGTCTACTCGTAGCGCAAGCCATAGGTAGATTCGGAAACTGGTTCAACAAAGAGCTCTTCGGTAGACCGCTAGACGCTCCATGGAGTCTAGAGATACCGCTTCGCTATCGTCCTATCGGCTATTCGCAGTTCGAAACCTTTCATCCCACATTCCTATATGAAGCGATCTGGTGCTTACTGGTCGCATCAATATTGGCTTCTTGGCCGAGGCTGAGGGCGCTCCGTCCGGGCTCTATCTTCACGCTATATGTGTCGGCCTATTCCTTTGGCAGGGGTTGGATCGAGTCGCTCCGAATCGATGAGGCAAATGAGATTCTTGGTGTGAGATTGAATATCTGGACCGCGATAATCATCTTTGCAATATCCATCCATGTTATTTACCGACTAAATAGAGGAAGAGTGGATAAGATTCGCTGATGCTGGCCGAGGTACATAAGAGAAATGAAGATCACCGTACGCACCGCTCGGGTTGGTTGCGCGCAGCAGTTCTTGGAGTAAATGATGGTTTGGTCTCAACTGCCTCGCTGATGATTGGCGTTGTTTCCGCTGGCAGGAATGACTTTGTAGTCACTGCTGGACTTGCTGCAATTGCGGCCGGTGCGATGTCCATGGCGGTCGGAGAATATGTATCGGTGCGCTCGCAGAACGATATCGAGGAGTCCGATCGCAAGTTGGAGATCGAACATTTAGCAATCGATCCGGTAGGCGAGTTGGAGGAATTGACTCAGATCTATCAATCGCGTGGAATCTCTCGCGGACTAGCCGAGCAAGTGGCTAAGGAATTACATGATCATGACGCTCTGGCAGCTCATCTACGAGATGAATTGGGACAGCATGAATCTACCAAAGCACGTCCCTTGCAGGCCGCCTTTGCTTCAGCGCTTTCTTTCACCGCTGGTGGATTCATCCCGTTTTTGGGAGCTTTCGCGCCGAGCCTCGGCGGAAAGGCGCTCTCCATCGTCGGGATCACCGTTATCGGTCTGATGGTCGCAGGAGTCATAAGTGCAAAGACGGCAGGGTCGAGCGTGGTGAAAACTTCGTCGAGAATCCTCTTTGGTGGCGCTTTAGGCATGGCGATCACCGCAGGAATCGGCCAACTCGCTCACGTATCTGGAATCTGATTAATTTGGTAGATTTTGGCCTATCGGGCCGCCGCTGTCCCACTTAGTTTCAACAAAGGGAGAGCGACTGTGGCCCATTTTTCTGCCACTCCAGAGCGACAAGGTCTTTATGACCCTGCTAATGAGCATGATGCTTGTGGCGTCGCACTGGTCGCAACTCTAAATCGGGAATCAACGCATGAGATCGTCGCTAAGGGATTGATCGCCCTGAGAAATCTAGATCACCGCGGGGCATCAGGAGCTGAAGCCAATAGCGGTGATGGCGCCGGAATCATGATTCGAATCCCCGATGAATTCTTCCGAAGCACCGTCGATTTCAAACTTCCCGAGCCAGCAAAGTACGCAGCTGGTATCGCATTTCTTCCGAAAGGTTTCGCGCAGAAGAAGCGTCTCGGTGAAATAGCAGCTGAGGAAGGCTTGAATATTCTTGGTTGGCGAAAATTGCCGATTGAATCATCCAGCTTAGGTGCGACAGCACTATCAGTTATGCCAGAGTTTGAGCAACTCTTTCTATCTGGAATTAAAGATGAGAGCGGCATCGCACTTGATAGATTAACTTTCTGTTTTCGAAAGAGGGTAGAGCGAGAACTTTCGATCTATTTTCCTTCACTATCGGCGCAGACCATCGTCTACAAAGGAATGTTGACGACCGGGCAGTTAGAGGAGTTCTTCCCAGATCTAAGCGATAGGAGATTGAAATCTCCCTTCGCCCTGGTCCATTCTCGATTCTCTACCAACACATTTCCGTCATGGCCGTTGGCCCATCCTTATCGATACATCGCCCATAATGGTGAGATAAATACCGTTCGCGGAAATCGAAACTGGATGGCGGCGCGAGAGGCGCTACTGGCAAGCGATTTGATTCCTGGCGACTTAAAGCGACTATTCCCAATTGTCGATCCAGCTGGGAGCGATTCTGCTTCATTTGACGAGGTACTTGAGCTTCTCTATCTAGGCGGCCGATCCCTGCCTCACGCAGTCCTGATGATGATCCCCGAGGCTTGGGAGAATCACGAGACGATGTCGGAGAAACGTCGTGATTTCTATCGATTCCATGCATCTCTAATGGAGCCCTGGGATGGGCCCGCCTGTATCACCTTCACTGATGGCCATCTGATTGGTGCGGTGCTAGATCGAAATGGTCTGCGACCTAGCCGATTCTGGATCACCGATGATGGTCTGGTTGTTTTGGCAAGCGAGGTCGGCGTGCTCGAACTACCAGCCGAACAGGTGATTAGAAAGGGTCGATTGCAGCCCGGAAGAATGTTCCTTGTTGATTTGGATGCTGGTCGGGTAATTGAGGATGACGAGATCAAGGATCAACTTGCCGAATCAGCTCCATATGGCGAATGGCTACACGCAGGAATCATCGAATTAGAGAAATTACCTGCACGAGAGCACATCTTCTATCCACACTCTTCAGTGCTTCGACGTCAACGCGCCTTTGGATATACCGAAGAGGAATTGCGAGTCATCATCTCGCCCATGGCCCGGCAAGGCGCAGAGCCGATTGGCTCTATGGGCACGGATTCACCGATAGCCGTCCTTTCCGAAAAGCCCCGATTGCTCTTCGATTACTTCACTCAACTCTTCGCTCAGGTGACGAATCCGCCACTGGATGCGATACGAGAGGAACTTGTCACATCGCTCGCTTCATCGATCGGACCAGAGCACAACCTTTTGGAACCTGGCCCAGCCTCTTGCCGACAGATAGCAGTTGAATTCCCGGTGATTGATAATGATCAGTTAGCGAAAATCATCAATATAAATGTCGATGGAAATTACCCTGGGTTATCGGCGCATGTCGTCAGAGGCTTGTTCCCGATTGCAAAGGGCGGGGAAGGTCTGAAGAAGCGGATTGAGGAGATTCGCGCGGAGGTCTCCAGTGCCATTGCTGATGGCGCTCGAATAATTGTTCTATCTGATCGTGATGGCGATGCCGAGAATGCTCCAATCCCTTCATTACTTCTCACCGCTGCCGTACATCATCATCTGATTCGCGAGAAATCACGTACCAAAGTAGGTCTGGTTGTGGAGACCGGCGAAGTCAGAGAAGTCCATCATGTTGCATTGCTGATCGGTTATGGCGCAGCTGCGGTCAACCCATATCTTGCAATGGAAACAGCCGAAGACCTCGTGTTGCAAGGCGTGGTTACTGATGTCACTCCCGAGAAAGCCGTTGCGAACTTGATAAAAGCTCTAGGAAAGGGCGTATTGAAAGTCATGTCGAAGATGGGAATCTCGACAATCGCCTCATATACCGGTGCACAAGTCTTCGAAGCACTTGGGTTATCCCAGGAGTTGGTCGATGAATATTTCACAGGCACGACTTCCAGGTTAGGCGGCGTAAGCATCGATGTCATTGCCCGCGAGACTATCGATCGACATCACATCGCCTATCCACCTGGTGGCGAAGTACCTGGAACGAAGCGGCTACCGATTGGCGGGGAGTATCAGTGGCGCCGAGATGGTGAGCCGCACCTATTCGACCCAGAGACAGTATTCACATTGCAGCATTCGACTCGTTCGAAACGCTATGACGTCTTCAAGCGCTACACATCAAAAATCGATAATCAATCTAAGAGTCTGATGACCCTTCGCGGGTTATTCAATCTAAAAGAAGGTCTCCGTCCAGCAATCTCAATCGATGAAGTGGAGCCAGTATCGGAAATCGTAAAACGTTTTTCTACTGGAGCTATGTCTTATGGCTCTATTTCCAAGGAAGCGCACGAGACACTTGCGATTGCAATGAATCGACTGGGTGGAAAGTCCAATACTGGCGAAGGCGGCGAAGATGCCGAGCGCTATCAGCTACTTCCAAATGGTGATTCAAAACGATCGGCCATCAAACAGGTTGCTTCCGGCCGATTTGGTGTCACAAGTGAATATCTCGTGAATGCCGATGATCTTCAGATAAAGATGGCGCAAGGGGCGAAGCCTGGCGAGGGTGGACAGTTACCTGGAAACAAGATCTATCCCTGGATTGCGAAGGTTCGCCATTCGACACCAGGCGTAGGTTTGATTTCCCCACCACCGCATCACGACATCTACTCAATCGAAGATCTCGCGCAGTTGATCCACGATTTAAAGAATTCAAATCGCGAAGCTCGAATCCACGTGAAGCTAGTTGCACAAGTGGGAGTTGGAACCGTCGCAGCCGGAGTCAGTAAGGCGCATGCCGATGTCGTTCTTATTTCAGGTCACGATGGTGGCACTGGCGCATCACCCTTGACTTCGCTCAAGCATGCTGGAGCGCCGTGGGAGCTCGGTCTTGCAGAGACCCAGCAGACGCTGATTCTCAATGGACTGCGTGACCGAATCGTGGTGCAGACCGATGGCCAGATGAAGACTGGTCGCGATGTAATCATCGCTGCGCTGCTTGGCGCAGAGGAGTATGGATTTGCAACTGCGCCATTGGTCGTCTCTGGCTGCGTCATGATGCGCGTCTGCCATCTTGATACCTGTCCGGTTGGTGTTGCTACGCAAAATCCGGAATTGCGGAAGCGCTTTACTGGGCAACCTGAATTTGTCGAGACTTTCTTCGAATACATCGCAGAAGAGGTCCGCGAGTGGTTAGCGAAATTAGGTTTCCGCTCCCTGGATGAGGCGATTGGCCAAGTTGAATACCTCGACACTCGCAAGGCAATCGAACATTGGAAAGCCTCGGGTCTAAATCTCGCTCCAATACTTGAGTTCCCGAATGTGGCGCAGGATTCACCGAGAAAATCACAAGTCAAGCAGGATCATGGTCTAGCTGAAGCGCTTGACCTCGAATTGCTCAAGCTAGCGGAGCCTGCCATCGCCAAAGGCGAGCATGTATCGATTCAACTTCCAATTCGTAACAAGAATCGAACCGTTGGAACAATCCTTGGTTCGGAGATAACGAAGGTGCATGGTGGAGCGGGGTTGGCAGATGACACTGTAGAGCTGACCTTCCACGGTTCGGCGGGTCAATCTCTCGGAGCATTCATTCCACGTGGTTTGACCATCAGACTTTACGGAGATACCAATGATTACCTTGGCAAGGGGATATCTGGCGGCCGTGTAATCGTTCGCCCTGACGAGAAGGCTAAGTTCGATTCCCAGAACAATGTTATTGCCGGGAATGTGGTGGGTTATGGTGCGACAAGCGGCGAGATATTCGTACGCGGAAAAGCCGGCGAGCGTTTCTGTGTTCGCAACTCTGGTGCGACTGCGGTATCCGAAGGCGTTGGCGACCATGGCTGTGAATATATGACTGGCGGCATTGTCGTGGTCCTAGGCAAGACTGGTCGTAATTTCGCTGCCGGTATGTCTGGCGGCGTTGCCTATCTATTGGATCTGGATCGCTCCTTGGTTAATGCAGAACTTGTAAATATCGAAGATGTGCCAGATTCAGATAATGAAAAATTACGGGCGATCATCTCCAAGTTCTACGCTGAGACAGGATCGGAAATCGCTCACTCACTCTTAGATGATTGGAAGACTTCAATAAAGCGATTTAAGCGGGTAATGCCGCGGGATTACGCCCGAGTCTTATCGGTCATTGAGAAGGCGAAAGAGTCCGGCAGGCCAGTCGAAGATGCGATCATGGAGGTTCTCAATGGCTGATCCACGTGGTTTCCTTAAATACGAGCGTGAGACACCGAAGCGGCGTCCAGTCGATGTTCGCATCCGGGATTGGCGTGAAGTCTATGAAGAACAAGAGTTTGTCTCACTACAGCGCCAAGCTGGGCGATGTATGGATTGTGGAATTCCGTTCTGCCACCAAGGTTGTCCGCTAGGCAATCTGATTCCGGAGTGGAACGACCTGATCTGGCGCAACGAGAAGGTCGAGGCGATTGACCGACTACATGCGACCAATAATTTCCCAGAGTTCACCGGTCGACTTTGTCCAGCTCCCTGCGAAACCGCTTGTGTATTGGGAATCAATCAAGACCCAGTGACCATCAAACAGATTGAGTTGAGAACTATCGAAGAGGCTTTCCAATCAGGAAATGTGAAACCGCTACAGCCTGACCGAATAACTGGTAAGACCATCGCAGTAATCGGCTCCGGACCAGCTGGATTAGCGGTTGCGCAGCAACTCACAAGAGCTGGCCATACCGTCGTCGTATACGAACGCGCCGAGAAGATTGGTGGCTTACTTCGTTACGGCATACCTGAATTCAAGATGGAGAAATCGATTCTTGATCGTCGCTTGAATCAGATGCAACGCGAAGGAACTCGGTTCCGCCCCGGAGTAAATGTTGGTGTAGATATTTCCGCCCAAGAACTTCGAGCCAAGTATGATGCGGTTATCTTGGCCGTTGGCGCTACTCAGGCGCGTGATTTGACTATTCCGGGCCGAGAGGCGAGTGGTATACATCAGGCAATGGCTTATTTGCCTTGGGGCAACAAGCAAGCACTTGGTGAACTCTCCAGCGATCCTGACATAAACGCCAATGGGAAAGATGTAATCATCTTGGGCGGTGGTGATACCGGAGCAGATTGTCTCGGTACGGCGATTCGCCAGGGCGCCAAGAGCGTCACTCAGATTGAGATCATGCCACGGCCAACTGAAGAGCGACCAGCGTCGCAACCATGGCCGACCTATCCCATGGTTTATCGAGTTAGTAGTGCTCATGAAGAGTCTGGAGAACGGCTTTACTCGATTGCAACTCAGGAATTCCTCTCGGATGCCGAAGGTAAATTGACCGGACTTCGAATCGTTGAGACCAAGTTTGAATCCGGAAAGTTCGAACCGATACCTGGGACGGAGCGAGACCTCAAGGCCGATTTGGTATTCCTTGCCATGGGATTTACCGGTCCAGAACAGAATAAATTAGTAACCGATTTGAAGCTCGAATTGGACGACCGAGGGAATATCAAACGCGACTCGCACTTTGCGACCAATGTTCCTGGGGTTTACGTATGTGGCGATGCAGGGCGTGGCCAATCCCTAATAGTTTGGGCGATCGCAGAAGGTCGAAGCGCAGCTGCGGCAGTTGATGGTGCGTTAATGGGTAGGACTCAATTACCCGCCCCGATCGAGCCGTCAGCACGGCCGTTGACTGTCTGATGGAATAGGGTTCGTTGGTGCGTAGAGCGAAGATTGTCTGCACTCTCGGTCCTGCCGTTGAGTCTCCTGAGCGAATATCGGCGCTGATTGAAGCCGGAATGAATGTCGCTCGCTTGAATCTCTCCCACGGCGGTTACGACGAGCACCAAGCGCGCCTTGATCTAGTTCGCGATGCCGCAAACCGAGCAGAGGTCTCAGTTGCCATCTTGGTCGATCTGCAAGGGCCGAAGATTCGGCTTGGCAGATTTGAAGCTGGCCCATATGAATTAGCTCGTGAAGATCGCTTCGTGATCACAACAGATGACATCGTCGGAAACAAAGAGCGCTCCAGTACCACTTATAAGGATTTACCTAGAGACTGCAAGAAAGGCGATCGCATCCTGATCGACGATGGAAAAGTCACAGTAGAAGTTGTGGAAGTCAAGGGGAATGATGTTGTAACCCGATGTATCGAGCCTGGTCCAATCTCCAACAACAAGGGCCTTAATCTTCCAGGCGTTGCCGTCTCGGTACCGGCCTTATCTGAAAAGGATATTGAGGATCTCCGCTGGGGATTGAAGGCAGGCGCAGACTTTATCGCGCTATCTTTTGTGAGAAGCGCGCGCGACATCGATGGTGTACATAAGATTATGGAAGAAGTTGGCATCCGTCGTCCGGTAATTGCGAAGATTGAGAAACCGCAGGCGGTGGAAAATCTAGAAGAGATTGTCAAAGCCTTTGATGGCATCATGGTTGCTCGTGGTGATCTTGGCGTTGAGATGCCGATTGAGGATATTCCGTTAGTACAGAAGCGATGCATTACCCTTGCTCGTGAGGAAGCAAAGCCGGTAATAGTTGCTACCCAAATGCTCGACTCGATGATTGTTAACTCAAGGCCAACTAGAGCTGAAGCTACGGATTGCGCCAATGCCGTCCTTGATGGCGCCGATGCCTTGATGCTCTCAGGGGAGACCAGTGTTGGAAGTTTCCCAATTGAAACTGTACAGACGATGAGTCGCATCATCGAGAAGACTGAGACCGACGCCCTCCACTTGATTCCAGCGCTGCAGCACGACCCGAAGACCAAAGGTGGCGCTATAACCAAGGCTGCTACTGAGGTGGGTCGCGTGATCGGCGCGAAAGTCCTGGCAACCTTCACGAAGACTGGAGACTCAGCGCGCCGGATGTCGCGTCTGCGATCCAATATTCCGATAGTCGCATTTACTCCAGACGAGACTACGTATCACCAGCTCGCACTTTCTTGGGGCGTCGAAACTTTCATCACGCCACTTGTTGAGACGACCGATCAAATGGTCAAGCAAGTAGATGCAATCTTGTTGGAAAAGAATCGGGTAAGTAAGGGTGAATTCATCATGATTGTGGCTGGCTCACCGCCAGGGATACCTGGATCTACCAATGCGATGCGCGTGCATTGCATTGGTGACGCGGTGAGTGGCGTGGCTCCGGCATATCGCTAAACTAAGCGCTCCTCGCCTCGGTACTCCAACGGTAGAGAGGACGGTCTCAAAAACCGTATAGTGTCGGTTCGAATCCGACTCGAGGCACATGAACCCAACTCGAATCCTCATCGC